>JBJSXB010000169.1:0-11913 GCA_046086245.1 Planctomycetaceae bacterium | reverse complement strand
GTCACGCGCGACAGTGCAGGCGGGGCGGGTTGGGTGGACGAGGCGCGGTGCGCCGTGAACCGGAGGCCTTCGCTCACGACGTCGTGCTGTGAGACGTGGTCCTGTCAGATGTGGTGCTTTGGGCAAGTGCGGCAGCTAGTGTCGTGAGTCGAAAGTTCATTTCGATTCACGACACGACATTTCCGGCCTTGCAGGCCGGGAATCAAACAATTTCTAGTGTCATGACCCTCTAGTTCAGGACACTAGCAGGCGGTGGACAAACAGCCAGCCGCACCTTAGGGATGAGGTGCCGGGAGTGCAACTCCCGTGAAAAGCGAAGCGTTTCGAGTGGCCAAAGGCCATGGATGGACTTTGGCCACGGGCTGCTAGTGTCGTGAGTCGAAAGTTCATTTCGATTCACGACACGACATTTCCGGCCTTGCAGGCCGGGAATCAAACAATTTCTAGTGTCATGAACTTCTAGTTCAGGACACTAGCCCTGCCGATGGCCACATTCGATCTCCACCGCCGCACATTCCTCCGCGCCCAGGGGCTCGCCCTCGGGGCGACGGCGCTGGGCGTGTTCGCCGCCCGCGACGCCGCCGCCTCCCCCGGGCGTGCGCCGCTGGCCGGGTTGCCCCACCACCCTGCCCGCGCCCGGGCGGTGATCTTCATCTGCCTCGCCGGCGGGCCGAGCCATCTCGAATCGTTCGATCCCAAGCCGACGCTGGCGGCGCGCGACGGACAACCGATGCCGGAGAGCGTCACCGCCGGGCAACCGATCGCGCAGTTGCAGGGGCAAAAGCTCGTCTGCCTCGGGCCGCGCGTCCGCTTCCGTCGCTACGGCGCCTGCGGTGCCGAGATCGCCGACCATTTTCCCCGGCTGGGCGCCCACGCCGACCGGCTGGCGATCGTGCGGTCGATGGTCACCGAGCAGATCAACCATGATCCCGCCCACACCTTCATCAACTGCGGCACCGCGCTGTCGGGCCGACCGAGCATGGGCGCCTGGGTGACCTACGGCCTGGGCACCGCCGCCGCCGACTTGCCCGGCTTCGTCGTCCTCACCAGCCGGCTGGGGCGCAATCCGCAGCCGATCGCCGCGCGGCAATGGCATTCGGGGTTTCTCCCCGGCGCCTGCCAAGGGGTGGAGTTCGCCACGGCGGGCCCTCCCGTGCACCACGCCGCCAGCCCGCCGGGCGTCGACGCCGCGCACCAGGCCGACGTCGTCGGCGCCGTGCGGGCGCTCGATCGACTCCGCCTTTCGACCGTTGGCGACGCGGAGATCGCCACCCGCATCGCCCAGTACGAACTCGCCTTCCGCATGCAATCCAGCGTGCCCCGGCTCGCCGATCTCGGCGCCGAGTCGGCCGAGACGCTCGCGCTCTACGGCGCCGAGCCGGGCCGGGCGACGATCGGCACCAATTGCCTGCTGGCGCGGCGCCTGGTGGAGCAGGGCGTCCGCTTCGTCCAGCTCTACCACTCCGACTGGGACCATCACGACCGGATCGATTCCTACCTCGCCGAGATCTGCCCTCCAACCGACCGGGCAGTGGCGGGGTTGCTCGCCGATCTCGCGCGGCGCGGCCTCCTCGACGAGACGCTCGTGGTGATCGGCGGCGAGTTCGGCCGCACGCCGATGGCGCAGTCGAACAAGGGGGCGGTCGGGCGCGATCACCACATCCAGGGCTTCAGCATGGTCCTCGCCGGCGGCGGGATCCGCGGTGGCGTGACCCACGGCGCCACCGACGAATTCGGCTACCGCGCGGTCACCGACGTGGTCCACGTCCGCGATCTGCACGCCACGATGCTCTGGCTGCTGGGCATCGACCACGCGCGGTTCACCGTGCCCCACCAGGGGCTCGACACGCGGCTCACCGGCGTCGAGCCCGCCTCACCGGTGCGGGCGATCATCGCCTGATGCGCCGCGGCCGCGGGCCGCCAGCGCCACCAGGACGGCACCGATGGCCAGTGCCATCGCGGCGGCCGCGGTCACACCGTCGGGCAGGCGGGTCGCCACGCCGGTCGCGACCTCCGCCAGCGCCCCGTCGAGCGCCCCACGGCCCGCCAGCGCCACCAACGCCAACGGCATCGCGTTGTGGACCGCATGGAGGACGATCGCCGGCAGGAGGCTGCCACTGGCGACGCGCACCGCGCCGGTCGCCAGACCGAGCGCGAAAGTCGCCGGCATGCGCTCGGGGAGCAGGTGGGCGACGGCGAACAGCGCCGCCTGCGCCACGACCGCCGCGGTGCGCCGCGCCCGGCTCGGTCGCTCGCCCGTCAGCGCCGCCAGCGTCCAGCCGCGGTAGAGCATCTCCTCCGCCACCGCGGGGAGCAGGGCCATCAGGACGGCGCCGACCCACCAGGGGCGGTCGCGGATCAGGGTGAGGAGGCGCTGCGAAAGGTTGCGCGCGTCGTCGGAGATGCCGCTGCCGGAGGCGAGGAGCAGCGCGGCGGAGAGGAGGAACAAGCCGCCCCCCATCAGCGCGGCGCCCCCCAGCGCGACGCCGCCCCGGAAGCCGTGGCCGGGGGCGACCAGCCCGAGCGTCGCCCGGAGATCGACCCGCTGCCACACCAGCGCCAGCACGAGCGGCGCCACGACCGCCACCGCCTGGTGGAGCGGGATCGCCAGCAGCAGGTCGTCGGGGCCGATCCCCTGCGCGTACCACACCGCCGCCAGACCGGCGGCGACCGGCACGCACCCCTGGGCCACCGTCGGCACGCGCCGCGGCGCCGGCCGACCGAGGCCGCGGGGCGTGGCATCGGGGCCGCGGAAGAGGATGTCCTCGTCGGTGAGCAACAGCGCCGTGCCCTTGAGCAACAGCCACGACAGTGCCGCCGACGACACCAGCGACAGCAGCACCGCGACGGGCACCGGCAGGAGGGCCCCCTCGGCCCCCTCGGCACCGACCAACGCCGTCCGCGAGACGACGATCTGCCCCGCGAAGGGCACCAGCGCCAGCCACGGATTGCCGCGCAGTCCGGGCAGCAGTGCCGTGCCGGCCAGGGCGCTGACCAGGAGGATCACCGGGGTGAGCGTGTTCTGCGCCTCCTTGCCGCTTTTCGACGCGGTGGTCACCGCCAGGCACGTGGCCGCCGCCAGGGAAGCCAGACCGGCGAAGGCGATGATCGTCGCCACCGTGCCCCCGGCGACGCCCGCCAATTCCATCGTCATGCCCTGGGGAAGGAGACGCACCGCGGCCGCCGCCGTCAGCGCGATCGACAAGGCGTTGGCCGCGAGCGTCGCCAGCGTCACGGCGAACACGGCGAGGAACTTGCCGAGGACGATCTGCCCGGCGCTGCATGGCGCCATCAGCAGCGTCTCGATCGTGCCCCGTTCCTTCTCGCCGGCGATGGCGTCGATCGCCGGGTAGAAGGCGCCCGTGAGCGTCAGCACCGTCAGCAGCACGAGGATCGATCCGGCGAGCGTCGGACCGATGCTCGTCGGCACCGCCGGCCCACCCCCGCCCGCGAGCGTGACGCGGAGCGGATCGAGAAACGCCCCGGGCAGGCCGGCGGCGGCGGCGCGGCGGCGGAGAGCGTCGTCGGCCACATGCCGAACCAGCGCGTCCCAGGCGCGGCCCCCTCCCTCCCCCTGCATGCCGGAATCCGCCAGTCGGGCCGCGACCGTCGCTGTGCCGTCGCCGTCGAGGGCGGCCATCGTTCCCGCCGGCGCCTCGACCCAGACGTCGGCCACGCCCGTGGCCAGCGCCCGGAGGGCCAGCGGCGGCGGGAGCGGCTCGATCTCGATGGCGGCGGGCCAGTCGGCGCCGCCGCGCGGCGGCGACTGCGTGACCTCGCGGAGGCGCTCCGCGAACGCCAGAGCGTCGGCGCCGCTGACGGCGACGGCGAGCCGGGTCGCCGCCGCCTTCGATTCCAGATCGGCGACCGCCGTCCGCAGCCCCAGGGCGCTGGCCAAGGCCACGATCGGATAGGTGACCATCGGCAGCAGCAAGGTCACGAACAACGTGCGGCGATCGCGGACGAACTCCACCAGGTCGCGACGGGCGATCGCCAGCGCCGCGGTGAAGCGGCCGACGGTAGGCGGCGTCATGGCATGCTCCCCGCCGCCACCGCGGCGAAGAACGCCCCCTCGAGATCGGCGCTGCCGCCCACCAGCGCCGCGCGCGTGCCGGCGGCGACGACGCGGCCGCCGTGGATCACCACGAAGCGGTCACAGCGGTGCTCGATTTCGTGGAGGCGGTGTGTGGAGAGAAGGATCGCGCGGCCCTCGGCGCGCAGCCCCGCCAGCAGGTCGAGCAGGTCGCGCGCCCCGATCACGTCCAGGGCGCTCGTCGGCTCGTCGAGTACCAGTGCCGGCGGGTCGTGCACCAGCGCCCGGCCCACCGAGACGCGCTGCCGCTGCCCGGAGGAGAGGCGTCCGGCGGGCCGGTCGGCACAGTCCTTGAGCCCGAGGCGTTCGACCAGCGACTCCACCCGGGCGGCGCGCGATGGCCCGTCGAGGCCGTGGAGTCGGCCGAAGGAATCGAGGATCTCGCGTGGCGTGAGCCGGTCGGGCACGCCGGTGGTCGCCGACACGTAGCCGAGCCGGCGCCGGACCGCCACCGGATCAACGCTGGCGTCGTGGCCATCGACCCGAGCGCGGCCGGAGGTGGGGCGCAGCAGCGTCGCGAGGACGCGCAGCGTCGTCGTCTTGCCCGCGCCGTTGGCGCCGAGCAAACCGACCATCTCCCCGGGGTGCACCGCCAGCGAAACGCCGTCGACGGCGCGCACCATGCCCCCGTCGGCCGCGCGGTAGTGCTTCACGAGGTCCTCGATCGCGATCACGTCACCCTTCCTCGCTGGGAGGGAATTGGCGGCGTTCGAGGATCACGATCGCCGTGGTGAGCAGCACGACGGTGAGCACCGCCACGGCCGCGCACTGCGTCCACGCCGGCTGTGGATCGACGATGAGGCGCAGTTGTGGGGGGACGTTGCGCTGCCAGTCCATCCAGTCCACCAACAGACTGCGCAGCCGCAGGCTCACCGTCACCTGGTTGACGACGGCGGGAAGGAAACCGGCGAGGTACTCGACCACCACCGCGACGCCGACGCTGGCGACCAGCGCGCGGTGCGGCAGCAGGACCGCCGGCAGGGAGAACAGGGCCGCCCGCCCGATGCAGGAGATGACGACCAGACCGGCGAACACCGTGAGCAGTCCCGCCGGTTTCGCCATGCCGCCGGCGAGTACGGCCAGCAAGAGGGCGCCCAGACCCACCGCGGTGGTCCAGGCGACAGCCGCCAGGAAGGTGCCGAGCACCAGCGCGCGGCGGCCGCCGGGCCGGACGGCGATGTGCACCCAGGTGCCGCGTTCCAGTTCGTCGGCGACGGCCGGACACATCGTCACCAACAAGCCGAGCATGCACACCGCCTCGGGCACCAGCGCGTAGAGGAGCACGGCTCCGAAGTTGCGTTCCAGCGCCCCGTTGGTGGAGTGGCGTACGGCGAGGATCACCGCGGCGGGAAACAGCATTCCCACCAGCGCCAGGGCGAGCCGCGGTGGCGTGCGCAGCCGCGCGAGCTGGAACCGCGCCACGGCGAGCACCGCGCGAAGGGTGTTCATGGGGCGATCCCCCGGTGGAGATGCACCAGCCGCGCGAACAGCCCCTCGAGCGACCGGTCGGCGGGAACGATCGTCTCGACCTCCAGCCCCTCCGCCGCCGCCGCGCCGACGACATCGGCGACGGTGTCGGGCTGGCGCGTGGCCACGATCAGCGACCGTTCCCCCTCGAGCCGCAGGGAGAGACAGGCCGGCGATGCGACGAGCCGTGCGGCGAGCCGGCGCGGCTCGGCACAGTGGACCCGGATTTCCGTCGGCATCGATTCGACCAGCGAGCGAATCTCGTCGGCGGAGCCACTGGCGACCAGCCGCCCGCCGAGGATCACCGCCAGTCCGGCGTGCAACGCCTCGACCTCGTGGAGCAGGTGACTGGCGACCAACAGCGACCGCGACCGCGACCAGCGGCGCACCATCTCGACGAGATCGTGGCGGGCGACCGGATCGAGGCCGTCGAAGGGCTCGTCGAGGACGAGCAGGTCGGGCTCGTGGGCGATCGCGCCGGCGATCTTGGCGCGTTGCCGCATTCCCTTGGAGAGGGTGCCCAGCGGCCGTCGGGCGGCTTCACCGAGGCCGACGGCGTCGAGCGTCCGCGCCGCGCGGGTGGCGGCCTCCACGGCGCCGAAGCCACCGAGACGCAGGAGGTACCGCACCCATTCCAGTGCCGTGGCGGTTCGTTCGCGGATGTCGCTGGCGGGGCAGAAGCCGATCCGGCGCAGCACGGCGTCGTTGCCGAACGGCGCGGCACCGAACACCTCCACGTGCCCCATCGACGGGCGCAACTGGCCGGTCACCAGGCCGATGAACGTCGTCTTGCCGGCGCCATTGGGACCGAGCAGTCCGTGGGCGCCCGCGCCGAGTTCCACCGTGACGTCGTTCACGCCGATCACGCTGCCGTAGAGTTTGGTGACGTTGGTCAGACGGAGCATCGACGCGGTTCCGGTCGTCAGGATCGGGCGGGGGCGTTGGCGCGGCTGAGGAGCACCAGCGACGAGACGACGCAGATCGCCGCCAGGGAGAGGGCGGGGGGCACGATCGCGGTCCGGCGCGTCTCGACGCCGAAGATCGCCGCTTGGACGACACCGAGGGCATGGTAGGGGGAGATCCAACTCCAGCCATCGACGCGCTGGTCGAGACCGGCGGCCCGCTGGAGCCAGCGGAACGCCTCCGGCGGCCGGCGGCGCGGGGGGCGCTCCCGAGCGAGCGCCTCGTCGCCGTAGCCGGCGGCCTCGGGAAAGCCGATCGCCGGCGGTTGCCGCTCGTCCTGCGCCGCCACCATGTCGGCGGTCACCAGCGCCCCGTGGGCGATCCAACAGGCCGCCCAGGTGGCGAACCAGGCGAAGCTGGCGATCCGGCTCTCCACCGTCAGCGACGAATAGGCCAGCGCCATCAGCACCGTCGGCAGGGCGAGGGCGACGGTCGCCGCCACGATCCGCAACGGCAAGTCCCAGGTGGTGAGCACGACGGAAAGATCGGGGCTGACGAGCACGCCGAGCACCCACAGGGCCAGCGCCGGCAGCATGGTGATCGCCGCGACGAACACCGCCAGCACCACGAGCTTGCCGCCGACGTAATCGAAGGCGGTCACGGGCCGCGTGAAGTACACCAGCCAGGCCTTCGCGCGGAGATCACGGGAGATCAGCGAGGGGGCGATCAGGCCGACGACGATCGCCAGCAGGCTCGCCTGCGGCGCGCGCATGAAGGCCAGCAGAAGGCGCGACCAGACGGTGTGGCGGAGCTCCTCGATCGGCCGCGGTGTGCCGTTCGGTTGACCGGCGAGCGTGTCGGCGAGGACGGCGCCGAGCAGTCCGAGGTTGTCGAGCGCCTGATCCATACGGATCTTGGTGCGGATCGACTTGAACTGGCCATCCTCGGCCGCCTGCTCGAAGGCGAAGAAGGCGATCGCGAACAGGACACACGGCATCCAGGCCACGAGCAGCGCGCGGCGCAGCCAGCGGCTCGTCCAGGCGAGCCGCAGCCCGGTGAGAGCGATCACCCCCACCGCGGCGCCGCGGCGGAGCCGCCGTCCCCGCCACGGCCGGTAGCCGACGTCATGGAGCGGCATGTTCGGCCTCCCGCAACGCGGCGACGAACACGTCTTCGAGCGCCCGGCGCGCCGGCTCGAACTGGCGGATCCGCGCCCCCGCCCCGGCGGCGATCGTCCACACCGCGAGGAGGCGCCGGCCGTCGTCGGCGCCGACGTGGATCGCCGGGCCGGTATCGGCGACCACCACCCGCGCGTCGAACCCGTGGAGGCGCAGGGCGTCGGCGAGCACGGCGGGGTCGCCGTCGGTCTCGATACGGTGCTGCGAGCCGTCGGCGCGGGTCAGATCGGCGATCGACCCGCGGAGCCGCACCCGGCCGCGGGCGAGGACCACCAGGTCGTCGCAGACCGCCTCGACGTCGGGCAGGACGTGCGTCGAGACGATCACCGTCTTGCCGTGGTCGCGGGCCAGCGTGGTGAGCCGGCCGAGCATCGCCCGGCGCTCGATCGGATCGAGGCCGTTGGTCGGCTCGTCGAGGATCACCAGCGCCGGATCGTGGACGATCGCCGCGGCGAAGGCCACCTTCTGCCGCACCCCGACCGAGAGCGTCTCCACCGGCCGGTAGCGCTCCTGCCCGGCGTCGCACCAGTCGAGTACCTCGTGCGCGCGCCGCAGCGCCTCGATGCCGGGCAGACCCGAGAGCCGTGCCGCGTAGCGGACCATCTCCACGCCGGACAATCCCGGAATCGAGCATTCGTCCTCGGGGACGACGCCGAGCAGGCCGCGCACGGTGATCGGCGAGCGGTAGGGATCGATGCCGAACACCCGCACGCGCCCCGCCGCCAATCGCACCAGGCCGAGGATCGAGCGCACCAGCGTGCTCTTGCCGGCACCGTTGGGCCCGACCAGGCCGGTGATGCCCGGTCGGACCGTGAGCGAGACTCCGTCGAGCACGGCACGCGTGCCGTAGCGCTTCACCACCCCCTCCACCACCAGGGGTGGCGCGGGATTCGGGAGCGCGGTCGGGTCACCGGCGGCCGGTGGGCTCATGGCGGCCGGTCACTCCTCCATCACTTCCGCGTCCTTGGTCTTGGCCAGGTCGCCGACCCGCGTCTCGAAGCGCTTGGTCAGTTCCTGGACCTCTTCCTTGCCGCCCTTGCAATCGTCCTCGGTGATCCCGCCGTCGGCCTGCTCCGCGTCGGCCGCCTTGTTGGCATCGCGGCGCACGTTGCGGATCGCGACCCGCGCCTCCTCGGCGAGCTCCTTGATGCGGGCGCTCATCTTGCGGCGCACGTCGGTGGAGAGGGCGGGCACGACGATGCGGATCACGCGGCCGTCGCTCTGCGGATTGAATCCCAGCTCGCTGGCCCGCAGCGCCTTCTCGATGTCCTTGATGGTGCCGGGGTCGAAGGGACGCACGACGATCTGATTGGGCTCCGGTGCGCCGACGCTGGCGAGGGCCTTGATCGGGGTGGGCGATCCGTAGACCTCGACCCGCAGGGAGTCGACCAGGCCGGGGTTCGCCCGGCCGGTGCGGATGCCGGTGAGCGCGTGGCGGAACACCTCCACCGCCTTCTCCATGCGCTCCTCGGCGTCGAGCAGGATGTCGTCGACCGGCATGCCGTCGTCCCCCGTGCGTGTCCCGTTCCTAGCCGCGGTGTCGGGAACGATTCTCGCCCGCCGCGGGAAGGTGACGCAAGCGGCCGGAATGGTGGATGGCCAAGCGTTGATCCCCGGCATGATCGCGGTGGGTGCCGGGAGCGGCCGGCGCGTTCCCGCGCGCCGCCGAAAACCGTGCGGCTCCTGTCGGGAAGGCATGGTACAAGGCGGCGGTCGGCCGCGGTGGCGCGGCGCTGCCGGGCCTCGGGGTTGGGCCACGTCGGGGACACCGTCCCCCGCCACCGACCGACGGCCATGGCGCCGACGGCCGTGTCACCGATGCAGCGCCTGTGTCGTGTCGGGGATCGTTTTACCGCAGGGGAATCAACGATGATCCGTACGGTGCTGGTGGCGGCGGTGGCGCTCGGGCTGCGGTGGCAGGCGGCGGAGGCCGCCGATCCGCCGCCCAACGTGGTGGTCATCCTCGCCGACGATCTCGGCTACGGCGACCTCGGCTGCTACGGCCATCCCACGATCCGCACGCCGCACCTCGACCGGATGGCGGCCGAGGGCATGCGCTTCACCGATTTCTACTCCGCCGCCGAGGTCTGCACGCCGAGCCGCACGGCGCTGCTCACCGGCCGCTACCCGATCCGCAGCGGAATGTGCCACGACCGCTTCCGCGTCCTCCGTACCAAGTCGACCGGGCATCTCCCCGACGGGGAGATCACGCTCGCCGAGCTGCTCCGCGAGCGCGGCTACGCCACCGGCTGCTTCGGCAAGTGGCATCTGGGCAACTTCACGCTCAACCCCGCCGGAGCTCCGGCCCGGCACGGGTTCGACGCCTTCGTCGGTCTCCCCCACTCCAACGACATGGACCCCGCCGGCCGGATTCCACGCGGCGCGTCGGGCTCCCCCGCCCCGCAGGCGGAGTGGTGGAAGGCGGGGATCTACCGCGGTGTCGGCGACGCGATCGAGGAGGTCGTCCGCCCCGTCGATCAGACCACGCTCACGCCGCGCACCGTCGACGCCGCCCTCGCCTTCATCGCCGACCATGCCGCGCGTCCGTTCTTCCTCTACGTGCCGCTGTCGTTTCCCCACGTGCCGCTGTTCGCGTCGGCGGAGTTTCGTGGCACGAGCCCGCGCGGGTTGTATGGCGACGTCGTCGAGGAGCTCGATGCCAACGTCGGCCGGATCCTCGCGGCGCTCCGCGAGCGCGGTATCGCCGAGCGGACGCTGGTCGTCTTCACCAGCGACAACGGCCCCTGGCTGATCATGAACCAGCAGGGAGGCTCGGCGGGACCGCTCCGCGACGGCAAGGGGAGCACGTGGGAGGGGGGAATGCGCGTGCCGGCGATCGCGTGGTGGCCGGGGACGATTCACCCGGGGCGGGTCCACCGCGGCATCGCGACGATGCTCGATCTCTTTCCCACGGTGGCGGCGCTCGCCGGGGCAGCGCTGCCCGCCGATCGGCCGATCGACGGCGTCGACCTGCGCCCGGCGCTCCTCGCCAACGAGCCGGTCGAGCGCGAGGCGTTCTTCTACTACCGCGGCCAGCAGGTGTTCGCCGTGCGCAGTGGCCGCTGGAAGGCCCATCTGGCGACACAGGGCGCGTATGGCGATCCGACCCCGGTGCGCCACGATCCGCCGCAGCTGTACGACCTCGCTGTCGATCCCGGCGAGCGTTTCGACGTCGCCGCCGACCATCCCGCCGAGGCAGCGCGGCTGGTGACGCTCGCGCGCGCCCACGAGGCGTCGTTCCAGCCGCCGCCGTCGCAACTGGTGGCCACGACCGACGATCCGGCGACGCCACCCGCCGTGAAACCGGGGCAGGCGGGAGCGATCCAGCGCCGTCTGCCGCCGCCGGCGCCGGCGCTCGACGAACTGGTGACGAAGCTCGACGAACCGGCGCGGCGGGCCTGGCAGGCCGTCCCCGAGCGGCTGGCCGCGCTCGGGACGCGCCTCGCGGCGCTGCCGCCGGGCGACCCGCAGGCGCGGGCCGAGGTCGAGGTCTTCCTCAAGGCGGTGGACTACGCGCTGTCGTGCGGCGAATGGTGGGAGCCGGCGCACCTCGCGCGTGCCACCGGGGCGCTCGACGAGGCGGAGCGGCGGCTGGCCGCCCTCGCCGCCGTCACGACCCCGTGGCGGACGCAGACCGGCCCGGTGGCCCTCGGGTTCCGGTCGGCGCTCGACGGCTCCGTCCAGCCCTACGGGATCGTCGTGCCCGAGGGGCTCGATCCCACCCGTCCGGCGCCGGTGTGGATCTGGCTCCACGGCCGCGGCGAGCGCGACACCGACCTTCATTTCCTCTGGCAGAAGAGCCGCAAGAGTGGCGAGTTCTTCCCGTCCGACGCCATCGTGCTCATGCCCTTCGGCCGCTACTGCAACGGCTGGAAGGGGCCGGGCACGACCGACGTGATCGAGGCCCTCGACGCTCTCGCGGCGCTGCGGCCGATCGACCGCGATCGTGTGGTGCTGGCGGGATTCTCGATGGGCGGTGCCGGCGCCTGGGGCGTCGGCGCCCGACGCACCGACCGGTTCTGCGCGATCCACGGCGGTGCCGGCTTCGTCGACACGGCGCGGTTCATGGGATTGAGCGCCACCGACGTGCCGCCGTGGGAAGCGCGTCTCTGGCTCCTCACCGACGTCCCCCCAGTGGTGCGGAACCTGCTCAACATCCCGGCGATCGCCTATTCCGGCGCGGTCGACCGGCAGCGCGCCGCCAGCGAGATCATGGTCGAGGCTCTCGCCGCCGAGGGGCGCGAGTTGCCCCACGTGATCGGCGCCGGGATG
>JBJSXB010000168.1:0-5903 GCA_046086245.1 Planctomycetaceae bacterium | reverse complement strand
GAAGTCGGTGCCTTCGCCATAGGCAACCATGAAGCCGTGTCGGCGGGCCACCGCGTCGAACCCTGACATGGCCCGCATCCGCTCGGCGCTTCCCATGCCGCCGTGGAGCACGATCACCGCCGGCCGTGTCGTGCCCGCCGGCGGGGCGTTCACCACCAGGGCGCGGCGTGCCACGTCTCCCACGGCCAGGGTGATCGCACGCGGTGCGGCCCCGTCGTCGGCCGCCGTGCCCACCGTGTCCTCGTCGGCCGTGTCCTCGCCGGCCGCGGCGAAGGCGCCGCGGTAGAAGGCCCACTGCTCGTCACCGAGCGCGGCCACCACCGCCGCCGGATCGTGCCCCACGCCGGGCACGACCGTCCAAGTATGGGGGATGCCCAGCGCGTCGAGATGATGGTGGAAGTCGCGGTTGGTGGCGAACGTCTCGTCGGCGTCGCCGACCACCAGCCGCACCAGCGATCCGGCGGCGATCGTCTCCGCCCGCGCGGCGGCCAGCGTGCGCGGACTCACGCGCCGGAAAACGCCGGGGTCGCCGCCATAGACACGGCGCAGCACCTCCTCGGCGCGGCGCCGTCCAGCGCGCGGCGCGGCGGCGAGCAGATCGTCCTGCAGCGGCCCGGCACCGACGATCGACACGCCGCGGAACGTCTCCGGGTATTTGAACCCCAGCCGCGCCGCGCCGTAGCCCCCCATGCTGAAGCCGTCGAGCACACGCCCCGCGCGGGTGGCGATCGTGCGCCAGGTGGCATCGACGTGAGGAACGAGTTCCTCGACGATCATCGTCTCGATGGGAGCCGAGCCGTCGTGCCAGTCGACGTACATTCCCTCGCGCAGGCCGTTGACGAACACGACCAACGCCGGCGGCGCCGTGCCCGCCTCGATCGCCTCGTCGAAGCGCCGCGCGACCGTCGGGATGCCGCGCAGCCCCCCGCCGGAGCCGTGCAACCAGTAGACGACCGGAAACCGCCGCCCGGGCTCGCGCTGGTAGGCGCGGGGCTGGTAGAGGTGATAGCTGACGCGCGTCTTCGCCGCTTCGCTGGCGAACACGTGCTGCGTCACGCGCGGAGCGCTCACCGCCGGCGTGACCCAGTCCAACTCCCCGTCGAGCGGCCCGTCGTCCTCACGCTCGGTCACCGCGGGCGCCGACGCGTCCCCTGGCTCGGGCTGCCGGGCGGGCGAAGCCACCGGCCACGCCGCCATCGCGCACGCCACCGGCACCAGCCATCCCGGCGCCCGACCACGGCCGCGAACCCGCGCCCCATCCCCGCCCCGCCCCGCCGCCCATGGGTCACGCATGCGCACCTCCCGGTACCGCCCGGTGACGAGCCACCCCGAACAGAGCCTACCAACCGGCAACCGCTCGTTCCGCCTGGCACCGTCGCGGGCGACTCCGCCCCCGTGCCCTAGGGCCGTTTGTCGTTGAGGATCGGGGTCAGTACGCGTTCGGTCTTCACCAGGTCGCGCTGCGCCCGCATCACCTCGTGGAGGTCGCGGTAGGCCTGCGGCGCCTCGTCGCGGAAGCGCCGCGCCCAGGCGCGGTGGTAGACCACCCCGTGCATCCGCCCCTCGAGATCGCGCGTCGCGAACCGACCCATCGCCTCGGTGCGGCTCATCACCCGCCCCGCGCCGTGGGCCGAGGAATGAAGTGCCGCGTCGCTCCCCAGGCCGATCGTCATCCGGCTGCCGGTGGCCATCGACCCCGCCACCACGCCACGACGTCCCGCGGCCGCGGCATTGGCGCTCTTGCGGTGGACGACGAGCGTCTCCCCGCCGACCTGCTCGCGCGTGGCGGTATTGTGCGGCGAGTCGACGAACGACCCGGTGTCCACCGTACCCCCGATGAGCTCCTCGACGAGATCGGCCAGCGCGTTGAGGATCGCGGCCCGGTTGGCGGCGGCATAGCGGCAGGCCCACTCCATGTCGGCGAAGTAGGCGCGCCCCGCAGCGCCGTCGAGATCGAGCGCGGGCAACTCGTCGGCCGACGCGCCGGGCCCGTCGGCACCGGGCGCCCGATGGAAAGCGGTGATCTCCTGCCCCAGCGCTCGCGAGCCGGTGTGGACCACCCCCCACAGGGCGCCCTCGTCGTCGCCTGCCAATTCGAGGAAGTGGTTGCCGCGACCGAGGGTGCCCAATTGATAGACGCCATCGCGGTCGGCGGCCCGCGCCAACCGCGGGGCGCTCGGCGCGCCGAGCCCCTCGACGAGCGGTCGATGACGCGCGGCACGATCGACCGGCTGCTTGAGGGTGGGAACCGCGCCCGGCAGGCGCTCGAGCAGCCCTTCGAGCCGGTCGCGGGCGACGTCGGCGCCGACTGTGAATCGCAGCGCGGCGATCCCGCAGCCGATGTCCGCCCCGACGAGGTCGGGATAGACGAGGCGGCGCGTCGCCACCGCCACCCCGTTGGGAACCACGCGACCCTGGTGGACGTCGGGCATCACCGCCACGGCGACGACGTCGGGTTGCCGTCCGAGGCGGTCGATCTGCCGCACCAGCCCGTCGTCGATCCGGCCGCAGAGCCAGCGGCGCACCGGAGCCGTCATCGCGGTCATCCCGGCGGCGATCCGGGCGGCTTGACGCGGAACGAGAGGTCGGGCGCCTTCCACCGATGCACCGACTCCGACACCTCGGCGCGCACCTTCGCGCGCTGCAGCGCGAGGATCCGCTCCACATCGGCCGGATCGTAGACGGCCTGCGGATCGAGGCACGCCACCTCGACGATGAAGTGACCGCCGTGCGACCCGGGGAGGACGCCGGCGAAAACGAAGTCGTCGAGACCGGCCTCGGACAGCGCCGTCGAGAAGCGCAGCGCGTCGAGGATCTGTCCGGCGAGCCGATCGGCGCCATGATCGGGCTTGCGCCGACCACCGACCGACCGCCCGGTCGGCCGCTCCAGCCGCGGATCGACGCCGTCCCCCTCGCGGACGCGCCCGACCAGCTTCGCGGCATCACGGATCCGGACGAACGGCGCGGCGGCGGCCGCGGCCGGCGCCGCCGGCGGTGTGTCGGGCCGCGGTGCCGCGTCGGTGCGGCGGTCGCGATCGCGACGGTGGAGCAACTCCCGGCACGCGGCACAGGTCACGGCGGCCGGGTCGTGGGTGGCGATCCCCTCGGTCTCGGCGCGATGGGCCGCCTCCCGGTCGCGCGGGTTGCACAGCACCATGCCGTTCTCGTCGAGGGCGTGGAGATCACGCCGGGTACGGGTATCGCGGGGCATCGACGCATCGTACCCGGTGGCAGAAGGCCGCCGCGAGCGGCTCCCCGTCCGCCGTCGGCCGCGCCGTGCGGGCGACCGCGGAACGACGATTTGCCGGTTCTTGCGACCGCCCCCTACAGTGCCTTCACCGGCGCACCGACCCGCGCGCCGGCCGCCGCCACCGGGGGCGATCCGGGTCGTGCCGTACCGCGTGGCCACCATGGCAACCGACGACGCCGGCCGCGGGCCGCGCTCCGACGCACCCGACGATCCGATCGCGCGGCTGGCGCGGACGCGGCACGAGTTCGGCGAGCACGGCGGCGTCAACCTCTCGATCGAGACCAGCTCCACCTTCACGGTGCTCGAGGCGGGGCGGCTGCCCGACATCTTCCAGGGGCGCGCGGGTCCGGCGGGAGGATGCTTTCTTTACGGACGCCACTTCAACCCCACCGTGATGGCGCTGTCGCGGCAACTGGCCGCACTCGAGGCCACCGAGCACGCCTACTGCACCGCCAGCGGACTGGCCGCGATCTCGGGCATCCTTCTCGAATGTTGCGACTCGGGGGATCACATCGTCGCCTCGTCGACGCTCTACGGCGGCACGTGGGCCCTGCTCCACGATTTCCTCCCGCGCAAGGCGGGCATCCACACCACGTTCGTCGATCCGGCCGATCGGGCCGCCGTCGCCCGGGCGTTCACGCCGCGGACGCGGGTGCTGTACTGCGAATCGATCGCCAACCCCACGCTCCGCGTCGCCGACCTCCCGGCGCTGGCGACGATCGCCCATGCACACGGCGCACGGCTGGTCGTCGACAACACGTTCGCCCCGTGCGTCGTCACGCCGCGCCGGCACGGCGCCGACGTCGTCGTCCACAGCCTCACGAAGTTCATCAACGGCGCATCCGACATCGTCGCCGGTTGCGTCTGTGCCGACGGTCCGTTCATCGACGCGATGTACGACCTCCACGTCGGCAGCCTGATGCTCCTCGGACCGACGATGGATCCGCGCGCCGCCTACGAGGTAGCCACGCGCCTGCCGAGCCTCGGCCTGCGGATCCGCGAGCACTCCCGTCGCGCCCTGGCGTTCGCCACGCGGCTCGAGGCGCTCGGTGCGCGGGTCGTCTATCCCGGCCTGCCCTCGCATCCCGACCAAGCCCTGCTCGGCCGGCTCGCCAACCCGGGGTACGGGGCGGGAGGGATCCTCACCGTCGATCTCGGCTGCGCCGAGCGCGCCAGCGCCTTCATGGAACATCTGCAGAACCGGGAAGACTTCGGCTACATGGCCGTCAGCCTCGGCTTCAGCGAGACGCTGATGAGCAACAGTGCGGTAAGCACGTCGAGCGAGATGGACCCCGAGAGCCTCGCCCGGGCGGGCATCTCCCGCGGCTTGGTGCGGATCTCGGCGGGATACACCGGCCAGCTCGACGACCGCCTCGCCCAACTCGAGCGCGGCTACCGCGCCGCCAGAGCCTGAAGCGGCCGCGCTGCCGTACGGCGGCGGCCGTAGTATCCGTTGGATGGTTCACCACCGCGTCGTCGGTCGCCCGAGGCCCCACCGGAGGATGGCGATGCATGTCGCTCGAGGCTGTGCTGCCGCGGTGATTGCCGGGCTGTTGGCCGCGGTCGGCACGGCACGCTGCGCCGATCCGTCTCCTGCCGACGGCTCGGTGCTCCCCTTTCCGCCGACGCCCTCGGCAAGCGTGGCCGGGGAGACGATCCAGGATTCGCGGATGACGAGGCGGTCGGAGCCGCGGCGCCTGCCCACCGGGGCCCCGAACATCCTCGTGATCCTCCTCGACGACGTCGGCTTCGGCGTGCCCGACACTTTCGGCGGCGAGGTCCACACCCCGACGCTTTCGCGCCTCTGGGGCGAGGGGATCGCCTACAACGCCTTCCACACCACGTCGATCTGCTCGCCGACGCGCGCCAGCCTCCTTACCGGCCGCAACCATCACCGCGTCGGCAGCGGCACGATCGCCGAGCGCGCCACCGACTTCGAGGGCTACACCGGCGTCATCCCGCGCACCGCCGCCACCCTTCCCGAGGTGCTCCATCACTACGGCTACCTCTCGGCCGCCTTCGGCAAGTGGCACAACACTCCCGCCAACGAGACGACCGTCATCGGGCCTTTTGATCGCTGGCCCACCGGTCACGGCTTCGACCACTTCTATGGATTCCTCGCCGGCGAGACGTCGCAGTGGGAACCGCGCCTCTACGAGAACCGGACGCCGGTCGAGCCCGCTCGACGCGCCGGCTACCACCTCACGGAGGACCTCGTCGATCGGGCGGTGGAGTGGCTGACGCAGCGGCGGAGCTTCGCCCCCGACAAGCCGTTCTTTCTCTACTGGGCACCGGGGGCGGTGCACGGACCGCACCACGTGGCGGCCGAGTGGGCCGACCGCTACCGGGGCCGCTTCGACGACGGCTGGGACGCTTACCGCGAACGCGTCTTCGCCCGGCAGAAGGCGCTCGGCTGGATCCCCGCGCACGCCCGGCTCACGCCGCGCGACGAGTCGCTGGCCTCGTGGGAGAGTATCCCCGAGGCCGAGCGCCCCTTCCAGCGGCGTCTCATGGAGGTATTCGCCGGTTTCGTCGAGCACACCGACGCGCAAATCGGTCGGCTCGTCGATGCACTGGGCGCGCTCGGCGTCCGGGACGACACGCTGATCTTTTGCATCTGGGGGGACAACGGCTCGAGCGCCGAGGGGCAGCG
>JBJSXB010000167.1:0-3807 GCA_046086245.1 Planctomycetaceae bacterium | reverse complement strand
ACGGGCCTGGAACACGGAGGTCCCCAACTCGGGGAAAATCCTCTCCGGAGGGGTCGACGCCGCGGCGCTGCAACGGCCGAAGCGCTTCTTCGGCAGCGCGCGCAAGGTGGAGGAGGGGGGATCGCTGACGATCATCGCCACGGCGCTGATCGACACCGGCAGCAAGATGGACGAGGTGATCTTCGAGGAGTTCAAGGGCACCGGCAACCAGGAGATCGTCCTCGACCGCCGCCTCGTCGACAAACGGATCTGGCCGGCGCTCGACATCGCGCACTCGGGCACGCGCCGCGAGGAGATGTTGCTGGCGCCCGACGAATACCGGAGGATCTGCGTGCTCCGCCGCGTGCTCGGCGACATGAATCCCACCGACGCGATGGAGCTGCTGGTCAATCGGCTGTCGAAGACGAAATCGAACGCCGAGTTCCTGCAGGGGCTGAAATCATGACCACCATCCGCACAGCGGCGGGTGGGGGGCCGCTGGCGCCGCTGCCGCCCGGAACCGTCGAGCGCCACGGCGGGGACCGACTCCCCGGCGGCGCCCGGATCGCGGTGGTCGTCTCCCGCTACAACGAGGCCATCACCGAGGCGATGCTCGGCGGCGCGATCGCCACGCTGGTGGCCGCCGGATTGTCGGCCGACCGGCTCACCGTGGCACGCGTCCCCGGAGCCTTCGAGTTGCCCCTCGCCGCCGACCGGATCGCCGCCGGGGGGCGGCATGACGCGGTGATTTGTCTCGGGGCGATCATCCGCGGCGAGACCACGCACGACCAGCACATCGCCGCCGCCGTCGCCGGGGGGATCGAGCAAGTCGCGCGAACGCGCGGCGTGCCGCTCCTCTTCGGCGTGCTCACCTGCGGCACGATCGAGCAGGCGATCGCCCGCGCGGGGGGCGCGGCCGGCGTTCCCGGCGTCGGCAACAAGGGGAGCGAGGCGGCCGCGGCCGCCGTCGAGATGGTGTGCCTGCTCCGACAGATCGCCGAGGACTAGCACCCATGCCTCCCGTGCACCGCCGCCGTGCCCGTGAGGTCGCCCTCCAGGCGCTCTACCTGCTCGATCTGCATCCCGACCAGGGCGCGGCGTTGGTCAACCGGTTTCTCGATGGCCGCCTCGCCGGCAGGGGATTGGTCTCCTTCGCCCAGAGCCTCGTCGACGGCGTCACCGCCCGGCGCGACGCGCTCGATCGCGCCCTCGACGCCGCGGCCGATCGTTGGCGCGTCGCCCGGATGGCGGCGACCGACCGCGCCGTCCTCAGGCTCGCGGCCCATGAGATCCTCCATACCGACGTGCCCGCGCCGGTGGCGATCGACGAGGCGATCGAACTGGCCCGCCGTTACGGATCCGCCGATTCACCCCGTTTCGTCGCCGGCATCCTCGGCCGGCTGCACGCCGACCATACCGGCGTCGGCACCGCGTCGGGCTGACGCCCCGGCGGTGCCGCCAACGCTGACCCCGTACCGTGGCGACCACGGTGCCACCCGCGGAGCACGTCGATGGCGATCTTCGGATTCGGTCGCGGCAAGGACGATCCATCCGGCGACAAGCCCCCGGGCCGGCCCGGGATCCTCGACCGCCTCAAGGCCGGACTCGCGAAGACCAAACAGGTTCTCGCCACCGACGTGCGCGATCTATTCAAGCGCGATGGGCGGCTCGTCGACGAAGCCTTCCTCGCGGAGCTCCGCGGTGCGCTCGTTCGCACCGACATGGGCCCCGCGGCGGCCGATGCGATCGTCGCCGACGTCCGCCAGCGACAACAATCCCGGGTCGTCGATCCCGACGCGGTGATCGACTCCATCCGTCGCCAGCTGCTCGCCCGCCTGGAGGCCACCGCCGCCCCGTTGGCCGCCGCCGCCAGCGGACCGACGGTGATCCTCGTCACCGGCGTCAATGGTTCGGGCAAGACGACGTCGATCGCCAAACTCACCCGACTCTACACCCGTGAAGGCAAGAAGGTCGTACTCGGCGCCGGCGACACCTTCCGCGCGGCGGCGGTCGAGCAGTTGGCGCTGTGGGCCGAACGGCTCGGCGCCGAGATCGTGCGTGGTGCGGCGGGGAGCGACCCGGCGAGCGTCGCGCACCGCGCGGTGGCGCGGGCGGTCGAGGCCGGGGCCGACGTCTGTATCGTCGATACGGCGGGACGCCTGCAGACCCAGTCCAACCTGATGCAGGAACTGACCAAGATCCGCCGGGTGGTCACCAAACTGATCCCCGACGCCCCGCACGAAGTGCTGTTGGTGATCGACGCCACCGCCGGACAGAACGCCCTCTCTCAGGCGAAGGGCTTCCGTGAGGCCGCCGGGTGCACGGGCATCGTGCTGGCGAAACTCGATGGCTCGGCGCGTGGCGGCGTGATCGTGCCGGTGACCGAGCAGTTCGGCCTGCCGGTGAAGCTGGTGGGTTTGGGAGAGGGGGCCGACGACCTCGAGCCCTTCGCGCCAGAGCGTTTCGTCGCCGTGCTCCTCGACGGAGCGCTCGCCCCCGCCGGCTGAACCCGCGCGACCGTCACACCTTGCCGCGCCGCCTGACGGTCGGGGAAACCCTGCCATGGCGAAGGATGCTGACGCCTTTTCCCGCCGTGATCGTCCGATCGATTGTGCGGAAGGCGCCACAGGCGGCGGAACGGTCTTCGATGGACCGTCCGCGGTGCCCTTCCACGGCACCCTCCCGGAGCGGTGGTGCCGCGTTCCCGGGATCGCGGGGCACGCGACCCGGACAGTCACCCGAGGGATGGAGCCTGTCGACCCATGCGAATCACGTCGTTCCGACTGCCGCGTCCGTTCGCGGCCGGCATCCTCGCCGCGGGCCTCGCCACCGGCGCGGCGCACGGTCAGGAGGGCATCGTGCCGGTCGTTCCCAACGTACCCCAGGAGGAAGCCTACGAACTTCGCGGCCTGCCGCCTCAGGAAGCCGCCCAGGAGGCGGGTGAGGAAGGACCCAACCGCTATCTCGAAATCGACGCCCTCACCGAGCGCGGGCTGAAGAGCTACGGCTGGATCGATGCCGGCATCGGCGCGAACAACTGGGGCGCACCCTGGAACGGGCCGATCACCTTCAACGACCGTAACTGGCAGGGCCAGCTCAACCAGCTCTACCTCGTCAACGAGAAGCTGCTCGATCTCGAGGATGGCGGCTTCGACTGGGGCGGACGGGTCGACTTGCTGTACGGCACCGATTACATCTACACCACTGCCCGCGGCCTCGACGCGAATCTGCTCAATCAGCCGGTGGCGGCCTCGCCCTCGTGGGGCAACCGCTACTACGGCCTCGCCCTACCGCAGCTCTACGGCGAACTCGGCTACGGCAACAACGCCGTCAAGTTCGGCCACTTCTACACGATCATCGGCTACGAGGTGGTGCCGGCGATCGGCAACTTCTTCTACACGCATGCCTACACGATGCAGTACGGCGAGCCGTTCACCCATACCGGCATCCTCGACACCTGGACGCCGAACGACCAAACGACTGTCTACGCCGGCATCACCAACGGCTGGGACAACTACAGCGACCCGATCAACATCTTCGGGATCGCCAACCCCGGCTATCCGGGTGCCAACAGCAACGCCGCGTTCCTCGGCGGCGTGTCGTTCAAGGATCCCGACGAGACACAGACGCTGACGATCACCACGTCCAGCGGCAACGAGCCGGCTTCGCTGCTCCTGCCGGCGCCGATCGGTAACCGCTCGATCATCAGCACCGTCTACGTCAACGAACTGTCCGACAAGCTCACCTACGTGTTCCAGAACGACAACGGGTGGCAATTCAGCGCCGTCGGCGTCCCAGCGGTGCTCGGCCAGCAAGCCAACCTCGCCC
>JBJSXB010000166.1:0-9590 GCA_046086245.1 Planctomycetaceae bacterium | reverse complement strand
GTTCGCGCGGCTGTTTCGTCTCGACGACTGGAACGACGTCGTCATCGTCGCCGACGGACCGCGGATCCGGCATTACCTCAACGGTCGCTTGATCGTCGACTTCACCGACTCGCCGCCGACGCTGCTCGAGGAGGGGGTGGTGGCCCTGCAACTCCACGCCGGCAAGCCGATGTGGGCCGAGTTCCGTGACATCCGCCTGGCGACCGCCGAGCGGCCGTCGACGGATCGCGCCGCGGAGGCCGCCCCGGGGCGGACCGATCGATGAGGCCCATGCCATCGCCCCGGCCCCGTCGGCCCGCCGTCGCGTGCACCGTGCCCGGCGTGGCCGCGGTGTGCTGCATGGCGGCCGTGTGCGGTGCACCGCGCGCGGCGTTCGGGGCCGAGGAACGCATCGAGATCCGCACGTCGTCACGACTCAGGCACGTGCCGGGATCGTGGTCGTACCTCGATGTCCTCGCCACCAATCCCACCGACGCCGACGGCGAGGCCCTGGTGGTGGTGTCGTTTCCCCATGCCGACGGCAGGCAATACGCGCGGCGGGTGTGGGTGCCGGCACGCGGCGAGCGCACCACCTGGCTGCCGATCCGGGTTCCGGCCGATCTGCCCCCCGACGCGAGCCTCGTCACCGTGATGCCGATGTCGGTGATGACGCTCGACGGAGCGGCGTCGGGAGACGAACTGACGCGTTCCGACGCCGGCGCCGGGTTCGTGTCCGGGGATCTGATCCGGCTGAGTGACGACTCGATCCGCTCCGCCAGCTACCTCGAGCGTCAGGTGCTCGACGACGCCGACGACGTCGAGATCCGCAACGATCAGTGGCTGCGCACGCTGGCGGTGGCGCGGACGGCGACCCAGCTTTCACCGGCGATCAACGACCTTCCGGACGATTTCCTCGTTCCGTCGCCGACGGTGTTGCGCGGCCTCGACCAGATCCTCGTCGCCAGCGATCGGATCGCCGACGACACGGCGGGCGCCGTGGCGCTGCGCGGCTGGATCCGCGACGGCGGGCGGCTGTGGATCGCGCTGGATGCCGTCCGCCCCGAGACGGTGACGACGCTGCTCGGCCACGACTGCCGCATCGAGGTCGTCGATCGCGTGCAGCTCGACCGCTTCGTGATCGATGCCGCCGCCGAGGACGGCACGCCGCTCCACGAGTTGTGCGAGCACGACGATCCGGTGGACTTCGTCCGGGTGGTGACGTCGCATCCGGGCGTGGTGGCGAGGATCGACGGCTGGCCGGCGGCGATCGAGGTGCCCTACGGGCAGGGCGACGTCCTGCTGACGACGCTCGGGCCACGCGGGTGGTTGGCGCCCGGCGACCCGCCGCCGTCGGCACGCCCCGCCGAAGGACCGCTCGCGGAGGGCCCCGCGCCCGACCGGCGCCGGGCCACCGCCACGCTCACCGCGCTCGCCTCGCGGTTGCTCCATCTCCGATCCGGAAGGCTCGACCCGGTGCGCCTGCACCGCGAGTTGGAGCAGCGCGTGGGCGCGGTCGTGCCACGTCGCTCGCTGGCGGGATGGGTGCTCGGTGGATTCTGCGCGGCACTCGTGGCCGCCGCGCTGGTTCTGGCGTCGCGCGTCACGATCGCCGGCTTGGGGTTGGTCGTGCCGTCGGCGGCCGTGGCGGCCACCGGCCTGATGCTCGCGGTGGGCGCGTCGGGATCGCGCGGGGTGCCGGCGCAGATCGCGACGGCGGAGTTGGTGCGGGTCGCTCCCGCGACGGCGGAGACGACCGCCGACGGGCTGGCGGCGGTCTACGACACGCGCGAGCGCCCGGTCGAATGGGCGGCCGACGCACGCCATTGGACGTTGCCGCGCGTGCAGCGCGGCCAGCCCGGCGGGCGACTGCTGTTCGGCGACGACGACGCGCTGCGCGTCACGCAGCTCACCACGCACGCCCGCAGCATCGACCGCGTGTCGCTCAACGGAACCGGATGGGTGCGCGACGCACGGGCCCACGCCCGCTTCGGGCCGGAGGGTCTCGCCGGCCGTCTGCGCGTCGAAGGCTATCCGCCCGCGGCGGACGGGGGCGATCCCTTCGTCATCGTCTCTCCTTCGCCGGCCCTCGGGGTGCGCCTGGAGAGCGACGGCTCGTTCACCGCGCCGGCGGAGGGGCTGCTCGCCGCCGACACGTTCGCCGCCGCGGGCCTGCTCTCGGAGCAGTCGATGTGGCGGCAGGAGGTGCTGCGCACCGTGCTGGCGATTCCCGGTGGCGCCGTCGAGGATGGAGACCGGCCGACGCCACGCGTCGATCCCGAGGCGGAGCCGCCGCCGCTCCAGGGCCGTCCCTGGCTGTGTTACTGGAGCGATCCGGCGACGACGCCGTGGGGATTTCCCGGGGGGTTCACCGACCGGCGCGGCGTGTTGGTGGTCGCCGATCTCGACCTCGACCGGACGCCGTCGGGAGAGCGGTTTCGCATTCCACCGCCGTTCCTGCGGACGACGGCGGTCAAGGGTGCGACCGGGCGTTCGGCGGCGTTCGACGCGCGCACGGGCCGTTGGATCCGCGGCCTGTCACGCCCCACCGAGACGATGCTCCGCTTCCAAATCCCGCCCGAGGTGGTCCCGTGCCGAATGGGCGGAGCCCGGCTCGAGATCCGTGGGTCGGCACCGGCGCGGGTACTCACCGTGGCCGCGATCGCCGACGGCCGCGAGGTGGGCGAGCAGCGGTTCGTCAGCCCCGAGGGGGTGCGTGTCGTGGAGTTCAGTGGCGAACAGTTGCAGCCCGACGACGCGTGGGGGCTCACGTTCCGCGTCTCCGTCGGCGAGGCGCAGCGTGAAGGCCGCCCCGGCGACGACGACGTCGAGCTCACGGAGACCTGGCAGATCGATCATGTTCACCTGACGCTCGACGGCACCACCGAGTGAGGGCCCATTCGCCCCCGACCCCATGCACACCACCGCCTCCCCGTCGCCGGCAGCGGCCTCCCCGCCCCGCCCCGGCCAACCGGTCGTCGAGATCCGCAACCTCACCAAGCGGTTCGGCGGCTTCACCGCCCTCGACGACTTGTCGCTGTCGCTCGATCGGGGCCAGATCCTCGGCTTCATCGGTCCCAACGGCGCCGGCAAGACGACGACGATCAAGATCCTCGTCGGCATCATGCGTCCGACCTCCGGATCCGCGCGGATCGCCGGTGCCGACTGCGTGAGCGATGCCCGGCGCATCAAGCGGCTCGTCGGCTACATGCCCGACACCTTCGGCGGCTACGACGCGATGCGGGTACGGGAATACCTCGATTTTTTCGGGGCCGCCTTCGGCATCCGCGCCCGTGACCGCCGGCGCCGCGTCGACGAGGTGCTGGAGACCACCGCAACCACGTCCTACAAGGACCGGTTCGTCGAGTCGCTCAGCCACGGCATGAAGCAGCGCGTCGGCGTGGCGCGGACGCTGCTCCACGACCCCGAGGTCTTGATCCTCGACGAGCCCGCCAATGGGCTCGATCCACAGGCGCGGATCGACATGCGCGAGCTGCTGTTGCGCCTGGCGCAGATGGGCAAGACGCTCATCGTCACCAGCCATATCCTGCCGGAATTGGCCCGGATCTGCGACGTCGTCGCGATCATCACCCAGGGCAAGCTCCGCGCCTTCGGCGGACTCGACCGGATCATGCGCGAGATCCGCCAGAGCCGCACGTTCGAGGTGCAACTGTGTGATCCGGCGCACGTCGAGGCGGCGGGAGGCGTCGTGCGCCGGCGGCTTCCCGAGACGGAGCGCGCCGCGGTCGGCCTGCATCCGGCGGAGGCACTCGTCCGCTTCGACACCGGCAGCGACGACGCCACGCTCGCCGCGTTGCTCGCCGAGTTGGTCGCCGCCGGCGTGCCGATCGCCCAATTCCGCGAGGTGCCGAAGGACCTCGAGGACGCCTTCCTCTCGGTGACGGCGGCCACGGGGAGCGCCTCATGACGACGATTCTCGGCCGCGAACTGCTCGCCATCCTCCGCTCGCCGCGGGCGGCCGTCGGCATGCTGGCGGTGGCCCTGCTCTGCTCGGCGGTCGTCTTCGCGCGGTGGCCGAGCGACGGCGTGTCGGACCTGTCGGGCGCGAAGTCGCGCGGCGTGCTTGCGCTGTTCGCGTGGGGACTGCTCGCCTGCGTGCTGCTGTTGGCCCCGGCGTTCGCGGCGCCGTCGATCATCCGCGAGCGGCTCAAGGGCACGCTCACACTGCTGTTCAACTCGCCGGTCCATCCCTGGGCCATCTACGCCGGCAAGTTCCTCGCCGTGATCGCCTTCGTCGGCCTCGTGCTCGCCGCCAGCCTGCCGGCGGCGGCGGGCTGCCTCGCGCTCGGTGGGGTCGATCTCTGGCGGCAGATCGTCCCGCTCTACGCGGTGCTGCTCCTGGTCGCGGCACAGTGCGTGGCGATCGGGCTGTTGGTCAGCAGCCGCACCAACGGAACCGACGCCGCCATCCGCGTGTCGTTCGCGGCGGTCTTTGCCCTGGTGTTCGTCACGCTCGGGCCGCGCTTTCTCACGCAGGGCCAGCCCGGCCCGGTGGCACTCGCCGCCAACTGGCTGCGGCGGCTCTCGCCGCTGCCGGTCGTGCTGGAGATCACCGGCAACGCGGCCGCCGGCGCCCAGGGGATCGCCGAGGGGGGATCGGCCCTGCCCCCCTACTTCCTCGCCGGGGGCCTGTTGTGCGTCGGTCTGGTGGCGGCGGCGCTCGCCCGGTTCGACCACCGGATCTTCGATCGCGCCCGCGACGCCGGCGCGATCACCGACGATCAGTCGCTGGCGGTTCGGTCGGCCCGACGTCTGTTCTATCTGGTCGATCCCCAGCGCCGCAGCGCCGGGATTCCCAACTGGCTCAATCCCGTGCTCGTCAAGGAGTTCCGGACCCGCAAGTTCGGCCGGTTGCACTGGCTGCTGCGGTTGGCCGCGGGCTGCGCGGTGGTGTCGCTGTTGCTGACGCTGGCGGCCACCAGCGGCACCGTCGATTGGGGCGTGGAGACGATCGGCGGATTGCTCGTGCTGCTGCAGGTGGCGCTGGTGGTGCTGATCACTCCCAGCCTGGCGAGCGGACTGGTGGCGGCGGAACGCGAATGGGGAGGTTGGAACCTCCTCCGCATGACCACCTTGTCGGGCACCCGGATCGCGCTGGGGAAACTGGGGAGCGTGCTGTGGACGATCCTGCTGGTGCTCGCGGCCACGCTGCCCGGCTATCTGATGATGATCGCCATCAAGCCGACCATGAGCAGCCAGGTGACGCTGGCGCTGGTGAGTGTGCTGCTGGCGGTGGCGATGTCGATCGCCATCTCGGCGGCCGTGGGAAGTTTTTTCTCCACGACCACGGCCGCGACGGTGACGGTGTCGCTGGTGCTGCTGACGGTGTACCTGGTGCCGATGGGGATCTGGGCGTTCCGCGACGATCCGTTCGGCCACGGTCTCGTCGAGACGGCCCTGACCGCGACACCGTTGGCGGCCGCCCTGGCCGCGATCCGCATGCCGGGGTTCACCGGCTACGACCTCGTGCCGGCGGCGTGGTGGGTGGCGGGCACGATCACCATTCTCGGTTTGGCGGTGTTCGCCCTGCGGATCCGGCGGCTCCTCGAGCCCGAATGAATTCCCGGAAGCAATCGATGGCACAGCGACGACACGATCCGCTCGCGCCGCGACTCGCCGCGACGCTCGCCTTGGCGATGCTGCTCGGGCTGCTGCCCGTGGCCCCGAGCCGCGCGATCGATCTCGCCGTCGACGACGTCGAATGGGTCGATCCCGATCTGCCGGCACCGCCGGTGCATCGCGGGTTCACGCCGCGGACGGTGCCCCTGTGGCGCAAGGCGCTCGATCGGCCCGACGCCGAGACGCGCCGCCTCGCCTGCGACACGATCGCCCTGGCCGCCAAGCGCGGCATGACCGGCCTCGATCCGTTCGTCGAGCCGCTTTTGCGCGCGCTCGAAACCGATCGCGACCCCCTCGTGCGCCGGGCGGCGGCGGGGGCGCTGGTCGCGCTCGACGCCCGGCAGACCGCCGCGGCGCTGGCGGCCGCGGTGGAGCGTGACGGACTGCCAGTGGCCGCCGTGGCCGAACCGGCGCTGGGCCGCTGGGGCGCCGGCGACCTGGAACAGCGGTGGCTCGCCCGGCTCGCCGCCCCCGAGACGCCCGCGGCCCTGGTGAGCGGCGCGATCGAGGGGCTCGGGCGGATCGGTGCCGCGGCGGCAGCCGCCCCGCTCGAGCAGATCCTCGACGACGCGAACGCACCCCCCGAGCGGCGGTTGGCGGCGGCCCGGTCCCTGGGCAGCATCGTGACGTCGGGCCTGGTGCCGCTGGCGGCGCGCTACGCGGCCGAGAGCCCGCGCCCCGAGAGCCCGCGTGCCGACCCGCGCACCGCTCCCGACCGGCTCGGCCGCCTCGTCGCCGTGCGGCTCCTCGCCCGCCATGCCGACCCCGAGGCGCTCGCCCTGATGACGCGTCTGGCGGAAGACCGGGAGACGGCGGCGGCGCTCGAAGCCCTCGAGTGGCTCGATTCCCGGGACCGCACCACGGCGCTGGAGATCGCCCGGAGGTCGCTGTCGGCGCCCGATGCCGCGCTGCGCTTGCTCGCCGCCCGCTTGGCCGTGCGGCCCACCGACGCCGATGCCATCCGACGCGTGACGCCGCTGCTGTGCGACCGCAATCCGGCCGTACGGCGCTTCGTGACCGGCGCGCTTGCCGACTTCGCGGCCCGTCCGGAGCTCACCGCGCCGGTGATCGCCGCGGCCGAGGAGGTGCTCGGCGGCGACGATTGGCGCGGGCTCGAGCAGGCGAGCCTGCTGCTGGGGCATCTCGACCATGAGCCGGCGGCCGAGCGGCTGATGGTGTTGCTCGAGAACCCGCGCGGCGAGGTGGCGATCGCCGCGGCGTGGGCGCTGAAGAAACTGGCGATTCCCGAATCGCTGCCGCGGATTCTCGCCTACGCCGACGGGCTGCCGGCACGCACCGACAGCACGAAGCAATCGACCGCCGTCAGCGGCCCGCAGGCGGTGCAGCTGTTCGAGTTGTTCGGGCTCACGCGCTACGCGCCGGCCGACGATCTGTTGCGGAAGTTCGTGCCCAAGTCACAGCTCGACGGCCGCGCGCGGGCCGCCGCGATTTGGGCGCTGGGCCACATCCATGCCGACGCGTGCGACGAAACGCTCGCGGGGCAACTCGCCGAGCGCCTGGCCGACGTGACCTCGATCCCCGCCGAGATGCCCAACGTCCGCGCGATGAGCGCCGTGAGTCTCGGTCGGATGGGGGCGAAGTCGCAGCTGGAGACGCTCGAGACGTTCGCGTCGAGCGACGGCATCGGCGTTCCCAGCGGTCGCGCGGCGGCGTGGGCGGTCGCGCGGCTCACCGGCACGCCGTATCCCGAGATTCCCACCTTCGCCACCGGTGTGCGGGGGTGGTTCCTCGAGCCGCCCTGACCGTCCGCCCCGGTGGTCGCGCCGACCGATGTGCGCCGACGCCCAGTCGCACTTCCGCGCACGGTCAGTCGAGCGTGATGCGCGGGAGCGAACGGGTGGCGTCGGCACTGAGATCGAAGCGGTCGCGCGGCCGGAATCCGCCCCAGCCCGCCAGCACGTTCCAGGGAAACGTCACCACGGTCGCGTTGAGCCCGCGGACGGTGTCGTTGAACGTGGTCGCCGTGTCGACGATCGCGTCCTCCACGGTCGACAGTTGCCGCTGGAGTTGCAGGAAGCGGTCGCTGCCGTCGAGTCCCACACACCGCTCCGCGTGCGCGAACAACCCTTTGAGTGCGGCGGTCAGGCCGCTCTCGGCGGCGGCGCTCGAAAGGGGTCCGCGGGAATTGCGAGCCGTCAGGATCGCGCGCTCCACCGCCTCGACGGTCGCCACGTCGTCGAGGGGCCCCTTCACCGTTTCGGCGAGCCCCTTCACCGTCTCGGCAAGCTCGAGGGCGAGCTCGTGCCGCCGCCGGAGCGCTCCGTCGATGCCGACCCAGGCATGCTCCGACCGCGTGGCGAGCGACGCCAGGCGACCGTACAGGACGATCGCGGCCAACACGATCAGGGCGATGACGGCCGCGATCGCCGTCGGCGTCAGCGGCAGTCCTGCGGCGACCAATGGCATCATGGCCGGTGCCCCCTCGCGGCGACCGGACCCGCCACGCGGCCGTATCATACGAAAGCCCAACCGGGGCGGCGACTCGCGCGGCTCAGCGATCGCGAACGGTGGGCATCGCCCCGGTGAAAAAGCGTTCCGGGTGTGCCGCCAACAGCGCCGCGGTCTCGGCGCCGACGTCGCCAAGGCCGTGGAGGCATACCGGGCCGTCGTGGGCCGCGAGGCATCGGACCGCCGGTACGTCGAGGGACCGGACGCCGTTGAGGGCGAGGAGCCCGCGGTGCCGGGCCAGTGCCGCGGCGCTCCCCATGTCGAGGGCGACCAGGCCGTTGAGCGCGAGGGTGCCGTCGTTGGCCGCCAGCGCCGCGGCGGTGGGTGCATCGATCGCCTCCAGCGCGTCGAGTTGCAGGCGGCCGCGATGGCTGGCGAGCCGCGCGGCCACCGGAGCGGTGAGCTGCCGGAGGCATTCGAAATGGAGGCTGCTCGGGCAGGCTGCCAGGGCCGCGGCGGCGGATTCATCGAGCGACTCCAGTCGCCGCAGAGCCACCCCGTGAGGGCTCTCCGCGAGCCGCATCGCCTCGGCGGCCAACAAGGCCGTGCCGCGGTGTTCGGCAGACAGGTGGTAGACGGTGCCGTCGAACGAGGTGCCATGGACCGCAGCGAAAAACAGCAGGGTGTCGAGGGACGCGCGGCCGCCAGCCGGCGGCCGTGCACACCCGGTGGCCGCGATCGGTGCGACCACCGCCCACGCGACCAGCATCGCTCGGCCCAGGGCACGGTCGCCTCCCAGGACATGAATCGGCCTGCCGGTCGAGGGTCGCGGACGATGGATGCGCTGCGAGCGCATGGAGCCTCCGAAGGTCACGTGGGGGCGGGTGGGGCGGAGCGCCACCGGCGATGGGACGAACGGTGCGGCAGAGAGCGCGGGTGGGAAGCACGCATCGGAACCGCGGCGGCATCCGACGTGGCCAAGGCCCGGTGCTGCAATCGGCGTGCCATGGAACGTCGCCGCTCGGCGTGCGCCGCTGCCATGTGGCGCAACGGCATCCACCGTCATGCTTTCCACCCTCCGGGTCGAGGCCCACGCGCAGGCCTCGCGACGCCCTCCTGTCGCGAGGCCGCGCGCGAAACGGGCAGCGGATGCCGGCGGTACGGGCAGGTCCGCGGCGCGTCGCCGTCGTCGGTGTGCCGTCCTGCGGCGGGAGCGTCGTGTCGCCACCGGACCCCGGACGCATCGAACGGGCTTTTCCCCGGCATTCATCGCCCGGAGCGGGCGTTTCTCCGCGCGCGGGGGGCTGTCACGGGGAGCGAGCTAGGATGAAGTGGTCGCGCACGAGCCCCGGGAGTCGCTTCCGGGGGAGTGACGCGTTCGCCGTGGCTGCCGCACCATGCCCACCACCGCTGGGAACGACGCCGTGCCCACCACCGCTGGGAACGACGCCGTGCCCACCACCGCTGGGAACGACGCCGTCGCGACGACTGCCCCCGGGGCGGACGACCGCCTGCCGTCCGGAGTCGGCGTCCTGTTGTTCGACGGCAGCTGCGGCCTGTGCGAC
>JBJSXB010000165.1:0-7413 GCA_046086245.1 Planctomycetaceae bacterium | reverse complement strand
GGTACGGTTTCGACAGCATCGGTGACGTGCTTTCGATGCCGCCGGTGCTTCTCGAGCGGGCGCTGCAGGCGGGTGAACGGGTCGCGCGCGCGACGATCGTCAGTGGCGAAGTCGAAGCGGCGCCACAGCGGACGCTCAAGGGAGGGGTGTTGCCTTCGCAAGGGGAGATCGGCGACGCGTTCGCGTTCCCCGGGACCGGCGACTACATCCTCCGCGTGCTGGCGTGGGGCGATCAGGCGGGTGACGAGCCTGTGAAGATGGCCCTGCGGATCGACGGGACCGACGTCGAGATCTTCGAGGTCCGTGCCACGGCGCGGAAGCCGCGCGACTACGAGCTGCGTCATCGCGTGGAAGGGGGAGAGCACCGCGTGGCCGCGGTGTTTCTCAACGACTATTACAACCCCGAGGCGACCGATCCGCGGCGCCGCGACCGCAACCTCCACGTCGGGTCGATCACCGTGGTCGGACCGATCGGCATCCTTCCCGATCCGCTCCCCGAGCCGCACCGCCGGTTTTTCGCCACGCCGGTCGATCCGCAGGCGGAACGCGACGGACAGCTCGGGCAGGTGAGGCGGGTGCTCGAGCCGTTCGTGTCACGCGCGTACCGCCGCCCCGCCACCGGGGAAGAGATCGAGCGACTCGTCACCCTCTTCGATGCCGCGCGCGACCGCGGCGAGTCGATCGAGCGGGCGATGCAGGTGACGCTCACCGCCGTGCTCGTCAGCCCGTCGTTCCTGTTTCGCATCGAGAAGGATCCGCCGGCAGGCGCCGTGCGCGACCTCGACGACTTCGAATTGGCCACCAGGCTGTCGTATTTCCTCTGGAGCAGCATGCCGGACGAGGAGTTGCTGGCCGCGGCCGGCCGCGGGGAGGTGCACTCGCCCGAACAACTCGTCATCCAGGCACGACGCATGCTCCGCGACGGGAAGGCGCGTGCTCTGGTCGACAACTTCGCCGGTCAGTGGCTGCAACTGCGGTCGCTCGACACGTTTGCCCCGGACCGGACGCGGTTTCCCGCGTTCGACGACGACCTGCGGCGTTCGATGCGCCGCGAGACCGAGGAGTTCTTTTGGCGGATCGTGCACGAGGACCGTGGCATCGGCGAATTCCTCGATGCCGACTGGTCGATCCTCGACGAGCGTCTGGCACGGCACTACGGCATCGACGGCGTGAGCGGCGACGCGTTCCGTGCGGTGGCCGTGGACCGGGGCACCCGCGGTGGCCTCCTCGGCCAGGCGAGCATCCTGGCCGTCACCAGTAATCCGACGCGCACCAGCCCCGTGAAGCGGGGCAAATGGATTCTCGAGAACCTGTTTGCCGCCCCCCCGCCGCCGCCGCCGCCGAACGTCCCCGAACTGAAGGACACCGGCGCCCAGCTGACCGGCACGCTGCGGCAGCGTATGGAACAGCACCGTGTCGATCCGGCCTGCGCCAACTGCCACAAATTGATGGACCCTCTCGGCTTCGGTCTGGAGAACTACGACGCCGTCGGCCATTGGCGCGACGAAGACGGCGGAGCACCGATCGATGCCGCCGGGGAGACGCCCGACGGCGGACGGTTCAGCGGACCGGCCGAACTGCGTGGCATCCTCCGCCTGCGGCAGGAGGAGTTCCGCCGCTGTCTGGCGGAGAAACTGCTCACCTACGCCCTCGGCCGCGGTCTGGAATGGTATGACGCCTGCGCGGTGGAACGGATCGCCACGGCGACCGCCGCGGGGGGCGATCGCTTCTCGGTGATCGTCGAGGAAATCGTCAAAAGCCCCGCTTTTCGCCAGCGTGAGGCCCCCGCGAGCCGATGAGGAATCGGCGAGGGTGCGCTGCTAGGATGATGGTCCGCCTGATTGCCGCCGGAGACCCGCCATGAGCTTCCCGGTCCTGTCGCGCCGTACGGTCCTCCGCGGGCTGGGCACCTCGCTGGCTCTGCCGCTCCTGGACTGCATGCGGCCGGCGTCGGCCTTTGCGTCGGGGGCCGCGGCGCCGGTGCGGATGGCGTTTCTGTACGTCCCCAACGGCGTCCACATGCAGGATTGGACCCCGGCGGCGACCGGAGAGGATTTCCCCCTCTCCTGCATCCTCGAACCACTCGCCGATCTCCGCGGCAAGTTCTCGATCCACACCGGACTGGCGCACGACAAGGCGAAGGCCAACGGCGACGGCCCTGGAGACCACGCCCGCGCCCTGGCGACGTTCCTCACCGGTTCGCAGGCCCGCAAGACCGCCGGCGCCGACATTCGCGCCGGCGTCTCCGTCGATCAACTCGCCGCGCACCACCTCGGGCGGCGCACCCGTTTCCCCTCGCTCGAGATCGGCACCGAAGGGGGTGGGCAGTCCGGAAGCTGCGATTCCGGATACAGCTGCGTCTACTCGGCGAACATCGCCTGGCGCAGCGACACTCAGTCGGTTCCCAAGGAAAGCGATCCGCGCTTGATCTTCGAGCGCCTGTTCGCCGACGGTCGGCCGGGGGAGACTGCCGAAGCGCGGGCCCGGCGCGAGAAGCACGAGCTGTCGATCCTCGATTTCGTCACCGACGAGGCCAAGTCGCTCGAGCGCCGTGTGGGTGGCGCTGACAAGCGCAAACTCGACGAGTATTTCAGCGCCGTGCGCGAAGTCGAGCGGAGGATCGAGGCCGCCAGGTCGGATGCCAGTGGTACGGCGCTGGGCATGGCGCGTCCCGACGGGGTACCGGAGAGCTATCAGGATCACCTGCGGTTGCTCGCCGATCTGCTGGTGCTCGCCTTTCAGACCGACGCCACTCGCGTCTCGACGTTCGTGTTCGCCAACGAGGGCAGCAACCGGAGCTACGCCTTCATGGGGGTCCCGGAAGGCCACCACGACCTGTCCCACCACGGCAACGACGCCGCGAAGCAGGACAAGATCCGCCGCATCAACTATTTCCACGTCGAGCAACTCGCCTACCTGCTGCGCCGGCTCGAAGCGGTGCAGGAGGGGGAGGGATCCTTGCTCGACAACTCCTTGTTGCTCTACGGCAGCGGCATCGGCGACGGCAACCGCCACAACCACAACGATCTGCCGATCCTCCTCGCCGGTCGCGCCGGAGGCGCCGTGACGCAGGGACGCCACGTCGTCCATGACACCGACACGCCGCTGACGAATCTGTTCCTGGGCATGCTCGACTCGGTCGGGTGCCACGCCGAGCGGCTCGGCGACAGCACCGGGCGGATCACCGTCGGCTGAACCGCCGGCGTCACCGCGGGCCGGGTGGGCACCAGCGCTCGAGCCAGGCGAACACCTCGTCGTGCCAGTGCCGCGCGTTGGCGGGCTTGTTCACCCAGTGTCCCTCGTCGGGGAAGTTGACGAATCGGCTGGGCACTCCCTGGCGCTGGAGCGACGCGAACAGTTCGTGTCCTTGTCCGATCGGGCAGCGGAAGTCGAGATCGTTGTGGATCACCAGGAAGGGTGTCTTGTGCCGCCCCAGTTCCCCCGCACGGATATGGGGGCTGAACTCGCGGTACCGGCCCGGCTGCTCCCAGGGGAGGCCGCCGTGGTCGTTCTCGTCGAACCACAGCTCGTCGGTCGTGCCCCACATGCTCTCGAAGTTCCATACCGAGCAGTGGCTGACGATGCAGCGGAAGCGCGGGGCGACGTCGTTGACCGCGAACCAGTTCATCATGTATCCGCCGAAGCTCGCCCCGGCGGTGGCGACGCGCTCGGCGTCCACGAACGGCAGCGCCGTGACGGCGTCGAGACCGGCGATCAGGTCGCGGTAGCACTTCCCTCCCCAGTCGCCCGTGATCTCGTCGACGAAGGCCTGGCCGAAGCCGGTCGAGCCGCGCGGATTGGGCATCGCGACCACGTAGCCGCGCGCCGCCCAGAGCTGCGCGTTCCAGCGCCACCCCCAGGAATCCTCCCACGCCCCCTGCGGCCCGCCGTGCACCAGATAGGCCACCGGCCAGCGCTTCGTCGCGTCGAACCCGGGCGGCTCGAGCAGCCAGAGGTGCATCGTGGCGCCTCCCTCGACGGGCACGCGGAGCACACGCGGTCGGCGCAGGTCGAGGCCGGTGAGCGTCCCATCGTTCGCCCGGCTCACCGGGATCCGCGGTGCGGCTCCGTCGAGCGTGGCGACGGCGAAGACCTCGGCCGGCGCGTCGAGCCGCGTCACGAGCAGCGCCGCGCCACGGCCGGCGGTCGACAGCGCCGTCGGCATCCCCGGCCAGTCGCGGATGACCTCCGCGGTCCGGCCGTCGGGATGGGCAAGCCCCAACGCCGCCGAGCCGTCCACCTCGTGAAGGAACGCCACCACCGGCCGCCCCGCGGTGTCCACCGACCAGGCGATCTCGCCCGCGGAGACGTCGATCGCGGCGGTCAGGTTCCGCGGAGAAGAGGTGAGCGAACCGTCGGGGGCGACGTCGGCGACGAGCACGTCCCACTTGTCGGCCTCGTAGCCCGGCCGCCGCTGCGCCCGCCACGCCAGCAATGTGCCGTCGGGGCTCATCCGTGGCCCATTGTCGGCGGCCGGATTGGGAGGGGTGATCCGCTCCCAGTCGGCGTTCGGGGTGTCGATCGCGACGCGGCAGACGTCGTGGTCGGTGCTCCAGGCCTCGCCGGTGGCGGGCACGGCGGTGAAGAGGAGATGACGTGAGTCGGCCGAAAAGCAGTGGTCGTCGGCGACGCTGAAGGTCTTGCTCGTCGGCGCGGCGTCGCGGTCGCCGGGGGTCACGTCGCGGCAGCCGCCCCCGCCGGCGTCGATCACGAACAGGTGCCGGCGCTTGTCCTCCACGTACGCGTCCCAATGGCGGTAGAAGAGCCGGGTGAAGGTCCGCGCCTTCACCGGGGCGGCAGCCCGGACCTGGTCGCGTTCGGCGTTGAGCCGGTCGCTGTCGGAGAAGGGGAGGAAACTGAACTCGGGATGGACGGCAGAGACGAAAGCGATCCGCTGGCCGTCGGGGGACCAGACGGCGTCTTCGGCGCCGGTAGCGATGGCGGTGAGACGTGTCGGCACGCCGCCGCCGGCGGGCACGGTCCACAGTTGGGACGTGCCGGTACGGTCGGATTGGAAGAGGATCGTCGTGCCGTCGGGGCTCCAGCGCGGGCGTGTGTCCTTCGTCGTGCCGGCGGTGGTCGTCAGCGGCGCTGCAGGGGCACTGCCGTCGGCCGGGGCGATCCACAGCGCCACCGACGAGCCGTTGGCCTCCGGATGCACGGTGGTCACCTGCCAGACGACCCGCTTGCCGTCGGGGGAGATCTGAGGATCGGCCACGCGTGCGAGGCGGAACAGATCGGCGATCTCGAGCGGGCGGCGCACCGGGTCGGCGCCGATCGCCACGGCAGCGGCCAGCGCGACGGCGGACAGCGATGGGACGACGACGCGACGGATCATCGGGGGGCACCTCGGGGGCTGCGTGCGGCGGAGACCGCGACCGCGATCAACAGCGCCGCACAGATGGTGAAACAAAGACCGTTGGGCGTCCGGGCCGTCCATGTCTGCCACGGCCACGGGTAACTGAAGAAGGCGAAGTTGAGTCCCCAGTAGACGAGCGTGGTGAAGGCGAGGGCGGGGGCGAGATCCCGGGCGGTCGCGGTGCCGCTGCGTGCGCGCCGCATCAGCCATACCGCCAGCCAGGTCGCCAGCGCCAGCGGCACGATCACCCACACGATCCAACCGCCGACGGTGCCGAGCGGCGCGGCGGTCGCGAGGGCGCGGAGCGTCTTTCCGGCGATCGGCAGCAGGGTGATCGGCAGGATTACCAGAAACGGCCACTGCCGCCCGGCGACGGCCGCGACCAGCGGAATCGCGCCGAGCACCGGGCCGTGGTTGTAGATCGCGTCTACCAGCGGCCACGACGCGAACTCGCAGCCGATCACCAACGCCACGTGCACGAGGACCAACGAAGCGACCACGACCGGGGGGAGGCGGTCGTGGGGGCCGTCGGTGTGCGCCTCGATCCCGACGCGGCGCCGATTGACGAGCAAGCCGATGGCGAGGATCGCCCCGAACGTCGCCCCGAACGTCGTTTCCATCCAGTTCCACCAGTTCATCACCGAATCGATCGTCGCCCAGGAGCCGGCGGCGAAGGCGGCGCGGTTCCAGGCGTGGTAGGCCTGGAGGCTTTGGCCGAGTGGAAATCCGATCGCGCCGGCGAGCACGCCCCAGGCGGTCAGGTTGCGTGTCAACGCGTCGCTGCGGATCCCCCCCCACCAGATCCATCCGGTGGCCAGTGCGGTGAGCATGCCGCCCCATACCTCGGGACGCGGCTTGAGCGCGGCGTCCGGCTCCCAGTACCAGGCATCGGAGAAGTAGATCGGGGGAAGGATGCGCTGGGCGGGGTCGAACGGGCGATTGAAAAGCCAGATGCCCAGCGGATACACCGCGATCATGGCGAGCATCACGCCGGCCATTTCGCGCCACCCGACGCGACGCCGTCCCAGACCGACCCCGAGGAACAGTCCCGTGAACCCGATCCACAGGCCTCCCTTGATCGCCAGCCCGAGCATCCCCCAGCGGAGTGCCTCCCAGTTTCCGACCAGCGGTTGGTCGTGCGTCAGGCCGACGGTCTGCCCGTAGGTCATCGACCCGCCGAAGCCGGTGGCGACGGTGCCGAGAGCCACTGCCCGGGCTGCGGCGGTCAAGCCGGCCCGTGGGCAGACACGGAGCACGAGCACGAGGCTCACCAGCACGCCGGCGATCATCGCCCCGGTCTCGTGTCCGTACTGCCCGCGGATACCCCAGCCCATCCCGCCGGCGGCGGCGCCGGCCAGTACGCTCAACAGGTCGGCGCCCATCAGTCCTCCTTCGTGGTCGCCTCCTCCACCACGGTGGCGGTGAGGGAGTCCATCGTCCGCTCGGCAAGAGTATCCGCGAATCGTCCGAGCGGGTCATCGGCGCCCACGGTCGCCGGGGCGAAACCACTCTTCTCCGCGACCAGCAGTGCCAGCAGCGTCCCGACGATTCCCTGTGCCGCCTGCGGTGTATCGCCGGCGTCGCCGCCGGTGACGAACATCCGCTCGGGAACCAGCGGCTGGCCGCTGCCGGAGAGCGCCGCGGCGACCTCGGAGAGGGCGTAGAGACGTGGGTCGCCGTAGCTGGCGATCTTCTTCAGTTGCACCGCCGCCTCGCCAAGGCCGACCTGCATCACCCGCCGGCTCTCGCCGCGGCCCTCGAGCTCCTGCTGCTTGCTCGCCGCCTCGGCGAGGAGCACCGTCTGCTCGGCGCGGCGGCGCGACTGGGAGAGCTCCGCCTCGGCCATGACCACCATCTGTTCGGCCGATTTCCGCGCCCTGGCCAGCTCCGCCTCCCCCTTCTGCTCGGCGATGTGGGCCTCGACGCGGGCGTTGGTGAGGTTGGTCTGCATGCTCGCCTGGGCCTGGGCCTCGGCCAGCAGCCGCATCTTCTCCGCCGCCACGCGCTTCCGCTCGAAGGTCTCGAGCTGCTCGACCGACAGCTGCCGCTCGCGG
>JBJSXB010000164.1:0-6246 GCA_046086245.1 Planctomycetaceae bacterium | reverse complement strand
CGGCTCATGTCGGCCGGAGAGAGGCCGCAGTAGGTGTCGGGGGGGATGCCGTGCTCACGCTCGAGATCGTCGAACGACGAATGGGGCATCGGGAACGTCCCTCCGGTCGAGGTTCAGAACTTCGGCAACTCGTCACGGATTCCCTCGTCGAGCGGGATCCGGTCGGGAAGGGCGCCGTGGCGCTGCTGGAGGCGTGCAAGTTCGGTGGCGAGCCGCGCCACGTCGGCGGCATGGGCCGGATCGGCGGCGAGGTTGTGCATCTCGAGCGGGTCGGCGCGCAGGTCGTAGAGCTCGGCCGGGTGCCGGTCGGGCCCGCCGTCGCCGTGCGGGTAGCGGATGAACTTCCAGGCGTCGGTGCGCACCGCGCGGACGTTCGGGGTGAAGGGGAACTGGCGTTCGTAGTCGTAATGGTAGAGGAACGACGAGCGCCAGTCGGCCACCTCGCCGGCGAGGAGCGGTGTCCACGAGCGGCCGTCGGCGTCGGGAAGCGGCTCGGCGCCGCACAGGTCGAGGATGCTCGGCGCAAGATCGAGCGAGAGGACCATCGGCCGGATCACGCTCCCCGCCCGGACGCGGCCCGGAAAGCGGACCAGCAGTGGAACGCGGATGCTCTCCTCGTACGCGGTGCGCTTGTCGACCCGGCCGTGCTCGCCGAGGGCGAAGCCGTTGTCGCTGGTGAAGATCACCACCGTGTCGTCGAGGCGGCCGGTGTCGCGCAGCCGGCCGACGATCCGGCCGACGCTGTCGTCGACCGAGGCGATGCAGCCGAGGTAGGCGCGGACGAACTTTCCATACTCACCCTGGCCGTAGAGCGGCCCGCCGAGGCCGTGCCAGGTGGGGAAGGAACGCTCGAGCCACGGCGGCTTGCCGTCGGCGGCGCGCCAGCTCTCGGCGTTGGCCGGCTTGACGACGGGGCGGTCGTCGAAGGCATGCGCATAGCGATCCTCGGGGACGATCGGCCCGCCATGCGGCGCCTTGTGGCCGACGACGAGCAGCCAAGGCGTGCCGTGCGGACGGTCGATCCATTCGAGCGCCGCGTCGGTGACCACGGTCGTGTAATAACCGGGGATCGTGCGGCGCGCCCCGTTCACGTTGAATTCGTTGTCGTGGTAGGCGCCCTGCCCCTTGTGGCTCATCCAGTGATCGAACCCGGGGCGGCGCTGGTCGTCGTCCTCCCCCATGTGCCACTTGCCGATGTATGCCGTCTCGTAGCCCGCCTCTTGGAGACGGCGCGGGTAGCCCGGCAGGGCGGCGGGGTAGTCGGTGAAGTTGTCACGGACGCCGTGACGGTGGGCGTAGCGGCCACTGATCAGCGAGGCCCGGCTCGGTGAGCAGAGCGACGTGGTCACGAAGGCGTTGGCGAACCGGCAGCCCTCGGCGGCGAGCCGGTCGAGATGCGGCGTGCGAAACCAGGGGAACAGGGCCCGATCCCCCTGTTCGCGCTGGACGACGCCAAGGGCGTCGGGGCGCATGTCGTCGGTGAGGATCACCAAGACGTTGGGCCGCGGGGCGTCGGCCGCGCCGGCGACCGGGGCGACGCACGCCGCCAGAGCGAGACACACCGTGTGGAACGAGCGCGATCGCATGCCGCGTGTCTGCCAACCTGCCAGAGGGACTCCCGCCCATATGCTACTTCTCCCGCGCGGAACGCGTCGCCCGCGCGGGTGAGGGATTTTGGCCACGGGCTTGCACATGTCCTCTTCGGGAGACGCGATCTGGTCGTGATTCTCGGAGAGGACGGGCTCGTCGTGAATTCGGCGAGGTACCTCGACGGCCAGCCGATCGTGGCCTTCAATCCCGACCCGTCACGCATCGACGGCGTGCTGCCGCCGTTCGGCATGGGCGACGCGCGGGCGACGATCGCCGCCGCGCTCGGCCATGCCCTCGAACGACGTCGGGTGAGGCCGCGGCGACCACGAAAGCTCCGGCAGCGCAGGCGCGCACGTGGACGAGCACCGCGGGCACGACGGTCGAGGCGACGGTCGTCGAGCTCGACGGCGACGTCGTGGTCCTCGAGAAGACCGACGGCGAGCGGCTGCGGGTGCCGCTCGAGAAGCTGAGCGCGAACGATCGCCAGTGGGTCAAGAACGCCGGCAAATAGTCGCGTGCGCTCCGCCGCGCGGCATCGGCCACGGGGCCCTCACGGCGGCGGCGTCGCGAACGTCGCGTCGCCTCGGCCGATGAACGTGGCTATCATCGAATCGATCCCCTGCCGGGGGCGCTCGTGGCAGCGATCCGGCAGGGAAACACACGCCGACGGGATCGTGGGGCACGCACTCCCCCGATCCGTCGCATGCCGTGCCTCGGCGCGGCAGGTCGTCCACCGCGTGGCTGCGATGCAATACCCTCCCTCGAAGCGGCCGACGGCGCCGGTCCCGCCCCGGGAAGTCACGGGTGTCCCGTGGTGGGTGATCGGGCTCCTCGTGGTCGGAGCGGCGTTGGTCGTCGTGCGACTGCCGGCATTCGCGAGTTCTCTCGCCGACTCCGTGCAGAAACGCCGGGCTGCGATCGCCTTCGATCAGCGCGACTTTCCTCTCGCCGTCGATGGCTACCGACGCCTCCATGCATGCTATCCCGCCGACAAACATCTCATTCAACGGCTCGGATTCTCCTATTACCGAGCGGGTGACTACCCCGCGGCGCTGAGGACGTTCGGCCTCCTCAATGGGAAATCCCTGACACGCGACCAGTACGACGCCATCGATGCGGCCATCGTCGAAATGAAGGCGAACCGTCGTCAGCGGTCACGGTAAAGGAGGGCAGGTCATGGTGGCGCTGTCCGGCGCGGTGATCAACACCGTCAGCTTTCCCGGGGTCGTCGTCCACGAACTCGCGCACTACCTCGCCTGCCGCCTGGTCGGCGTTGCCGTCTACGAGGTCTGTTATTTCCGCTTTGGAAGTCCCAGCGGCTATGTCACGCACGAGCCGACGAGCAAGTGGCTGCACACCGTCGTGGTCAGTACGGCGCCGCTCGTCCTGAACACCGTGGTCGGCGCGGTCGTCGCGTTTCCCTCCATCCTGCGGGTTTTCGATTTCACCGGCGCCGCCTCGACGGTCGATCGGATCCTGGTGTGGTTCGGTGTCTCGGTCGCGATGCACGCCATTCCCAGTCGGGCGGATGCGGGGCTGATATGGCAGTCGGTCCAGGGCGCCCAGGCATCGTGGGCCGCGAAACTCGTCGCCGCCCCGATCGTCGGCCTGATCCACGTGCTGGCGCTGGCGTCCATGGTGTGGTTCGACGTCGTGTACGGCATCCTCGTGAGCCTGGCCGTGCCGAAGCTGCTCGTCGCGCTGCTGGCATGACGTGCGGCCGATGATCCGCGTGACGGCCGCGATCCGGTCGTGGCTCATCGCCCCGCGGCGGGCGGCCGCTCCCGCGACGACCCGGCGCCCGCGCGGGGCTGGTGGACCGGAGAAGCAACCCGTACGCTGCTCCCGGCACGTCGATGCATCCGTGCGGTGCGGATTCCGCCCGCGGACGCGCTCTCCGGTGGCATTCGACGGCGACCGTCTCCCCCGAAACCACCCACGACACGGCGGCGACCCATGACCGCGAGCACAGGCACCTGGCGTCCCCTGCGGATCTGGATTCCGATCCTGCTTTTGCCGGCGATGGCGTTCATGCGTTTCGTCCCCGACCTGGTCCCCAACGGGCCGTCGATGATCTGGATGGCCAGTTCGTTCGGACCGTTCCTGATCGGCCTGCTCGTCGTGCTTTGGTGGGTGCTGGCCAGTCGGGCGCGCTGGTTCGAGCGCGTCATCGGCGTGGTGGGCCTCGTCGGAGCGGTGGTGATCGAGCAGGCGGTCTGTCATCCCTCGATGCGCGGGCCGCTGCTGGTCGTGATGACGATCCCGGTGGCGATCGCGGCATTCGCGATCGGTGCGATTCTTTGCGGCCGAACGCCGTCGATCCGGCGCACGTGGGTGGCCGTCGGATTGGCGTTCCTCGGAGCCGGTGCCTCGGCCCTGCTCCGCACCGACGGCGTGTGGGGCAATTTCGCGTTCGGATTCGACTGGCGGTGGAGACCGACCGCCGAGCAATTGGCCGACGAGGCACTCCGTGGAGCCGGCCGTGGCATCGGTGCCGAGCGGGGCGATGACCAGACAGTGCTCACGGCGCTGGCAGCGGCGCCATGGCCACGGTTTCGTGGCCCCGAGGGCAACAGCGCGCAGACCGGGCGACGCTTCAACGAGGATTGGAACGCCCATCCGCCACGAGAGGTGTGGCGTCATCGGATCGGTCCGGCGTGGAGTTCGTTCGTGGTCGGCGCCGATCGGCTGTTTACCCAGGAGCAGCGGCTGCAGAACGAGGTGGTGGCTTGCTACGACGCCAAGTCGGGCGCGCCGATCTGGTCGTTCGAGACGCCAGGGCGGTTCTTCGAGTCGCTCGGAGGGCTCGGGCCACGGGGCACGCCCACGCTCGCCGACGGCTCGATCTACGCGCTCGGCGCCGAGGGCCTGCTGGTGCGATTGAACGCGGTCGACGGGACGCTCGTGTGGAAGGCCGACGTGAAAGCGGCCGCGGGACGGACCGAGCCCCCGATGTGGGGTTTTTCCTGTTCGCCCTGCGTCGAGAGCGGCGTGGTCGTCGTCCACGCCGGCGGCAAGGGGGACAAGGGAATCATCGCGTTGCACGTCGAGGATGGCCGCGTCGCGTGGACCGCCCCTGCCGGTGAGATGTCGTACAGCTCGGTGCAGAAGATCAGATTGCTGGATCGGGACTACCTGTGTCTGCTCTCGAACGACGGTGCCCATCTCTGGGATCCGGCGACGGGAGGGAGTGTCGCCACCTACGAGTTCGCCCATCAGGGCTACCGGGCGTGCCAGGCCCAGGTGATCGACGGTGACAAGCTGCTCATCCCCGCGGGGATGGGAACCGGCACGCGGCTCGTGGAGTTCTCCGCCGGACCGGACGGTCTGCAGGGCAGGGAACTGTGGACCTCCAAGGACATGAAGCCCGACTTCAACGACATCCTCGTCCACGATGGACACGTCTACGGGTTCGACAACGCCATCTTCGCGTGCATCGGGCTCGAGGATGGCACGCGGAAGTGGAAAGGGGGTCGCTATGCCAAGGGGCAGGCCCTGCTGCTCGCCGATTCCGCGCTCATCCTCGTGGTCAGCGAGAAAGGGCAACTGGTCCTGCTCCGGGCGACTCCCGACGGCCATCAGGAGTTGGGCACGATCGACGCCTTGGGCGACAAGACGTGGAATCATCCCGTGGTCGTCGGGGATCGTCTTTTCGTGCGCAACGCCGAAGAAGCGGTGTGCTACGAGTTGGCGACCGTGGACTGACTCGGTCGGGGGTGCCGGGCACGACGACACCGGGGAGTTTTGGGCAGCAACTCGAGCATGCCCTTGCCGCCGTTGGAGTCGGGGCCGCCGAGATCGACGACGGCCTGCCCCTGTCGCCTGGGAGGGTTCCACCGCGTGAAACGCTGCGTCGTCACCATCGCGTCTTCGGCCGTGCTCGATCGCGTCCGGGCACTGATGCGGGGCGTCGCCGAACATCACGCCGGCGTGGACCGGGTCTGTGTGTTGGTGGCGCGCGACGCGCGGCAGGCGGAGGCACTCGGCGACGAGTTCACGATCCTTCCGGTCACCGCCCTCGGTCTGCCGGACGGCGACGATCTGCTGTTTGCCCACGACTTCCCCGCGTTGCTCGCCGCCGCCCAGCCCTGGATCTTCGAGCACTTGTTCGCGGGCGGCTACGACGCGGTGATCTTCCTCGCCCCGCACGTCGGGATCCATGGGCCGCTCGTCGAGATCTTCGATCGCTTGGCGACGTCGGCGGACGTTGTGTTGACGCCGCACGCGATCGGTCCGCCCGCCGCGGACGCCGCGGGAGCGGCATGGCAGGCCGTCATGGGCGTCTACAGCCCCGACGTGCTGGCGCTCAATCGTGCGGATGACGTCGATCGGATGCTGCGCTGGTGGCGCGGGGAGCTGCAGCGTGGCGACTCGGCTCCCCACCACGACGGGCTGGCCGCCGATCGGCGCTGCCGCGAAGCGATCCCGGCGGTGTGCGCCCGCACGGCCGTCCTCCGCCATCCCGGCTACAACGTCGGACGGTGGAACCTCGCGGAACGCCGGTTGACGCTGGCGGCCGATGGCATGCTTCGCGCCGATGGGCAACCGCTGGTGCTGTTCAATCACGTCGGTTTCGATTCGCTTGCACCGGAGCGGCCGACCGCGGCGGACCCGGCGCCGGTCACGGACGAAGTCGCGCTCGCTGTGGTGCGCGAC
>JBJSXB010000163.1:0-13955 GCA_046086245.1 Planctomycetaceae bacterium | reverse complement strand
ATCGCTCCCTCGACAGGGGCACCCTCGGCACGACCATTTCCCGGAGGATGTTTCGACCGTCCGCTCCCCCGCGATGGACCGCCCCCTTCCCGGAACGCGCAGACGGAACGACCGGCAGATCCGCAACCTTCTGCCACCCCCCCCGCGCACGGCCGACACGGACGCCGTCAAGGACCGTGGTGGCGCGCCGGGCTACGATGGCGGCCGATACGAGCTTCCGGCGGAGCGTGGGAGACCGGGTGATGCGGCCGAAAACGTCGCGGCGGGACGCATGGCGGCCGACGGTGGCCCTGGCCGTCGTGGCCGGGTGTGGACCGAGCCCGCGGCCCCGGGCCCTCGTCGAGATCGACGTCGCCACCATCGACGACGATGGGTTGCGCGGGTCCGCCGCCGGCAAGGTGGCGGTCTCCTACGAGTTCGCGATCCCCGACACTCCGGCACGGCGCCGCGCCGTCCGCCACATCGACCGGTCGGTCGAGTTCATGCCGGGATCGCGGGGGCGGATCGGCGCCGGGCCCGGGGAGTGCCTGTGCATCGGCAGCACGCACCAACCGCGATGGCGCGAGGTCCTCGAACGCCTCGCGGAACTGCCGGGGGTGACACGGATCGTCGAATGCCATCACGAGTGATCGCCGCCGCGCCGCCGCCCAACTGTCCGCCGACGGTTCGGCGACACGTGGGTCGAGTGGTTGGCCGCGCGACACTGCCGGCGGAACAATCGAACCGGGCTGACCGCTCGTCGGCCGCCCCGGGGCAGGGTCGCCGGTGCTTTTCGGAGATCCCCGATGCCCCCTTCCCTGCTCGCCCCGGGCAATCTCTCCCGCAGTGGTCCCGGCGGCACGATCATTCCCGGCGTGGTGTTTTCGCCGGTCTCGCTCGGAGCGCTGCGGCCCCTGCTCATCCCCCACCGCCCCCCGTGCATCTCGCTGTCGCTGCCCACCGAGCGCCGTGCGCCGGACCACCGCGTCGATCGCCTGCGCTTCCACCACCTGCTCGAGGCGGTCCAGCGGGCACTGGCCGCCGCGCATCCAGGCGACGACGCGACGCCGTGGCTGGCGCCGCTGGAGGCGCTGGCGTGCCATCGCCCGTTCTGGGAGCATGTCCACGACGGGCTGGTCGTGCTGGCCGCCGACGGCGCGGCGACGGTGTTCGTCCTCGAGGAACCGGTGCCGGCGCGGGCGCAGGTCGGTGATCGTTTTTTCGTCGCCGATCTGCTGCGCATCGCCGCCACGGCGCCGCACTGCCGTGTGCTGGCCCTCAGCACCCGCGAGGCACGGCTGTTCGCGATCGGTCCGGCGGGCCTGCTGCCCACCCCGTTCCCGGGCAGCGCGGCGGCCGACGGCGGCGTGCTCCACCGTGACGCCGTCATCGACGTGGAAGCCGCCGAGCCGCATCGCGTGCGGAGGAGCCTGGGCAGCGGCGGCACGCTGCACGGCGGTGCCGGCGCCAGGGAAGAGGGCACCCGCGCCGACAGCGAACGCTTCTTCCGCGCGGTCGCCGAAGCGGTCGAGGATCCCGACGGCCCGCCGCTGGTGGTCGCCGCCCTTCCCGAGGCGGCGGCGATGTTTCGTGCCGTCATCGGTGATCGCCGCGCGATCGCGGACAGCCTCCCCCTCGATCCGGCTCGGATGCCGACCGAGCGGCTCGCCGCGCTGGTGCGGCCGCTCGTCGAGCGGAAGCGCGCCGCCGAGGCCGCCGCGCTCGTCGATCGGTTCCGCACCTTTCGGGCCCACGGGCGCGGCTCGACCGACGTCGCCACGATCGCGCGGGCCGCGGTCGCCGGCCGGGTGGACACGCTGCTGGTGGAATCGGGACGGTGCATCCCCGGGGTTCTCGACCGCGACACCGGCGCCGTCGCCTTCACCGCCGCCCGCGCCGTCGATCACTCGCTCACCGGCGATCTGCCCGCCGCCCGCGACGACGATCTCGTCGGCGCGATCGCCACCGCGGTGGTGCTCCACGGGGGCTCGATCGTCGCGATCGATCGCCTCGGCATGCCCGACGACACCGGGCTGGCGGCACTGGATCGCCACGCCGACGACTGACGGTCAGTCCCGATCGCCGCCCGCCGCGCCGGCGGCCCGGCGGACCAGATCGAGGAACTCGGCGCGCAGGCCGCCGGGATCGTCGCCGAGCGCCCCTCCGGCGACCTCCGCCACCTGCGAAAGGGTCGCGGTGCCGGCATGGGCGCTGTCGCGCAGGAGCATCCCGAACGAGGCCACCGCCGCCGCGAACCGGAGATCGTCGGAGGCGGAGTCGAACGATCCGCCGCCGTCGATCAGCGGCAACTCGCGGACCACGCTGACGTCTGCCGCCGGCTCCTTGAATCGCAGCTTGACCGTCAGCAGCTCTGGCGATGCCGGGGGATCGTCCGATGCCCGCGGGCGGGCCGACCGCCGGGGCTGGTATTTCAACCCGGCGGGGGCATCGGCGGCGACGGTCGGGACGTATTCGTAGAGCGCCGTCACCCCGTGGCCGGCACCGATATCACCGGCGTCCTTGGCGTCGTCGGCGAAATCGCGCGCCGCCATCACGCGGTTCTCGTAGCCGAGCAACCGATAGGAGGCGACGTGCGCGGGGTTGAACTCCACCTGGATCTTCACGTCCTTGGCGATCGTCATCGTCGAGCCGGTGAGCTGTTCGACGAGCACCTTGCGCGCCTCGCGCAGCGAATCGACGTACGCGTAGAGTCCGTTGCCCCGGTCGGCGAGCTTCTCCATCTTCTCGTCCTGGAGGTTACCCTGCCCGAATCCGAGCACGGTGAGGAACGTGCCCTCCCGCGCACGCTCGCGGACCAGCGCCACCAACTCCTCGTCGTCGGTGATCCCGACGTTGAGATCACCGTCGGTGCAGAGGATCACCCGGTTGATGCCCCGCGTGATGAAGTGCTTGCGCGCCTCGTCGTACGCCATCGCGATCCCGGCGCTGCCGTGCGTCGACCCACCGGCGTGCAGCGAGTCGATGGCGCCGCGGATCACGTCGGGGCGGTGCCCTCCCGTGGCGGACAGGCGCAGTCCAGCGGCGCCGGCGTAGGTGACGATCGAGACCGTGTCATCCTCGCGGAGCCGATCGACGAGCATCCCCAGTGCCTGCTTCACCAACGGCAGCTTGTCGCCGTCGCGCATCGACCCCGAGACGTCGATGAGAAACACGAGGTTGCCCGCCGGCCGCGCCGCGGCGGCGATCTCCCGACCCTTGATGCCGATGCGAACGAGGCGGTGTCCGTCCTTCCACGGGCAGGCCGCCGTCTCGAGGCGGACGGCGAACGGATCGCCGTCCACGGCCGGCGGGGGATCGGCATAGCGGAAGGTATTGAGCATCTCCTCGAGCCGCACCGCATCGGGCGGGGGACGCCGGCCGGCGGTGAGAAAGCGGCGCACGATCGCGTAGGAGGCGGTGTCGACGTCGACCGAGAAGGTCGAAAGCGGCGCCGCCTGCGGGTCGAGGAACGGGTTCTCCACGAACCGCGCGTAGCGCTCCCCTCCCGCACCGCGACCGCCGCCGGGACGTGGGCCCGGGAATCGGTCCGGGACCATGGGCGGATCAGCGACCGCCGGGCCGACGATGCCCATGACCGTGGATGCCCTCACCTCGTCGAGAAGGGCCTCCGAACCGGTGATGCCGGGTGCGGTGGGGGCCGCCGACGGCACTGCCCCATGGCTCATGAACCGACCGCCCCCCGCGGCAACAGACGGTGCGCCCCCGGTCGTCCCGCGCGATGCGGCGGGATTCGCTCCCCCCGCGGTCGATGCCCCGGCCTCGCGGGGGGCTTCGTTGGCGGCGAGCGATTCGCTCACGGTTGCCGCGCCGGGCACCGCGCCGTCGGAGCGCGCGGCGCCGGACACTCCGCCGCGGAAACCGAACACGAGTCCCTTGCCGGCGGTTTCCAGCACCGGCGGCACGGCGGCGGTCGGCGCGGCCGGCTCCGCGCTGGCTTGGGGTGCGGGACCGTCGGTCGCCGCAGCGGCGAGGGACGACGTGTCGGTGGAGGAGGACGCGGGGGTCGCGGCGCCCGCCGCCCGCGTGGCCGATGCCGCCCCGGTGGCCGTGGCGACCACGCGCGACTCGTCGCCGCCGGAGGCGGGGGCGGAGGCCTCGGCACGCGGGGGCGGCGCCAGCTTGGCCACCTGGCGCGGCGCTTCGCTCGGGCGGTTGATGGCGACCACCGTCAGCAGGCTCGCCGCGACCGCCCCCAGCGCCACCAGCCACGGCCAACGGCGCCGCGACGACGATGCCGGCCGAGTCGCCGGCCCGGGTTCGGGCGCGGCCGTCGCCCGTCGCGCTTCCAGCGCCGCGATCACCGCCGCACGCACCGCCGCAGTCGGCCTGCCGGCGGGGCGGCCAGCGCGCAACAGGGCCGCCAGGGCCCGTGCCTCCTCGACATGGCGGCGCTGCGGAGCCGCGCCGGCTTGGGCCAGCATGGCGACCAGTCGCTCGCGTTCCTCCCCCGCGAGCTCGTCGAGCGCCAGTGCCGTCAGCAAACTCGCCGTCTCCTCGCGCGGATCGACGCTCTCTGGCCGATCGGAGCGCTCGGGTCGCCGGTCGTCGGTGGTCATCGGTGCTCTCTCGGTGGGATGGCGGGGGGCGTGGGCTGACTAGCGGGCGGGAGTGGGTGGCGAGACCGCCGCCGGGGCGAGGATCGCACGGATGCGAGCGTGGCTGCGGAGCGCCATCAGGCCGCGATGGGCGAGGACGCGAACGTGGCCTTCGGTCTTGCCGGTGATGGAGGCGATCTCCCCGTACGACAGCCCCGCCGACCACAACTCGAGTGTTTCCGCCTGGAGACGGGGAAGGCCGGCGACGAGACCGCGGACGAGCGCCGCCAGGTCGACCGACTCGGCGTGTGTGGCCGGGTCTGCCTCGCGGGTCGTGGGCTGCTGCGTGGCATGCATCGGGCGGGACTCCATGGCGAGGTCGTCGAAGCTGCATTCGCGTCCCCGGCGGCGGAGATGGTCGATCGCGCGATTGCGGCACACGCGGAACAACCAGGGCACCGCGCGGTCGCCGAGCGTGTCCGGCGACTCGCCGCAGAGTTGCACGAACGCGTGCTGGACGGCGTCGCGGGCCGTATCGGCATCTCCCACCAATCGGCACGCGTAGCGCATCAGCGCCTGCTCGTGGGCATCGAGCAGCGCCAGCACCCATCGCGTCCGATCCGGCGGGGGATCCATCGCGCGTTCCTCGCGACCGGTCCGGAGGGCGACCGCGCTCCTCCACCGCAATCACGGCGGCCGGTCCGATCTGTTACAACCGAGCGGTCATTGTGCCCTGCCCGTCGTCCGCCGCCGCCACCCCGTTGCCGCGATGATCGACCCCGCCTTCGCCGATTGCCCCGATCGCCGCGGCACCGGGTCCGAGAAATGGGACCGGTGGCCCGACCGGGACATCCTGCCGGTGTGGGTCGCCGACATGGACTTCCGCACCGATCCGGAAGTGCTCGCCGCCATCCACGAACGGGTCGAGCACGGAGTCTTCGGCTACACGGCCGATCCCCCCGGGTTCGCGCCCAGCCTGGCCGATCACCTCCACCGGCAGCACGGCTGGACGATCGATCCCACCCACGTGATCGGCATCACCGGCGTCGTCTCCGGACTGGCGGTCACCGCCCGCTTGCTCGCGGCACCGGGGGACGACATCGTCTCGCTGACGCCGGTCTACCCGCCGTTTCTCACCCTGCCGGGGATGGCGGGGCGGGGGCTGGTGCGCGTGCCGTTGGCGGGCGACGGCGCGCGCTGGGTGATCGACCACGAGGCCTTGGCAGACGCGATCACGCCGCGCGCGAAACTCCTCTGGCTCTGCCATCCCCACAATCCCACCGGAACCGTATTTTCGCGGGACGATCTGACTCGCATCGCCGACCTCGCCGAGCGCCGCGGCCTGACCGTGATCAGCGACGAGATCTGGTGCGACCTCGTCCTCGACGACGACGCCCGGCGGCACGTTCCTTTCGCCAGCCTCGACCATCCGGCGGCCCGGTGCGCGATCACCCTGGTCGCCCCGTCGAAAACGTGGAACATCGCCGGCTTGTGCTGTGCCGCCGCGATCGTGCCCGACGCCGACGCGCGGCATCGCTGGCGCGCCGCCGGGGGGGGTCTGTTGCCGATGGTCAATCCGCTCGGCTACGCCGCCGCCGAGGCGGCCTGGCGGCACGGGGAGAGCTGGCGGCGGCGACTGGTGGCCCTGATCCGCGCGCACCGCCGCTTGGTGCTCGACACCGTCGCCGCCATTCCCGGCTTGTCCTGCGTTCCACCACATGCCACCTATCTGGCCTGGATCGATTGCCGCGGCACCGGGGTCGCCGATCCGCAGGCGGCGTGCGTGGCGGCGGGTTTGGGCACGTCCGACGGCCGCGACTTTGGCGCACCGGGATTCGTACGGCTCAACATGGCCTGCCCGACGGCGCGGCTCGAGGAGGCCTTGCGGCGGTTGCGGCGGGCGTTCCGGGGTGAAAACCAGGCTTGAGCCCGGCCCGCGCGGCACCGGACAATGGCGATTCCGACGGCGATCACGCAACCTGCCACCCGGCGGGCCGTTTGAACCATCGGGCCGTCACACTCCCGTCTCCGTTTTTTCAGCGGAACTTCCCGAGGGCATCGCCATGCCGTTGTTCATCCGTCTCCTGCTGTCGGCCGCCGTCGCGACCGGCCCCCTCGTCGCGGTCGCCGCGATGCCGGTCGTCGCGACGCCGGTCCAGGGCAAGAAGGCCCCCGATCCCGAAAAGACGTTCAAACGCAAGGACACCGACGGCGACGGTTTCCTGTCGATCACCGAGTTCAAGGCGAAGCTCAAGGACAAGCAGCTCGAGAACGCCGACAAACGCTTCGCGCGGCTCGACACGAACGCCGACAAGAAGGTGTCGCTCGACGAGTTCAAGGCGGGCGTGAAAAAGTCGTGACCGATCGTCGCGGCTCGGTTCCCCTCCACCACGTGATTCCACCATGACCGGGCATCGCCACACGCACGACGGCTTCCGCCGACGACTGATCGCGGCGGCGCTGGTGTTCGGAGCCGCGGGCCTGACCCCTGTCGCGGCGTCGTTCGGCGCCAAGCCGCAGCCGCGGAACACCGCCGCGGCTGCCCCCTCACGACTGCCCAAGGCGGTGACCGACACGCCGTCCGCCCCGGCGATCGACGTCGCGCCGATCGACCGCGACCGGCGCCCCGCGGTGGCCGCGGCGGCGGCGCACATCGACCGCTTGATCGAGGCGGGTTGGCGCGCCCGGGGCCTCGAGGCGAGCCGGCCTCTCGACGACGCCCGCTACGTCCGCCGCATGCACCTCGAACTCGGCGGCCGCATCCCCACCGGCGACGAGACGGCGGCCTTCCTCGCCGACCGTGATCCCGCCAAACGCGCCGAGTTGATCGACGCGTTGCTCGGGAGCCCCGACTACGTCAGCCATTTCTACAACTACTGGGCCGACATCCTCCGCCTCACCGAGCGACCGCAGCGAAGCCTGTTTTGCGAGCCCTATCTCGATTGGGTGAAGCGATCGATCGCCGCCAATCGCCCCTTCGACCAGTGGGTGCGCGAGATGCTCACCGCCGACGGCAAGGCATGGGAGAACCCCGCCGTCGGCTACCAATTGCGCGATGTCGGCATGCCGCTGCCCTACGTCGACAACACCGTACGCGTGTTCCTCGGCACGCAGATCGGCTGCGCCCAGTGCCACGACCACCCCTTCGATTCCTGGACGCAGCACCAATTCTACGAGTTGGCGGCGTTCACCGCCGGCACGCACGCCGGCTTCGGCGGCAAGCTCTCCAAGGAGCAGCGGCAGGCGCTGCGCACCGATACGGTGGCGCGGTCGATCCGCGGCCTCGTTGTGGCAGCCCGCCGCGAAGCCCGCGACGGCAAGGTCGACAACGGCTTCATCCAGTTCCTCCAGGCCAACGGCGCCGTGGTCGTCCATCGTGACGAGCCGCTGAAACTGCCCCACGATTATGCCTACGACGACGCCGCGCCACTCGACGTGGTCCCCCCCAAGGTGCTGTGGGGCGAGGTGCCGTCGGAGGCGGCCGGCGCCGACGGGCGGGATCGCTTCGCCGCCTGGCTGACCGGCCGCGACAACCGGCAGTTCGCCCGCACGATCGCCAACCGGTTGTGGAAAAAGGTGATGGGCGTCGGTCTGGTGAATCCCGTCGACGACTTCCGCGCCGCCAACCCGCCGTCACACCCCGAACTTCTCGAGCACCTCACCGACCTGATGCTCGAACTCGACTTCGACCTGCGCGAGTACGTGCGGGTGCTGGTCAGCACCGAGTCGTTCGCCCGTCGCGCGGTGATCCACGATCCGACGAGCGCCGCGCCGTTCGCCTTCACCGGCCCTGCGCTGAAGCGCATGACCGCCGAACAGTTGTGGGATTCGATCCTCACCCTCGTCGCCGCCGATCCATGGGATTACCAACGCCCCGCCGCCGAAGCGTACGCCGCCGCCGCCGATCTCGATCTCATCGGTGGCGTCTCGCTCGACCAGGCGCAGCGGGCCTACCGCCGGTTTCTCGCCGCCTTCGGTCCCCGACAGACACGCCTCCAGATGGTGAAGGAGTACGGGTACCAGGGTCAGGTGCTGGCACGGGCGAGCGAATTGCCCACCCCGCTGCCGCTGGGTCACTTCCTTCGTCAGTTCGGCCAAAGCGATCGCGAGAGTATCGAGGGCGGGCGGACGGTGGCGACGATCCCGCAGATGCTCGCGATGTTCAACGGGCCGATCACGCACGCGATGCTCGAACGCGGCAGCGTGATCCATCGCGAGATCTCCGCCGAGGATCCGCGCAAGGCCGTCGACGTGATTTTTCTGGCGGTGCTTTCCCGGCGGCCCGACGCGGAAGACCGGGCCCTTGCGGTCGCCGAGATCACGTCCGCCGACGACCGTCTCACCGGAATCGGCAACGTGATCTGGGCGCTGCTCAACACCCGTGAATTCCTCTTCATCCAGTGACACAGCCGTGATGATTCCCAGCCTTCCACCGCTGATCGACGACCGTCTCGCCCGGCGCCGCGTGCTGGCCGATGCGGCCCGGCTGGGCCTCGGCGTCGGCATCCTCGACCTGTTCGGCGGCCGACCGACGTGGGCCGACGACGCGGCGGCGGCAGCGCGACCGCCGGTCAACGTCATCTGCCTGTTCATGAAAGGTGCGATGAGCCACATCGACACCTTCGATCCCAAACCGGGGCGTGAGGAACAGGGAGAGACGAAGGTCATCGGCACGGCGCTGCCGGGCGTGTCGTTCGGCGCGGGCTTGCCGCGGCTCGCCGCGGCGGCCGACCGGCTGGCGGTGATCCGCGGCGTGTTCACCGAGACCGGCGCCCACGAGCCCGGCGTGTACGCGATGCGCACCGCCTACGCACCGCTGGGCAGCATCCAGCATCCCGCCCTCGGCGCCTGGGCGCTGCACGCGGCGGGGAAGACGAGCCGCGAACTGCCCGGCTACGTGCTGGTCGGCAACGGCAACGAGCACCCCGGCGCCGGCTTCCTCGACCCGAAGCTCGCCCCGGTGCCGGTGGCCGACCCAAAGCTCGGCCTCGAGAACACCCGGCGGCCCGCGTATCTCTCCGAGAAGAACTTCTCGCGGCGTCTGGCGCTCGCCGAGCGCATCGACCGCGACTTCCGCCGCACCTACGACGGGCCGCAGGTCGAGGCCTACAACCAGATGGTTCGGGAAGCCGTGCGATTGCTCGGCAGTGACGACCTCGGGGCCTTCGACCTGTCGCGCGAGCCGGAATCGATGCGCCGCCGCTACGGCGACGGCGCGTTCGCGCAGGGATGCCTCCTCGCGCGGCGCCTGGTGGAGGCGGGTGTGCGGTTCGTCGAGGTGGAATTCACCGGCTGGGACATGCACCGCGAACTGTTCGACGACCTGCCCGCCAAGGTGGCCCAACTCGACGACGCGATGGCCACGCTGCTCGACGATCTCGCCGAACGTGGCCACGCCGCGACGACACTCGTGGTCCTCGTGTCGGAATTCGGCCGCACGCCGAAGATCAACGAGAACGGCGGTCGCGACCACCATCCCGGCGTGTTCTCGGCGGTGCTCGCCGGCGGCGGCGTCCGCGGTGGCGTGGTGCACGGCTCGAGCGACCAGCGCGGTCATGCCCCGGCGACCGACCCCGTGAGCGTCGCCGATCTCAACACCACCATCGCCGCCGCCGCGGGCCTGCCCTACGAGCGCGAGTTCACCGCCCCCAACGGGCGACCCTTCAAGATCGGCGGCGGCGGCAAACCGATCGCGGCGGTGCTCGCCATGCCGCCGGCGGAACCGGCGCCCGCCACGGGCGCGGGGTGATCGCCGCGGGGCCGCACGGCGTGTCCCCCGGCGATCGCTGGCAAACCGGGCCCGCGGTGCGGTGGCGGGGATTGGGCAAGCACCGCAGGGCTTGCGGGGGCCGAGTGGTAGAGACTGCCGCGCGGCCGAGCGCCGTTGCACCACTCGCCGGCATCCGGTCGATCCCTCCTGGCAGCCGCAACCAGGAGGTCGCGATGGCGAAGCGCAAGACCACGAAGAAGTCCATGACCCAGCAGGCGATCGGCCTGGCGACCATCGGCCTGCCGGCCCCGGTGCAACAGGTGGCCACCAGCCGCTGGGGATCGCGGTTGCTCCTGATCCTCGTGCCGATCCTGCTCGCCACCGGTGTGCTCTCGATCCGCTGGGTCAACGGGATGCCGACGTTCTCCTTCGATGCCGACCGCGCGGCGCAGGTGCGCCAGCAGGTCGAACTGGAGGCGCGGCGCGCCGCGGCGCAGCTCACCGCGCCACCGGCCGACGCGCAGGCCGCGGCAGCGACTGGCTGGGGACCCTCGGCGCCCTCCCAGGCCGCGCCGCCGGTCTATCAGCCGTCGGCCCAACCGCTCTACCAATCCGCCGCGCCGCAGGGCTATCCGCCGCAGCAGACGGCCCAGCCCTTCTACCCCGCGTACCGCTGAGCGACCGGGCCGCGCGGGTCGGCGCCGCAGCGCGACCGGCTGCTACCATGGCCCGCCACGGAGGCGCGGGGCCGCCCCGTGACCCGTGTTCACGGAGCCTTTCCATGCGGCACGCGCCGATCGACCCGGGTCTGTTTTCCGCCAACCGCGACCGGTTGCGGCGCCGTCTCCCACCGCGGAGCGTGGCCCTCGTCCACGCTGCCGACGTCCTCCCCACCAACGGCGACGGCACGCTGCGGCTCGCCCCGGCCGCCGACCTTTTCTGGCTGACCGGGATCGAGCAGGAGGAGAGCGTGCTCGTGCTCGCCCCCGACGCGATCGATCCGGCACAGCGCGAGATGCTGTTTCTCCGCCAGCCCAACGAACTGCTGGCAACCTGGGAGGGGGAAAAGCTCTCCAAGGACAGGGCCACGACGCTGTCCGGCATCCCGCGCGTCCGCTGGCTCGGCGATCTGCCGGGCGTGCTCCACGGGTTGCTGTGTGATTGCGACAGCGTGTGGATCGACTCCAACGAACACGAACGCAGCACCACCGAGATCGAACCGCGCGACGTGCGGATGGCACGCGATCTGATGCGCCGCTACCCGCTCCATCGCTACGAGCGCCTGCAGCCGGTGATGCGCGCCCTGCGGGCGGTCAAGTCGGAGGCGGAGATCGAGTTGATCCGCCGGGCGATCGACATCACCGCCGCCGGACTCGAGCGGGTGCTCGCCATCCTCCGCCCCGGCGTGATGGAACACGAACTCGAAGCCGAATTGATCGGTGAGTTCACCCGGCGCCGGGCGCGGATGGCCTACGAGCCGATCGTCGGTTCCGGACGCAACGCCTGCGTGCTCCATTACCTCGACAACGACAAGGAGTGCCGCTCCGGCGACCTGGTGCTCATCGACGTGGGGGCCAACTACGCCAATTACGCCGCCGACCTGACCCGCACCTATCCGGTGAGCGGCCGCTTCACCCCGCGGCAACGGGCCGTGTACGACGCTGTCAAACGGGTCCTCGAACGATCGATCGCGCGGACCACCGTCGGCATGCGGATCCGCGACTGGAAGCGCGCCGCGCAGGTCGACATGGCGGACGAATTGGTCGGCCTGGGACTGATCAACGCCGGGGAGCGGGCCCGTGACGGCTGGGAGGAGCCTGCCTGCCGCCGCTACTTCATGCACGGTCTGGGCCACTCGCTTGGCCTGGGGGTGCACGACCTGGCCCCACAGGACGGTCCGTTCGAGCCCGGCTGGATCATGACGGTGGAGCCGGGCATCTACATTCCCGAGGAGGGAATCGGCGTGCGGCTGGAGAACGACGTCCTCGTGACCGCCTCCGGCCCGGTCGATCTCTGCCGCCACGTGCCGATCGAAGCCGACGACGTGGAGCGGTTGCTCGCGGCGCCAAGGTAACGGCCGCTATACTCGCCGCCGGCCGAACGCGATCCCGCCCGCGGGCGCGGTGACCGGCCGCATCCGCGGAGCCCGCCCCATGCGCCTGTTCGCCTGCCTTTTCGTCGCCTCCCTCTTCCTCGTTCCGGAGTTCGCCGTGCACGCCGCCGACGCCGAAGTGCCCCATCCCAAACTTCCGGAGGGCGCCGGGGCGATCGACGCCGACGCCGCCAAGACGTTCACGGCGACCCCGTCGGGGCTGCAATACCGCATCCTGCGGAAGGGGCCCGGCATCGCCCCCAAGTCGAGCAACACCGTCAAGGTCCACTACCACGGCTGGCTCGACGACGGCAAGGTGTTCGACAGCTCGTACAAGCGCGGCGAGACGATCGAGTTTCCGTTGTCGGGGGTGATTCCCGGATGGACAGAGGGCATGCAGCTGGTGGGCAAGGGGGGGATGATCGAGCTGCTCATCCCCGCCAAGCTCGGCTACGGCAAGCGCGGCGCTCCGCCGGTGATCCCGCCCGACGCCACGCTCCACTTCCTCGTCGAGCTGCTCGAAGTGCGCTGAATATACGTGGACAAAGCCATCCATGGCCCAATTCCGGCCGCATGACGGCCGGCGCAGCATGTCCACCGGGGGGGCTTCACTGGGTGGGCTACACCAGCACCGCGACCATCTCCGAGATCTGGTCGGTGACCACGTCGTCGCCGACGGCGAGGAACCCGTCCAGGGGAGCGCCGTCCGTCGGCGTCCCGCCGTCATCTCCCCAGGGGTTGTAGAGAACCACCCGCGGGATGCCGTCGATCAGCTCGGCCTTGATCACCGTGTAGATGTGCCGTCCGACGATCGGGCCACCGACCCACGGGAACGTCGCGACCGTCACGGCCTTGCCCTCGTTGAGCCGGTTGACGAGCCACCCGAACGCGTCAGGGCTGCCCCAGTGGCGTTTGTCCTGGTTGGGATACCCGAGGAGCTCCCCCCACGCCTGCCCGGACGTTCCAAGATTGAGCACGCTGTACTCCGCACCGAAGTACGGGGCGCCCGTGCGTCCGAACACCGCCGCCTTCTCGATGATCGGCACCCACAGGCTCGTGCCACGGTTGCCGGTCGGCGATGCGTAGACGGCGTTGCCGTCGGCATTGACCGGCAGGTTCGCACTCACCCGGTGCACGGCATTGCCGATCGCCACCAGGTAGCGGCCGTTGCCGAGGTCCGTGACCCGCTCGCGAATCCGGTCCGGGTTCTCGAGCACCAGCGCGCCGAGCGACGCCAGGAACCAGCAGTTCCCCACGACTCCCTGGGCGACATCCACCACGCTCGGCACGCCGTCGAGGAACAGCGGCAGCCCGGCGAACGAGCGGTAGGTGAACACACCCGGCCCCGGCTCCTCCCGCCCCACGATGCCGGCGGCCCTCGTGATCCGCTCGCCGGCCTCGAGCCGCACGGTGTCGCCGGTGCCCTCGAACCAGTAGTTGTCGAGGCCGGGCCCGCCATTGACCATGTCGCTGGAGCTGGCCTGTGAGCCGCCGTCGAACAGGCTGATGAGCGAATCCTGTCCGGTGCCGCCACTGAGGCTGTCGCGCCCCGCGCCGCCGTTGACGAAATCGTTGCCGGCACCGCCAAACAGGTTGTCGTCGCCCCCCTCGCCGCGGA
>JBJSXB010000162.1:0-4851 GCA_046086245.1 Planctomycetaceae bacterium | reverse complement strand
ACCTTCTTGCCGCCGAGGATCGCGACGAATGGTCGCCTGGGTCGGGCGATGGCGTCGGCGAGGTAGCGAATCTCCTTCTCGAGGAAACCCGACACCGCGGGCTTGCCGAGCGCCTTCATGGCCACTGGCACCGCGTGCATGCTCGCCTCGGTGCGGTGGCAGGTGCCGAAGGCGTCGTTGACATACGCATCGGCGATCGTGGCGAGCCCCTGGACGTAGGCCGCGTCATCCCCCTTCTTCTCACCCCGGTTGAACCGCACGTTCTCGAGCATCAGCACGCCACCCGCCGGCAGCGCCGCCGCCCTGGCGTGGGAGTCTGGCCCCCCGGTGTCCCCCGCGAGATCCACGGACCGTCCGAGGAGCTCACCGAGACGCCGGGCGACCGGCGCCAGCGAGAACGCCGCCTCGAAGCCCTTTCCGGACGGCCGGCCGAGATGCGACATCACGATCGCTCGGCCCCCCCGGTCGATCACCGACCGGATCGAGGGAATCGCCATCCGGATGCGGCGGTCGTCGGTGATGGCGCCGGAGGCGTCCTGCGGCACGTTGAAATCGACCCGCATGAGCACGGCCTTGCCGGTCGGATCGATGTCTGCGACGGACTGTTTTGGCATGGGGATCTCCTCTGAAGCTGAAGGGTCGTCAGACTGTCGAACCGGCCACTGGTGACGGAACAGGCCGCACGGCACTCCGCCCCCGCTCTGCGGCCGGCAGGGACACGGATGCTTCGTCCAATCGCATTCAGACGTCCAGGTTCCTGACGTCGAGGGCGTGCTTTTCGATGAACTCGCGTCGCGGCTCCACCTTTTCCCCCATCAGCACGCGGAACAGGTCGTCAGCCGCGGCGGCATCGGCCATCGTCACGCGGAGGAGCGTGCGATTCCTGGGGTCGAGCGTCGTATCGCGCAGCTCCTCGGCATTCATCTCACCGAGCCCCTTGAATCGGGTGATCGCGAGCCCCTTCTCCCCGGCCCGACGCACCGCGGCGAGCAGGCCGCGCAGATCCTCGAGCCCGATCTCGTTGTCGCCCCGCCGCAGCGTGTAGCGGGCAGCCTCCGAGCCGGTACGGTCCTGCGGCATCAGCGACTCGATCCCGAAGCCCATCCCTTCGAGCTCCTTCAGCCCGGCGTTCACGCTGCGTACCTCGTGGAGATCCACGACCACGAGCTGGTCGTCGCCCGTGCCGGGAGCCGTGCCCGGGGTGGTGTCACCCGCCGCGACCGCCTCCTCCATCCTGCCGACCTGAAGTTCGCCCCCCGCCGCCTTCTCCTTCCCCTTGACGAAGGCCTCCAGTTCGTCGCGGGACGTGAACCAGTGCTCCTCAAGGCCATAGTAGACGTGGTACATGGGGAGCTTCCCGGTCGACGCATCGCGACGCGCGGCATGGTCACGCAGGCTGATGCCCCGCTTCTCGAGGGCGATGAGCGCATCCTCGAGGCCGGCGAGCGTACGACAGAGCTTCTGCATCTCTTCCCCGGAGATCTCGCGGCCTTCTCCCGGGAGGAAGACGCCCTCGCCGAGACCCTGGTCGAGGAGCTGGGTCTTCATTTCCTCCTCGGTCTGGACGTAGTAGACGGTCTTCTTCGAGCGGACGCGGAACAGTGGCGGCTGCGCCACGTAGACGTGCCCCTCGGCGACGAGGCGGTACATCTGCCGGTAGAAGAAGGTGAGCAGGAGCGTGCGGATGTGCGAGCCGTCGACGTCGGCGTCGGTCATGATCACGACCTTGTCGTAGCGCCGCTTGGCGAGGTCGCTCTCGGCCCCGATGCCGACCCCGATCGCCGAGATGACGCTGCGCACCTCCTCGTTGGCGAGCACCTTGTCGTCCCGGCTTTTGTAGGCGTTGATGATCTTGCCGCGCAGGGGCAGGATCGCCTGGTACTCGCGGTGACGCCCCCCCTCGGCGCTGCCGCCGGCGCTGTCACCCTCGACGAGATACAACTCGCACTTGGCGACGTCGCGGCTGGTGCAGTCGCGGAGTTTGCCCGGCAACCCTCCGCCGGACAGAGCGCCTTTCCGTTCGCGGAGCAGTTGCTTCGCCTTCTTCGCCGCCTCGCGCGCCTCCGCCGCCAGCACCCCCTTCTGGACGATCGCCTTGGCGCTCTTGGGATTCTCCTCGAGATAGCGGGTGAGAAAGTCGCCGACCGCCGAGTTGATGATTCCCTCGACCTCGCCGTTGCCGAGCTTCGTCTTCGTCTGCCCCTCGAACTGCGGGTGCGGCACCCGGACGCTGATCACTGCCGTCAGGCCCTCGCGGACATCCTCGCCGGTGGGGACGAGGTCCTTGTAGAGCCCCGCTTTCTTGCCGTAGGCGTTGAGCGTGCGCGTCAGCGCCGAGCGGAACCCGGAGACGTGCGTGCCGCCTTCGCTCGTGGAGATGTTGTTGACGTAGCTGTGGAGGTTCTCGGTGAACTCGCCGGTGTACTGGAGGGCGACGTCGAACCCGACGCCATCCTGCTCGCCCGACAGCGCGATGACGTCGGGATGCACCGCATCGCTCGAGCGATTGAGCCATTCGACGAATTCGACGATTCCCCTCTCGTAGCGGTATGCCTCCGTCTGTCCCCCGGCGGCGTCGGTGAAGACGATCCGCACGCCCGAATTGAGAAACGCCAACTCCTGCAACCGCCTGGCGAGGACATCCCAGGAGAATTTCGTCGCGGGGAAGATCTGCGGGTCCGGTTTGAAGGTGGTCTTCGTGCCGGTGCGGGTGGTGGTGCCGATCGAACGCACCGGGCCGCTCGGCTCGCCGCGCTGGTATTCCTGCTGCCAGACGTGGCCGTCGCGCGACACCTCGACCTCGCACCATTCCGAAAGGAAGTTGACGACCGTCACGCCGACGCCGTGAAGACCGCCCGAGGTTTGGTAGGCGCCCTTCTGGAACTTGCCGCCGAACTTCAGCACCGTCATCACCCCTTCGAGGGTGGAGACGTCGCGGTCCATCTCCTCCGACAGCTGCGCGTGTCGCTCGACCGGGATCCCACGGCCATCGTCCTCGACGGTGACGCTCCCATCGACGTTGACGGTGACGCTCACGGTGTGCGCGTGCCCCGCCATGCACTCGTCGATCGAGTTGTCGACCACTTCGTAGACCAGATGATGAAGGCCGCGCGACGTGTTGTCGCCGATGTACATGCCGAAGCGCTCGCGCACGTGCTCCCGATCGGAAAGATGGAGCAGATCGGCGGAGGTGTAGCCGGGCTTGGCGGCGGATGTCGTGTCGTCGGCCATCATTCAATCCCTCACATGTCGTGGACGTCGTCCGCCCGACCGGCATCTCCCGAGAGCCGGCAGCGGATGTCGGTGATCGCCTCGTCAGGCACGATCTCCGCCAACCGGCGGATGACGTCGGCCTTGTGGAAACCCAATTCCTGCACCACCGCCGAGTGGCTGACGAGGATCTCGAGCACTCCCCGCCGCACGCGACCGGGTCGGGAGCGACTCCCGAGCGACTCCGGCACGACGCGCGGCCAGGCGGCCTCCAGGCGCTCGCGTCCTTGCTCGGCGTCGTAGCCGGTACGGGCGAGAAGCCGACCGACGATATGGCCGATCGACTTCGGTCCGTCGTCGCGGGTCCGGCCGTGGCCGTCGGATGAGTGGGTCATGAGGACGTCCCGGGCCGCGCGGGCATGGCGTCAGCCGAACTGGCATGCCATGAACGTCGGGTTCATGCACTAATCGGCCGCCAGCGGCATGATCACGTAGCCGTAGCCGTCTGTCGTGCGGCAGACGCACGCACTCTGCGCGTCGGTCAACTCGACCGTGACGTTGGCCGCCGGATCGAGGACACGGAGAAAATCGGCGATGAACCGTGGGTCGAGTTTGATTTTCACCGTCGCCCCGCCGTGCTCGATCGGCAGTTCGATACGGCTCTCGCCGCTCTCCGCCGACCGGCCGGTGAGCACCAGTCTCCCCGGTTCGAACGTGAATTCGACCCCTTTGGACTGCTCGTTGGTGACGATCGCCGCCTGCCGCACCGCCGCCAGCAACGGCCCCACGGCCAGCGGCACGCGGATCGCGTCGGGCCGTTCGGGGAAGACTTCACGCCAGCGAGGGAACCGGCCGTCGACCAGTCGCGCGGAGATCGTCGTCGCCCCGGTCCGAACGAGAATCTCGCTGGTTCGCACGGCGACGTGGACCGGTTGCTCGCCGCCGGCGAGGCAGCGCTCCACGAGGTGCAAGGCGCGGGCGGGCACGATCGGCTGGGCCTCGGCGGGTGTGCCACCGGCAGTCGTCACCGGGCCCTCCATCTTGGCCAGACGCCGTCCGTCGGTGCCGACGGCGATCACCGAACCGGTCGAGCCACCGCCGGCCGACAATTCCATGATCACTCCACCGAGGGCGTAGCGACTCGATTCGCTGTCGGTGGCGAACGCCGTGCGCCGCACCAACTCCCTGGCCAGCGGGGTGGCGATCTCGTAGCAGGCGTCGGCGGGAAACGTCGCCACCGCGGGAAACTCGAGCGGATCCTCGGCGGGCAGACGGAATTCGCTGCGTGGCGCCTTGACGAGCACCGCCGTTCCATCCGACTGGATGTCGAACGCGGTGCCCGGCGCACTTTCCCGCACGATGGCCGCCAACCGCGCACTGGGCAGGAGCACCGCCCCCGGTGCCCGCGTTTCGACCCCTTCCAGCATGATGCGGATACCCACCTCGAGATCGGTGGCCGACACGACGGCCGCGGTGCCGTCCGCCTCGAGTTTCACGTTGGTCAAAACCGGCTTCGGCGAACGGCTTGGGACCACCGCCGCGGCACTCTGCAGGGCCGCCAGCAGCGGTTCTCGGAGACAACGAACGTTCATGCCACGACGGCCCTGCACGAGATGGCGATGCGGTCGGGACCGCTCCGCA
>JBJSXB010000161.1:0-27509 GCA_046086245.1 Planctomycetaceae bacterium | reverse complement strand
CGGCTGCGATAGGAAAGGTCGTAGCGATCGGCGAGTTGCACGAAGCGCGGTCCGAGGCCGAACTTCCACGCGGAGTTGGTGCCCGCGTGGCGCAGTTGCCGCTGCACGAGCATCGCCACTCCGGCGCTCTGGATCCGTGTCGAGTTGGTCTGGGTGAAGTTCTGGCTGATGAGATGGTCGGGGGGCGGGCTGGTGGTCGTGATCGTGGATACCGTCTGGCTGACATTGACGTTGCCCACACCGCCGCCGCCGTTTTGCGGGGAGTCCTGTTCGAACTCCTGCTCCGGCGTGTTGATCGCGAACTCGTTGACCGTGGTGAAGCTCTGCGACTGCGGACCGCTGTCGAAGTACGAGATCAACGCCCCGGTGTCGTTGTAGATCCAGCCGCCCTCATAGCGATTGCCCCAACTCATCTTGGTGCGCATCCAGCTGGTGTCGAGCGACAGATTGAGCTGATCGGTGCCGTAGATGATCACGCCCGACACGCTGCCCGGCGCGTTGTTGAGCTGTTGCGCCACGAACGGGTTGAGTGGCTCGACCGGAAAGAACTGCGTGTTCCCGACCGGAACCACCCGGGGCACGGTGATGCCCCAGTAGAGGCGGTCGTAGTTGAAGAACAGCCCTTCGTCGGCCTCGGGCCAGATCTCGTACTCCTGGAGATCAGGCGGCGCGAAGAGCTGAAAATCGTAGAAGTCCTGGTTCGGCAGGAGCGGCATCCAGTCGCCCGCCCGCGCCGTGACCGCGGCCGTCCAGGCCGCCCCCAGCAGGCAGATCAGGCCCGAGACGCGTGAGAGCCCCAAGTGTGTGGCCATCGCAGTGTGTCCTGGGGAGCAGGAGCATTCGTTCCGCCGATGCGGATTCCTCCCGAGGTATCGGTCGTGCGGGTCGACCGAGTTGACGAATCTTGGCAGACCCTGCGGGCACCGCGGACGTTGCCGACGGGAAAAGGGGCAACGATGGCGACCGGGGGCCACTCGGGTATCCTGCACGTGGCCGAGAGACGGGCCGGTCACCGCGAGGTGGCCCGAACGGCGCTGGTCGCCGATCGGGCCCGCGTGGCGGGCGATGCCCGGGATCGGTCCCTGAAGGAGACGCATGATGGGCAGGATCGGCAGGATCGGCGGGTACGGGTGGGCAGCGTCGGGCATCGCCCTGCTCCTGCTGGCGACCCTCGCCGCCGTGACTGCGGCGGGCCGGTGGGCCGAGGCCCAGGGTGACGAACCCGTGGGGGTCGCCGCGGAGGTCGGGTTTCTGCGTGTCGTCCGCGACGACCGTGGCGAGCCGGCGGCGCTGGAGACATCGGTGGTTCATTTTCGGGAGCGACGCCCCGCCGACGCGTCGCGCCGACCGCTCGAGGTCGATCTGGTGGGCGCGGTCCATGTCGGCAGCCGTGGCTACTACGCGACCCTCGACCGGCTGTTCCGTGATTACGACGCGGTGCTCTACGAGTTGGTGGCGCCCGACAACGCCCGGGTCCCGAAGCCGGGCCGGAAGCCGTCGGGGGCGATCGGGTCGGCGCAGCAGGGCCTGACCAACGTGCTCGGACTGGAATTCCAGTTGGAGCGGATCGATTACGCGGCCCCCAACTTCGTCCACGCCGACCTGTCGCCGAAGGAGTTCGACGCCGCCATGGCGCGCCGCGGGGAATCGTGGTGGACGATGTTCGGCAAATTGATGCGCGAGGGCATGAAGCGGGCGGAACGCGATGCGGCCCGTGGGCGCGGCGCCGACGTCGGCATCGGTGACATGTTCGGCATGCTGTTCGGCTCCGGCCCCGACCGGGCCGTGCGCCTCCGCCGCATGATGGCCGAGCAGTTCACCGACATGGACGTGCTCACGAGCGCCTTCGGCGGTGAAGAGGGTTCGACGCTGATCACCGACCGCAACGCCGCGGCCCTCGAGGTGCTCCGTGAGCAAATCACCAAGGGGCGGCGTCGGATCGCCATCTTCTATGGCGCCGCTCACATGGACGACTTCGCCAAGCGTCTCGAGGCCGACTTCGGCCTCGAGCCTTTCGAGACCGATTGGATCGAGGCCTGGGATCTCCGCACGCCGGCCGCCCAGAAATGAGCCGAGCCGGGCCCGAAACCGTGCGCCCGCCCGGATCGGACGTACCACACCCGCGGACCAAACCGGCGTCAGCGTGCCAACGCCGACGCGGGGCGGGTGATCCGGGGGCGGGATGATCGCACCGCGGGACGGCGTGTGGCCGCCTCGAGCGACCAGGCGTCGGCGACACGCCGCGTCCGCGCCAGGACTGCGTCGTACCCCATCCACTCGACCGATTCCCCGACGAGATCGAATTCGATATCGCCGTCGTAGCCGGCATCGAGCAGGCCGCCGACCAGGTCGGCCAGGGGCAAACCACCGAGCCCCGGGGGGAGGCGTTCACTTTCGGGATCGGGCGCCCCGAAGCCGTCGGCGACATGGACGATGGCGAGGTGGGGCGTGATCTCGGGCAGTGCTGCCAGGAACGATGATTCGTGCGTGAATTGCCAGGCGTCGAGTGCCAGGCCGACGGCTGGATCGCCGAACTCCTCCACCAATTCGAGGGCCGCGGCCCAACCGCCCGGAAGGCCGCAGCCGGCGGCGATGGCGGAGTGAAAGGGCTTCACGGCGAGCGTCACACCCTCGCGCCGCGCATGGCACGCGAGGGTTCCGAGGGCGTCGCGGAAGAGGCGCCGCGCGTGGGAGACGGTGTGTCCCCCCCGGCAACCCGTATGCACCACCAGCGTCGGGGATCCCAAGCGTGCCGCTGCGTCAATCGCGTCGTGACCGTCGGACACGCTCTCCCGCCACGAGCGTCCGTCGCAGCCGGTGAAGCCTCCGGCCCAGCGGAGGCTCGACACCCGGATTCCCGCCCGCTGGAGCCGGCCCCGCGACGCGTCGATCCCGTCGTCGGAAACCTTGGTCCGCCACAGGGCGATGGCGTCGAAGCCATGGCGGACGAGGTGATCGATCTCCCGTCCGAGATCCCAGCGAAGCGTGGTGATCTCACTGATGGAGGCGTGCAGCATGGAATCCCTTGACGGTCGGCGACACTCTCTGCACCGGCGCGTCCAGCCACGCCGTCACGCGGGCTCACGAGCCGGGTCCACCTCGAACCGGGCGAAGTATGGGACGGGTCGGCGCGGCATGTCCAGAGAACTTCACCGTGCCGCGAGTCGGCCGTGATTAGCGCGCGTTTTGTCGTCGTGAGATCGCACCGCATCGGCTCTTGACAGCGTTGGCGAAATCGATTTCCGCATGGCGCGTGGCGAGGCGCGTCCCGGCTCGGCCGGCGCGTTCGATGCTCAGCGGGTGAGATCGACGCACACCAACCGCCCGCGGCCGCGGACCAGCAGCCAGCCGCGGGCGATCACCGGAGCGGCCCAACAGGGGGGAACGAGCAACTCCATTCCCTTGGTATCGGGGGCATCGGAACGGAGGCGGGCCCGCGCCACCTCCTCGTACCGGGTCGGCGTTGCACGCACCAGGAGCAGATCGCCGTACTCGCCAAGGACGACCAGATGGCCGTCGGCGAATACCACGCCGGCTCGTCCGAGGCCCGGTTCGCTCCATGTCACGGCGCCGGTTTTCCAATCGGCGCACACCAACCGCGCGTCGCCGGCATGGCGGCCGCTCGAGCCGTAGACGTGCCCCTGGTGATGGACGGGCGTGCCCCAGTGGCTGCGCAGCGCCCGTGGTGGGCGGGCGTTGTCGGGATCCTGCCGCACGACCTGCAGCCGGTCGCCGGCGGCGTCGATGAGCGCGCTGCCGGGACCGTAGGTCTCGGAGAGGAGGATTTCGTTGCCGACCACGACGGGATTGGCTGCGTTGACGCTGAACAACTCGTCGGCGCGGTACCGGATTCCGTCGAGCACGGCGCCGTTCCGCGGATCGACGAGCAGGAGTCGGTCGCGCATCCACGCCACGATCCGGTCGTGGCCGTCGATCCGCGCCAGCAGCGGCGAACTGTAGCTCGCCAACTCGCCGCTGGCACGCCAGCGTTCCTCGCCGGTGGCGATGTCGAAGGCCACCAGTCCGCTGTCCAGTCCGCGCACGGTATCGAGTCGATCCGGAGCCGTGGGACGCGATCCCGGAGGGCTGCCACCGACCACCACGATCACCTGGCGGTCACCGGCGACGCCCGTCACCAGCGGTGCCGACCCGACACCGAAGAAGTTGGCGACCACGTGGTAGCGGGCGGCCGTGTCGACCTCCCAGCGGAGCGCCCCGTCGGAAAGCGACCGGCATGTCAGTCGGCCTTCGGGGTCGTAGGAGATCACGGCGTCGTCGCTGATCACGGGGGCCGCGCGTGGTCCGCCGTCGTAGCCGAACATGTCGACGTAGGCGGACGGTGCGGTCTGTTGCCACAGAAGCCGCCCGGTGTCCAGCGCGAGCGCACGGAGCCGCGTCTGCGGTCCCACGCGATCGAAGACGAGGACGCGGCCGAGAGCCACCGCCGGCGGGCCATAGCCCTCGCCCATTTCCACGTGCCAGGCGATCGCGGGGCCGCTCCGCGACCAATCGGTCGCCAACGGTACGAGGCTGCTGCGGCCATCCCCACCGGGGCCGAGAAATGCCGGCCAATCCTCCCCGGGGCGCGTCGAAAGGTCGGTCACCTGCGCGACCGCGGGCCGGAGGCACGCCGCCAGCGCGGCCGCGCCGACGACCTCCGCCATGCGACGGCGCGATGTCGGGCGCGCCGGCGGGGCCTCCGCAGGGGCGCGTCCCGGTCGGAAGGGTTTTGGGCCCACGGCAAGCCTCCTGTCACCAGCCGGTGCGGTCCGCCGGGCGGTTGTCGCCAACGCCGGTCAGACGTCATGCTGCACGGGGTCGGCCGGCCGCCGGCGCCGTCTCGAGCCACGCAGGCTACCCCAGATGCCGCTTCCCAAGGAGATCCGTGTCGCGGACGGCCGCGTGGTGATACCGGCCGCCGCGCTCGACTGGCAGTTCGTGCGGTCCAGCGGACCGGGCGGCCAGCACGTCAACAAGACCGCCAGCAAGGCCGTGGTCCGCTTCGACCCCAACCGCTGTCCCGGGCTCGACGCCGCGGCGCGGCACCGGCTTGCGGCGAAAAACGCCGGCCGCTCGGGTCCCGACGGCGTGATCGTGATCACCAGCCAGGTCCACCGGGAACAACCACGCAACGTCGATGCCTGCGTCGCCAAACTGTCCGCGATCGTCGCCGCGGCCCTGGTGGTACCGCGCCGTCGCCGTCCGACCCGTGTGCCACGCTCCGCCGTCGCGGAACGGCTCGACCGGAAGCGCCGTACCAGCCGGAAGAAGTCGTTGCGCCGCTCGACCGACGAGTAGCTGCGCCCCGAGCGCCGGCGTGCGCCGCAGCGAAGCGGGCGATCGCGGTGCGTTGCGGGCGGTGGCCCCCACCGGTGCCGCGGTCCCGCCATGCCGCAGCGAGACGTGCCGCCATGCCGCAGCGAACGGCCACCGGCGCCGTTGCTATAATCGCCAGCGAACGGAACGAGTGCCGTTTCCGCCAGCCCGGGAACGGATTCTCCAGGACGAGATCCCCATGCCATCCCCCCGCGATATCGACACTGTTCTCAAGGGCTGGCCGTTCCGCCCCGGCGAGGTGTCGGCGCGGCTGGTGAAGACCCGCAACGGCCGGGAGGTGATCCAGATGCGGGTCGACATGGGCTTGCTCCAGATGGAGACGGAGCAGCGGCCCGACGGCGAGCATCCCCACGGCGCGGAAACCTACTACGACTATCTCGTCGGCGAGGCGATCCGGAGCGGCGAGAACTTCCGGTTGTCGGCGGAGCAGTGTGCGGAGGCGGATCGCGAGTTCGTCCAGTTCTATCACCGGCGGATCTGCTGGCTGTCGCTCCGTGAATACCGCCGGGCCGCGCGTGACGCCGATCACAGCCTCGCGTTCATGGACTTCGTCAAGGAACACTCCCCCGACGACGAATGGACCCTTTCGCACGAACAATACCGGCCGTTCGTGCTGTTCCACCGGGTGCAGGCGGGGGCCCTGGCGGCCCTCGAGGAGACCGGACCGGCGGTGGCGATCCGCGAGATCAATGCTGGACTCGCCCGGTTCCGGGATTTGTTCGCCCGCTACGACGCCCCGGAGCAGTACTCGGAGGACGAATTGGTGCGCCGTCTCGAGCAGATGCGGGAAAGCGTCCGCGAGCGTTACGACGTCGGGCGGACGCTCGACGAGCAACTCGCCGACGCCGTACGCGCCGAGGATTACGAGCGGGCGGCGCAGCTACGCGACAAGTTGCGTCAAACCAAGTCGATCGCCGCGACCGGTGCGGAGTCGGCCGAGGGCGATACCGCGACTGGTGCCCCGGGCGACGATATTCCGTTCTGAGTCGCTGTCGGCGCGGAATCGTCGTTCGATGTCGTCCCGCGGCTGGGCTTGGGCGCGCGGGGTGGCCCGAGGCCGGCGATCGCTCCGCCCCGATGCATTTCTTGCAAAAGCGCGGATCGCCGCACCGTCGACGCCGTCGGCGCAGGGCCCCCATGCTTCCGGGCCCGCTGTCAAACCGGGGGGGTGGCACCGACGGTGGAGGACGAATGTCCGGCGAACACGGTCGTCGTCAGCCATCGATCATTTGGCATCGGATTCGCGTACGGAGAGGAGCGGTGGCGGGCTTCCTCCACCGGTCCGACCTGTCAGGAGACGTCATCATGTCGAGCCTCTCGAGCATGCACCCCGTCCGTCCGGCCTCGCCGTACGCCGTGGGCACCGTGACGGTCGGACGGGAAGCGGTCGCGGTGCGGTGCCTGCCCATCCGTTCGATCGCGGCGCTCCTCGAGCCGGATATGGCCGCGCCGGCGGGTGACGTGCCCGGGGCGACGGATTATCTGGGATTACTCGACGAACCGGGTCTGGGACTCGACGGCCGCGTCGAGTAGGATGTGGCGGACGCCGCCGATTCGTTCCTCGCTCGGCCGCCGCGGCCGCCGCGGCGTGGACGGGCCGTCACCAGCCGCGCGCGGTTCTTCCGCCAACCGGGCTGAGCGTTGCCGCCCGGCACGCGCGCCGCACACCGCTGCTACACTGCCGCGGTGCCGCCGCGTCCCCGCGATCGACGCGTTCGGTCCGGCGCACGAACCGGACGGCGAGCGCCGGACCGGTGGAGCGGCCCGCATGGATGGCCAGTCGTGGCTCGACCCGGAGTACTGCCGCGCCCGGCAGCGCCGTCTGTTGGAGCGGACCGCTCCCCTCGGGCTCGACGCCTTGGTGATCGTGCTTCCCGAGCACGTCCAGTATCTCGCCGGACCCCGTTGGGATTGGCGATTCACGCCACTGTTCGCCCTCGACGCGGCCGGACATGCCCTGCTGGTATGCCCCGACCGTGTCTCACCCGACGCCGCCGCCACCGATCAGTTCACCTACGAGGCCAAATGGCGATCGACCCTCCGGATGGACCAACGGGCCACGGCGGCGGCCGCCGCCGCCCCATGGTTCGCGGCACGGCGGATGCTGCGGCGTGTCGGGGTCGAAATGTCGGCCTTCCCGCCGCACCTGGTGCGGGTGCTGGGCGACACCGAGTTGATCGACGTGGAGCCGACGCTGATCGACATGCGGCGGCGGAAGGATGCCGACGAACTGGTGCTGTTGCGTCGGGCGATCGACGCCAGCGGCGCGATGTACCGCGTGGCACGGGACCTGGTCCGCCCCGGCTGCGACGAGTTGGAGGTGTTCTCGGCGCTGCAGGCCGCGGCGGTGCGGTCCTGCGGAGAGATGCTCACCGGCACCGGCAACGATTACGCCAGCGGGGTGCGGGGCGGCCCACCGCGGCCGCGGGCCTGCCGGGCGGGCGAGTTGTACATCCTCGATCTCGGGCCGGCGTATCGCGGTTATTTCGCCGACAACGCACGGACCATCGCCGTCGGCGGTGCGCCGACGGAGAAGCAGCTCGCCGCCTGGCGACACGTCTGCGGGGCGTTCGAGGTCGTCGAACGGATGGCGCGGCCCGGTGTTCGTTGCCGCGATGTCTACCGGGCGGTCGAGGAGTGGCTCGCGGCCGCTCCGGTCGGCAGTTGGTCGAGCCATCTCGGCCACGGTATCGGCTTGTTCGTGCACGAGCCGCCCCACCTCAATCCCCACTGGGACGACGTGCTCGGCGAGGGAGAGGTGATCGCCGTCGAGCCGGCGTTGTACGGCGAGGGACTCGACTGCGGCCTCCGCCTCGAGAACGACTACCTGGTCACGGCTGACGGCCTGGAACTGCTCTCACCCTTTCCGCTCGGGCTTGTCGGCGAGGCCTGACGGCGGGATCGCGTGGTCGCGAAGGGACGTCAGCGCCTGCCGGACTCCGAGACGTCGAGCGTGCCGTCGGCCTCGAGGGGCTGATCCAATTCCGGGCACGCGAGGCTGACCCGGAAACGGCAGGTGCCCGCCGCCGTCCCCGTCGCGCGGACCGGGAGGGTGATCGTCGTGCCCGCCGCCACTTCGGTGATCGGGTCGAAGGCGATCATCCCGGGACCGAGTTGTGCCGGAAAGCCGTCGGTCGCGATCGGTTCGATACCGTCGGCGAAGAACAGTGCCGCCCGCACCGCGGTGAGCGGCCGCGGCGAGCGATTGTGGACGGTGATCGTCACCGCGAATGCCTCGTCACGGGTGGCGGTCTCCGGAAGTCCTCCGATCTCGAGGGTCACGAGGTCGTCGGCCGGAGCGGTTTCTGCCACGGCGGGGTTGTCGGTCGTGTCGACCGCGATCACCCGTTCGATCGTGGTCCGCACCTCCTCGGAGGCCTCGGGGCATGATTCGGTCGGGTGCGGGCCGAAGGCGATCGCGGCCTCCGCGCTGGTGTCGTCGCCGGCGATCGGTGCGGTGACGCTCGCCGCCTCCACCTCCATGGCACCGGTCGGCCGGGTCTGCGTTGCCGGGTGTGGAACGACCGCGGCCGGCGCCGGCTGTGGCCGTGGCCGGTACGTGGCCGAGGGTCGCGCGGACGGCGCGGGCAGCAGGCCGAACGGACGGGGCATCCCGGCGAATGCCGCGCCGAGGTGATCGCGAATCGTGCGCGGTGAGTCGTCCCGGTGGGGGCTCACGCGGCGCGGCCCATCCGTGCGCCGGTGCGCCGTCGCCACGGGTGCCGTGGCGAGCGTCGCCGGCTCCGCCGTGACGGCCGGCGCGTCGGCCGACCGGGCCACGTCCTCGCCGGTGGGTTCGGCGAGGATGGCGGGATGGTTTTCAGCCACCGGGATGGGAGACGTGGTGACGGTCACGGCATCCGGCGCCGGGGACGCGTCGTCGGACGAGGTCTCGATCGCGAGGGCGTCGGCGGTGTCCACTCCTCCGGCAGTCGCCTCGCCCGCGACCTGGATGGCGGCGATGCCCGCGGCTTGCGTGCCGACGGGATCAGCGGCCCGCACGCCGTGCGGAGTCACGGTGCGGTGACCGTGGGGGGAGGCCGTGTGCCGGTGGGACGCGGTCTGCGGCCGATGCCCGTGGGATCCGGCAGTGGGGGCGGGAATCAGTCCCAGCGGTCGCGGGATCCGCGCCATCGCCATGCGCAGGCGATCGGTGAGCGAGTCGCGCTGGGCGGCCGGAAGCGGCTTCGTGGTACGGGCCCGGCCGCCGTCCGTCGCCGGTTCGCGGGCGGCGATCGTCGCCGGTTCCACATCGATCGCGTCGGCGACGGTCTGCGTGGTGCCCGCGGCGGCGGACGGATCCACGCGGCCAGCGGCTTGGGCGTCGTCGTCGGCAACCATGTCGGGGGCCGCCTCGGCGTTCGTGTCGGCGACCGACAGCGTGTCGTCGGTCGTGCCGGCGACCGCGTCGCCGCCGGCCGCGACGACCGGGGCGGCGTCGGGCGCGGCGAAGCTCATGGTCGCGGAAAGCGGGGCTTGGTCACCCGCGGGCGCGAGGGTCGTGGCGACCACTGCCGACGGGGAACCGTCGACCGTCGGCTCGTCGGCGGCCGCGATCGGAGCGACCGGCGAAGCGTTGTGACGCATCGCACCACGGTTGCCCAGCGTCTGCGGTTGCCGTTGCCGCGGCGTGGACGGCGGGGAGGCATGCCCCGATTTCGCCGCCGTCGCCGGGGCACCGGAGATCAAGCCGAGCGGGCGGGGTACCCGCTGCAGTCCGCTCCGGAACCGATCGAGGATCGGTGTCGTCGAGGGCTCCGGTCCGGTGGTGAGCGGATGCTCGACGCGCGGGACGGCCGCGATCCGGGGCTGTGGGGTGGTCGCTGCCGCCTCGAACGGCGTGTTCTCGACACCGCCGGCGGCCGGCGTCCTGCCGGTGGCGATCGTCGCCGACGTCCAATCCGCCGTCGGAGCCGGTTCGATCGCCGGCACCGCCGGCAGCGTCACCACCAGCGGCGGCGCCGCGACGTGCCCCGGCGCGGCGACGGCAGGATCGACGTCGGTTTCGGGCAGCGGAACCTCGACGACCAGCGCGTCGAGCATCGTCGAGGCCACGGGGGCCGGCGCGTCGGGAGCGCCGCCGATGGTCGGGCTCTCCACCGTCCGTCCATCGCCGTCGGCGAGCGGCGCGACGACCGAGGGTGGGTAGAGCGGCCGGTGGATGTCTGCCAGCGGTGCCGCGGCTCGGATCGGTTGATTCGCGGCGGCGATCCGCTTGGCGAGCGGTTGGCGGCCGGTGGCGGCGGTCGACGCGGACGACTGGCCGACCACCGCGTACGACTTGGCGGGGTCCCTCCCCTTCTCCGTGGCGACCGCGGTGGTCACGTCGATCGCGGCTGCCGAGAGCGCCGCGGTCAGGATCGTCACCGGCAGACGTGGGCGCATCATGGGGGGAGCGTCCTCGAAAAAGGGCGGATGAACCACTCGTGTGTATCGGTCGATCCGAAGGCAAAGCTTTTGCCGGTAGTGCCGTCGCCGGCCGGATGATCGCCATCGGCCCCCGCCGAGCGGCGGCGTGGCGGCGTTCAGGGGGTGTTCCGGCGGCGGCCACGTCGCCTACATTCTCCCCAGACCCCGCGCCTTTCCCCGGTGCCGGAATGGACGTCCCGGAGAACCCATGCCGATGAGCCACGCTGCGTCAGCCGCCGTCGAATCGTCCGTCCCGGTCGCGGCGTCGGCCGCACCGGTGGGGGGCTGGGTGGGCGTCGCCGAACGCGTCCTCGCGGGAGACGCGCTCGACCGCCACGAAGCCCGGGCGATCCTCGAGTCACGCGACGACGAGTTGCTCGAGGTCCTCGCCGCGGCCTACCGCGTCCGCCACCGGCATTTCGGCAACACGGTGCAGTTGTTCTTCCTGATGAACGCCAAGAGCGGCCTCTGCCCGGAGGACTGTGGCTACTGCTCCCAGTCGAAGGTCTCCTCGGCGGACATCCCCCGTTACAACCTCCTCGCTCCCGAGACGATCCTCGACGCCGCGCGCGTGGCGGCCGAGCGACGATCGAAGACGTTCTGCATCGTGATTTCGGCGCGCGGCCCGACCGAGCGCGAGATCGATGCGGTGTGCGACGTCGTTCCGCAAATCAAGGCACGGCACGACCTCAACGTCTGTGCATGCCTCGGACTGCTCGACGAAGGCCAGGCACGGAGGCTGGCTGCGGCCGGGGTCGACAAGGTCAACCACAATCTCAACACCAGTTCCCGGCACTACCCGGAAATCTGTACGACCCATTCCTACGCCGATCGCGTGGCGACCTTGCAGGCCTGCCGGGCCGCCGGACTCGCGCTGTGCAGCGGCGGCATCATGGGGATGGGAGAGAGCGCGGACGATCTCGTCGACATGGCGTTCGAACTCCGAGAGTTGGGCGTGGAGTCGATTCCACTCAATTTTCTCACCGCCATCGACGGCACCCCGCTGGCCGGTTCGTCGAGGCTCTCGCCGCGTGATTGCCTTCGTGGTTTGGCGATGATGCGGCTGGTCAATCCGGCGGCGGAGATCCGTGTCGCCGGCGGCCGCGAAGTTCACCTCCGCAGTCTGCAACCGCTGGGCCTGTATCCGGCCAACTCGATGTTCGTGGGTGACTACCTCACCACGCCCGGTCAGCCCGCCGCGTCCGACTACGCGATGATCGCCGACCTGGGATTCACCGTCACGATCGGACCGGAGGCCGGCGGCGGACGCGACGGATCGTCCGCCGACGGCAGCCCCCGTCCCGCCGGCTGACGGCGGCCGCAGGCACGTGGGACGCAGGCACGTGGGACGCAGGCCATCGCCGGCCGGACCGGTCGGTTCTCCCGGTCGATAGGATCGGGCCGTTCCCCGTTCACTCGCCGGCGTTGCCCAATTCCATCAACAGGCCCGCCATCTCGCCGGCGGCGTGCTCGTGACCCTGGCGGCGGGCTTCTTCGATACCCTCGCGAAGGAACCGACGCGCCTCGTCGTACCGGCCGCAGGCCGCGAGATGACGGCCTGCCATGTGGAATGCGGGCACGTACGGAGGCGAACTGTCGGCCAAGGTGGCAAGGATCGCGATCGCGGCGTCGGTCTCACCGCCGTTGGCGATCTCGAGCGCGAGGCTGTAGCGGAGAAAGACGTCGTCCGGATCGTCGCGCAGCATCGCCTCGATCCGTGCTCGCCGGTCGTCGCTCACGAGTCCTCCCCCGCGTCGTCGGGTGTTCCGGCCTTGCGGCCGTCGTCCCCCGGCCCGCCGCGGCCGCCCGGGCGCGGATCGGGTTCGTCGGCGAGCGACAGGGGGGCGACGACGATCCGCGCCCCGTCACGTCGCGTGACGACACCTTGACCTTGGTACCGCGGCAGGCACACCAGCGCCAGCGGGTCTTCGACCCGTGCCACGCAGCGCGCCCGACAGATCTGCCGCCGGTCCTCGAGGGCCGCATCCAACCGCCACACGCCGCGGGGATGCGTCGCGGAACCGCGGCGACCCCCGATCGCATACAAGGAACCTCCATCGGCGTCCCAGGCGGTGTCGCCGACGTCGACCAGTCCGGTGTCGAGATCGAGCAGAGAAGACTGGCCACCGGGTGCGACCCAGGACAGACGCGCCGGTCCCGCTGGTGCGTCCGCCGGCGTGGTCAGGAGGACCCACTCGTCGCCCGGGCCGAAGGCGACGTCGCGCAGCGCTTGGCCGGCGAGCGAGGGGCACCGTTTTTCGGACAACGGTTCGATCCTCGCACCGGTGATCCTGCCGCGCACGAGACCCGGCAGTGGTGCGGGAAGTCCGGCCACCGCCAACACCTCGCGCGAGGGCGCGACCACGATCCGGACACGCGGTGTCGCGTTGGTCGACCGGCCCAGGGAGATCGACTGCAGCGTGGCGCCGCCGCCCGCCTCCTCTCCCGGGGGGCGCACCCGGTGCACCCGCACCGACCACTCCCCGTCGTCATGCCACACCGCCAACAACGTGCTCGAGTCCAGACTGGCGATCGCCGCGATCGTCGCCGCATCGTCCCCCGGGGCGTCGAACGCCACCCAGCGCTTGGCGGCATCGGCCGGGTCGACCGCCAGCACCCGGCGCCGGGATCGCTCGAGCACCGAGAGCGTCTGTCCCGTGCGCGTCACCGCCAGCGGGCCGGCCGCTTCGATGCCGTCGATCGGGGGTCCGTCGGCGCGTGCCGGGCCGGACCCGATCAGGACCGGCACGAGCACAAGGGCGACCCGACGGCAACCTCCGGCCAGGCTTCGACGGCTCGCGATCGTGTGGCGGCTCATGGATTCGACGGGCCGGGTGGCCCGATCCCGTGCGCGCGTTCCCAGGCGTCGATGCGATCGGCGTGCGCCAGTGACAGTCCGATCGAATCGAGCCCGCGCAGCAGACACTCACGGCGGAACGGATCGATGGAAAAGGAGCGCCGGAAGGGGCGCCCGCCCGGCACCGCTTCCACCGTGGTGGCGCCCAGGTCGACCGTGAGACGCAACGGGCGACCATCGGCCGCAGCGGCTGCGGCCTGGTTGAACAGGTCGTCGACGGCCGACTCCTCGAGGGTGATCGGCAGCATGCCGTTCTGGAAACAATTGGCGTGGAAGATGTCGGCGAAACTCGGGGCGATCACCGCACGAAAGCCGTAATCGCCCAGCGCCCACGGAGCGTGTTCCCGGCTCGATCCGCAGCCGAAATTGCGCCGCGCAAGCAGGATCGTCGCCCCGGCCGCCTCCGGCCGATTGAGCGCGAAGCCCGGTTCCGGGGACCCGTCGGCGCGAAAGCGCCAATCGAAGAACAGGAAACGGCCGAAGCCGCTCCGCTCGATCCGTTTGAGGAACTGTTTGGGGATGATCTGGTCGGTATCGACGTTGGCGCGGTCGAGCGCGGCCACGACCCCGGTATGGACGGTGAATGATTCCATGCCATCCCCGCGGATCAGTCTCGGTAACGCCAGGAACGCACGTCGACGAACGAGCCCGCGACCGCGGCGGCGGCCGCCATCGCCGGCGACACCAGGTGGGTGCGGCCTCCCTTGCCCTGACGACCCTCGAAGTTGCGATTGCTGGTCGAAGCGCAGCGCTCACCGGGCGCGAGCGTGTCGGGATTCATGCCCAGGCACATGCTGCATCCCGCCTCGCGCCACTCGAATCCGGCATCGATGAAGATGCGGTCGAGCCCCTCCGCCTCCGCCTGCCGCTTCACCCGGCCGCTGCCCGGAACGACCATCGCCCGGACGCGCGGCGACACGCGATGGCCCCGAATCGCCCGGGCGGCCTCGCGCAGGTCGTCGATGCGGCTGTTGGTGCAGGAGCCGATGAACACGCGATCGATGGCGATCTCGACGATCGGCGTTCCGCCGGCGAGACCCATGTAGTCCAGCGCCCGGGCACCACTCTCGCGGTCGTTGGGGTCGGCGAACGTCGTCGGATCGGGCACGCGTCCATCGATTCCCACCACCTGAGCCGGATTCGTGCCCCACGTGACCTGGGGCACGACCGCGGCGCCGTCGAAGGTTTCGAGTCGGTCGTGGACCGCCCCCGGATCACCCGGCAATCGCTCCCAACGCGTGACGGCGGCATCGAACGGGCGCGGCGCGAAATCTCGGCCGGCGAGGTAGTCGAATGTGACCGCGTCGGGGGCGATCATGCCCGCTCGGGCGCCGGCCTCGATCGACATGTTGCAGACGGTCATCCGCTCCTCCATCCGCAGGGCGCGGATGCAGGAACCGGTGTATTCGATCACCGACCCGCTACCCCCTTCGGTCGAGAGCCGGCCGATGAGGGAGAGGATGAGATCCTTGGCGGTGACGCCCGGGGCAAGACGACCCTCGACGCGGACCTCGAGGGAGCGCGGTTTCGCCTGGCGGAGTGTCTGGGTGGCGAGGACGTGTTCCACCTCGCTGGTGCCGATGCCGAAGGCGAGCGCCCCCAGCGCCCCGTGGGTCGCCGTATGGCTGTCGCCACAGACGATCGTCATCCCGGGTTGCGTGATCCCCAATTCGGGGCCGATGACGTGGACGATCACCTGGTCGGCGTCGTCCAGATCGAACAAGCGGATGCCAAATTCGCGGCAGTTGTTCCGCAGCGCGTCGATCTGCTGCCGCGAGACGAGATCGGCGATCGGCAGACGGCGGTCGGTGGTGGGAACGTTGTGGTCGGGTGTGGCGAACGTCGCCTCCGGCCGCCGCACGCGGCGGCCGGCCAGACGCAGACCTTCGAAGGCCTGTGGGCTCGTCACTTCGTGCACGAGATGCCGGTCGATGTACAGCAGCGGCAATTCACCCGCCGGGGCACAGACGACGTGCTCGTCCCAAATCTTGTCGAGCAGGGTGCGCGGTGCAGGCATGACGGGTGTGGCGGTGCGGTCGCCGGCTCTCCGCAGCGAGGCGGAAACGACCGTCGGCAATGTACCGCGGTCGCGGCGACGCTTCCATCCGCCCCGTCACCTCGTCAGCCCGCCCGGCGTTGGAGCGCGCGGGTCGCGAGATCCGCCAGTTGGCCCCGCGACAGCGGGGCCCACGTGCTGCGACCACCGTTGGCTGGGGACGATTCGACGAACAGCACGGTGTCGGGGCCGGTCAGCCGTTGCACGAACAACCAGGCCCGTTCCAGTTGCCGGGGCGGATGGTCGGCCGCCACGAGCACGAGATCGAACGACCCGAGGTGATTGCACAACCGCGAGAGGTTCGTGTCCACGTTGCCGGGCACGAGTTGCACCTTGGCGATGCCGTGGAGCCGTCGGTGCGCTTCCTTGAGCGAGACGCCGGGGCTGTCGTCCGCTTGGCGGCTCTCGAAGCGATCGACGCCGACGTAGGCCACCGCGGCATCTTCCACCTGCGCGACGGCATGACGGAGCAGGCGTTCGGTGCGCCACAGCCGGCCGAGGCCCAGCTCGAGGATCCTCCGCGGCCGGCGCGTGACGACGTGCCGGTAGAGGATCCGCTCGCCGGCCGGTCGCGAGAACCGTGTCAACCAGAGCGTGTTGAGCCAGCCGGGAGTGGTCACTGGTCCGGTCCTGCCGCCGAAGGCGACCCCCCGGCACATCCGTTCGGGTCACGGAGGCAGGATCGGCTCGGCTGCCGGTCGATCTCGACGGCCACCGCGGGCGCCGCTCGAGTTCCTCTCCCTTCCACAACCGTCACAACCGGAAGCCGGCCCCGGTCGCCCGTTGGCGGCGCTCCCGCCGCACGATCCGCTGAATGCGCTGCCCGCCGGCTGAGTGCACTCCCCGCCGGCGCGACCCGCGCTACGGTCGGCCCACCGCCGGTCAACGGCCGGCGGGCTGGCCACGGATCTTGAGAATCGCCTCCGGTGCCGCCTGACGCACCATCGCCGAGGGGTCATCCTCGCGCAGCAGTTCGAGCATCGGCAGCGCACTGGACGCGGGCCGTCCGATCTCGCCGAGCGCCCGGGCCGCCTCGACGCGGACGAGCTCGCGTTCCGACCGGAGGGCCTTGCGGAGCCGGGGAACCGCACGCTCGACGTGCGCGGCCTTGCCCGGTTCGATCTTCAACAGTGCCCACGAGGCCATGGTCGCGAGAATCTCGTCTCCACCATCGTCGGCCATCCGCTCGAGCGCGGGCACGGCGGTCGCGGCGGCAGGCCCGATCTTGCCCAGACAGTACGCCGCCGCCAGCCGATTACCGGCCGTGGTGCCGATCTCGTCGAGGCCCGCCAATGACGTCGGGTCGTGCGCGGCGTCCCCAGTGGATTCGGCGATCGCCAACAGCGTCGGGATCGCCTCCGCGGCGTCCGAGCCGACGGAAGCCAGCGCCAGTGCCGCCTCGCCGCGGACGAGCGGGTCGGTGTCGCCCAACGCCACCACGAGCGAATCGACCGCCGGCTTGGAGAGCGGCCCCAGCGCGGCGAGGAGTTGCACGGCAGGGAGACGCAGTGCCGGCGCGGTCAGCGCGTTTTCCAGGGCCGCGACCGCCGTGGTGCCCATCTGGGCCACCGCTTCGGCGGCTGCCCGGGCGACGTCGGGGCGCGGATCGGCCAGCAGGGGCACGACCGCCGCGGCGAGTTCGGCTTCACGCGCGTCGGGGATCGATCCGCGCAGATCGGCGATGCTCCGCACCGCGACCGCGCGGAGGTTGGGCCGCGCGCTCGACAGGCCGGCGGAGAGCTTGCCCACCGCCGCGTCGACGATCGCTGGATCGTCGGGACGCGTGCGCGCCCGTGCCCAGCTGGCGACCGTCGCCAGGAATTCGTCGGCATCGGCCGACGCTTTCTCGAGGGCTGCATCGACTCCCTGGGCCTTCATGCGGCCCAGCGCGTAGGCCGCGGTGAATCGCAGGGCACCGTCGGGGGAGTCGAGCAACGCGGCCAACTCGTCGGTCGCCGTCGCGGCCCCCTCGCCGATCGCCGCCAGCGCCAGGCCCGTCTGCATCCGTTCGTCGACTTCCCCCACGGCGAGCAACCGGGTCAGTGGCGCGGCGGCAGCAGCCGCCTGCGGGCCGATTTCCATCAGTGCGATCGTCGCCCAGTACCGCGACTTGGGGTCGTCGAGCGCCTGCACGAGCAGCGGGACGGATGGTTCGCCGAGTTCCGCGAGCGAGCGGATCGCCGGGAGTACCACGGTCGGATCGGAGTCGGCGAGCGACCGCGCGAACAAGGGGGCGAGCCGCTCGGGGCCGACCGCGAACGACTTGACCGCGCGGAGCGCTGCACGACGGGCCAGGGGGCTCGGATGGCTCGCGGTTTTCACCAAGGCATCGAGTGCGGCGGTGAACGTCGCGGCATCTTCGGCCGGCAAGTCGCTCTCGTGCCGGGTGTCATCGGCACGGATTTCGCCGATCGCGGCAGCCGACTGGGTCACGACGACCGGATCGGCGTCCGCCAGCGCCTGCACAAGCCTCGGCACCGCCGAGAACGCGTCGTGACCGACGCGGCCGATCGCCCGTGCCGCATGCCAGCGGATCCGCGGCGAATCGCGGTCCTCCAGGGAGGCGAGAAGCGTGCTGAGTGCGGGTTCCGCGGCGGCACCCAGTTTGGCGATATCGTCGATCGCACCCACGCGGCCGTCTTCGTCGGTCGCCGCCGCGAGCCGTTCCAGGATCACGTCGGTGGCCGCTTTGCCGGAGCGCAACACCGCCGCGACGTCGTCGTCGGACGCAGGTGCGGTTGTGACGCCGTTCGGCGAGCTCGCCGACGCCGGGCTCGCCGACGCCGGGCTAGTCGGCGCCGCAACAGCGGGCACCGCACCCCGCGTCGATTCGGTGGCAGTCGGTTCGGCCGTCGGCGTGGCGGGAGTCGCCGCCGGTGACGGACGCGTTGCGGCCTTCGCCGGCGGTGCTTTCGCCTGGCTGCATCCCGGACCCGCCGCCACGACGCACAGGGTGGCAAAAAGCATCGCGGCAGCCGGCGAGACGGGCGCCACGGGACCACGCGGCAGGCTGAGGGCTCGGGACGTGAGACGCCCGGCCACGACGGATCGGCTCATGCGAAGGGCTCCGGAACGGCCATGAACAGTCGCGAACGCTGCCGGCGAGCCGTGCTTGCGCGAGAAACGGCGTCGCCGGCGGAACTTCCGCAGATTATACTTTCGGGGATTTTCATCCCACTCGAGTTTTCCGCCACGTCGGGCGGAGCCGCGCGAATTCGGGCGGACCTGCGCCTCTTCGGGCGAACCCGGTGGATCAGCGCATCCCTTTTTCCTCCCGCGAGCCCATGCCATGAAGTTGACTCGGTCTGCCTTCCACCGTGCCGTCTTCGCCGCACCGTTGAATCGCCGGGCCGCATGGTGGGTCGTCGCCGCGGTGCTCGGCACCCCGGTCATCGGCCCGGCGTCGAAAGCGTCCGCCCAGTGGGGTGGGTGGGGCGGGTTCGGCTCCGGGTACGCGTCCACCGCCGGCCAAGCCGCCGATTATGGGTATTCCTCGGTCATCAGCGCCGAGGGTCAGGCCAACCTCTCCAACTCCGAAGCCGCCAAGAACTGGGAGCAGGCCAAGACGATGGAGATCGACAACCGCGCGAAGTGGACCGAAACCTACTTCGACATGCGGCGCATCAACCGTGAGAAGCGGGCCGAGGAGGAGGGGCCACGCGTGACCCAGGAGCAAGCGGTCCGCCTGGCGAAGATGGCGGCGCCCCCGCGGCTCGATTCGACCCAACTCGATCCCGTCACCGGTCACATCGAGTATCCGCTGGTGCTGCGCGACCCGCGCTTCGCCTCCAACCGGGCCGAGCTCGACGGCCTCTATGCCCATCGCGCGGCCACGATGGGCAGCATCGACTTCGAGGAGCAGCGCGCCATCCGGGCGACGGTGTCGAAGTTCATCGACGCCCTCAAAGCCCATGTCAACGAGTATCCCGCCGGAGATTACGGCCGGGCGCGCACCTTTCTCGATAGCCTCGCACACGAACTGCGCTTCCCGATGGTCCGTTGAATTCCGGGCCGCTGGGTCTCGGGCAGCTCGCCGCGGGGTGCGACGGGATCGACTGGGTCCATGTCGGCGTTGGACCCCGCTGCGGCGTGGCCGGTCGGTGGCCGGGCCGGACGATCGCCGGGGCCGGAGGCCTTGCCGGGGCCGATGCGCCGGACCAACGGCACCACCGCCAGCCGCAGCAGCGCCGAGACGACGAACAACGTCACGTACGCCGACCGGTCCTCTCCGAGCCAGCGGAGCACGAGTGCCCCGGTCGCGGCGCCCGTCACGGTCGCCACCGCGTGGCCGAGGTTGTAGACGGTGACCACGGCCGTGCGCTCGCGGGCTGGCACGGCGTCGAAGAACAACAGCGCGACGGCCAACTCGTAGCCCGCCCAGCAACAACCGGCGAGGACCTGGACCCCCATCAGGTAGGGCACGCCCTGCCAGGGAATCCACAACAACGACAGTGGTGCCACGGACAGCGCCCCCGCCAGCAAGAGCCGTTGCGATCCGATGCGCGATCCCAATCGGCCCAGCGCGGGCAACGCGGCGGCTTTGGCGAGGAAGCTCGTGGCACCCACCGTCATGAACGCCAGGTAGGAAAACCCGAGTTCCCGGCGCATGAAGGGGGTGAAGTACGGGCCGGCGCACTGGCAGGCGAAGGCGAATAGCCACAAGAACGTGACCAGCGCCATCGTCGGAGAGCGCATCCGGGCGATGACCCGGTGAACGAGCGGAGGTGGCGGCGGGCCGTCGGCGGCGGGTGCAGGCCCTGTCGGTTCGTGGGCGAGTCGGCCGCGGCCCGGCGGCTGGAGTTCGCGGCAGGCGATCAGGCACGCGCTCGACACCAGACGGAACGCCGCCGCGATCGCGAACAGCACGCCGAACGCGGCGCGCGTCTCCTGACGGGATTCGCCCCACTGCAGGACCAATCCGCCGCAGACGAAGCCGGCGAAGGCGGCGAGTTGTCCCAGGCGGTTGCGCTGCGCGAAGTAGGGGGTGCGCATCCGCTCGGGCACCATCGTCCCCATCCAGGAGTTCCAGGCGGGCGCTCCCGCCATCCCCGCCGACCAGTAGAGGCTGGCCGCGGCGAGAAGTTGCCACAGCGCCGCGCGTCCCGTGATCGCCCAGATGACCATGGGGACGAAGCTGGCGGCCTGCACGAGCGTGCAGCCGATCACCCAGCCGCGATTGGTGCCGATCCGGCGCACTCCCCACGGCGTCACCAGTTGCAGGCACGCGCCGGCGAGAACCGGCACCGTCGCCGTCATACCGGCGGCGACCGGTCCCATCCCCAGTTCGAGGGCGAAGGCCGGGATGTAGGTCTCCCCGCATCCAACCATCACGCTGAACGCCGCCGCGTCCGCGGTCGACACCCAGAGGTCGCGGCGCAGGCCCGAGCGCGGCGGTGCGATCGAGCGGAATACGGCGACCATCCGCCGCGCGAGGGCGGCGAGCGGAGATTGGGACGACACGTGGGAAACCGTGCGACCCCCGGGGGCGGGTGGGGGTCGGAAAGGGCGGGAGCGGTGCGGCGGGCGGGGAGGTCGGTTCGGCCCGGACGTTTATACTGCTCGTGCAGCCGAGGCGCCGACGGAGTTTTTCGCTCGCGCCGTGCCGTTTCTGTGGAAATCGTCAGGAGAAGTGATGCGCGCGCTCGTCACCGGTGCCACGGGTTTCGTCGGTCCACGCGTCCTCCGCCTGCTCGACGCACCGGTCATCCTGTCGCGCGACCCAGAGCGTGCCCGGGGACGCCTGGGACCCTCGGTCGGCGCGATCTACCGGTGGGACCCGCTGGCCGGGCCTCCCCCCGCCGAAGCACTCGAGGGAATCGACGTCGTCATCCACCTGGCGGGGGAGTCGGTCGCCGAGGGGCGGTGGACCGCGGCGCAGAAGGCGCGGATACGCGACAGCCGCGTCATCGGGACGCGGCACCTGGTCGCTGGACTGACCCGTGGCCCCACCAAGCCGTCGGTGCTCGTCTCCTCCTCGGCGGTCGGCATCTACGGCAATCGTGGCGACGAGGAATTGGTCGAGACGAGTCCGCCGGGGAACGGTTTTCTCGCCGACGTCTGTCGCGAGTGGGAGCGCGAGGCAACGACCGCCTCGGCCGCCGGCATTCGCGTCGCGCTGCTCCGCACGGGGATCGTGCTCGGCAGTGGGGGCGGGGCCCTGGCCCGGATGTTGACTCCGTTCAAGTTGGGTGCCGGTGGCCCGCTCGGGAACGGCCGGCAGTGGATGCCGTGGATCCACGTCGCCGACCTGGCGCGGCTGTACCTGCATGCGGCGGACCACGGGTCGATCAGCGGACCCGTCAACGGGGTCGCCCCCGAACCGGTGCGCAATGCCGACTTCACCCGCGCGCTGGCCGGCGTGCTACGGCGCCCGGCATTCCTTCCCGCCCCCTATTTCGGGTTGCGACTGGTGTTCGGCGAATTCGCCCAGGTGCTGTTCGATTCGCAGCGTGTGCTGCCACGCGTAGCGCTCGACACCGGATTCGTCTTCCAATACCCCGAGATCACCGCGGCGCTGCGCGACGTGCTCGGCAAGGCGGCGTGAGCCGTCGGCCGGCGGCACGCCGCGGCACGGCCCGCCGGCACGCGGCCAATCAGCCGGCGACGTCGCCATCGGTGGTGTGTTCTTCGGCGTGGTCAGCGTCGGCGGGGGTTGCCGCGCGCCGCAGTCGATCGCGGACCGCGTCCCACGACGGATCGGTGGGAATCGGATCGGCGACGAGCGCGTCCAGCGAACGGCGATCGAGTGCGTGAAGGGTGGCGAACAGACGGCTGGCGTAGGCGTCCGGTTCGGAGGGCATCGGCACCACGACCGCATCGCTCGACGAGGCGATCGCGTGGCTGTCGGCGGCGTCCGGTCGCAGGCACAGCCAGCCGACGCGGCGGCCGGAGCGGGTCAGTTCCTTCACCCGCCGTGCGCCGTCGGCGGGCAGTTCCAGCGGCGTCCGCGGCGCGTAGTGGCGGCGGCTGCGGCCCGGTGAGCGGGCCACCCCCCCATCGCCCGCCAGCAAGGGGACGGGGCGGCCGAGCAGGCGCTGGAGTTCCGCCGCCGGCACCGGACCGGGCCGGAGCAGCACGGGCTCGGCACGCGAGCAATCGACCACGGTCGACTCGATGCCGCGGTCGCAGACCCCTCCGTCGAGGATCAGATCGACCCGCGCGCCGAGACTCTCGAAGACGTGCCCCGCCGTCGTCGGCGACAGGCGCGACGACCGGTTGGCACTCGGTGCCGCCAGCGGCCGGCCGAGACGCTCGATGAGACTGCGAACGACCCGGTGGCCGGGGCAGCGCAGTGCCACCGTTTCCCCACCGGCCGTGACGATGTCGGGCACGGCGGCAGCCCGCGGCACCACCACCGTCACCGGTCCCGGCCACAACGCGGCGACGATCCGCGCCGCGGTGTCCGGCCAGCGCGCGGCAAGTGTGTGCGCCATCGCCACGTCGGCCACGTGGACGATCAACGGGTTGGTCGCCGGGCGCCCCTTGGCGATGAAGATCCGTTCCACCGCCGCCGGGTCGTCGGCGACCGACGCGAGTCCGTATACCGTTTCGGTGGGAATCGCCACGAGGCCTCCCGCCGCGAGCACCGCCGCGGCGCGGCACAGGGCCTCGTCGGTCGCCGCCGGCGGGTCGGCATCGGCATCCGGCCAAGGGACCCGAAGGACGTCGGGTAGGGCATGTTCCATCGTGGATCCGGCGGTGGCGACGTGGATCGGGACAGGGAATGGTCGGCTCGGCCTACCGGCATCGTCAACCGTGATGCGACGATCGTTGCATCGCCGGGGTCGAATCGGGAAGATGCCGGGGATTCCACTCGGGGTGCCGCCCATGACGGTTCGATCCGATCCCTCGCCACAGCCGCTGGTCGCCATCGTGATGGGCAGCCAGTCCGATTGGCCCACGATGGAGCGCGCGGCGGCGATCCTCGCCGAATTCGGCGTCCCGCACGAGTGTGCCGTTCTTTCGGCCCATCGCACGCCCGACCGGATGGGGGTGTTTGCTCGCGAGGCCGCCGGGCGCGGTCTCAAGGTGATCGTCGCTGGTGCCGGAGGTGCCGCCCACCTCCCCGGCATGATCGCCGCCCAGACGCCGCTGCCGGTACTCGGCGTTCCGATCGAATCGGCGATGTTGCGTGGTCTCGACTCGCTGCTCTCGATCGTGCAAATGCCGGCCGGAGTGCCGGTGGGGACGTTGGCGATCGGCCCCGCAGGCGCGGCCAATGCCGCGATGATGGCGATCGCGATCCTCGCCCTGTCCGATCCGCCGCTGGCGGCCCGGCTCGTCGCCTACCGCGATGCGCAGCGCGACCGCGTGCTCCGCGAGGGGCTCGACGGGGTCGAGCAGGCGGCGGTCCACCGGGTGTCGGCCCGGTGACCACCGCCGCGCGACCACCGGCAGCCGACGGGCGCGTCATCCTCCCCGGTGCCCGATTGGCGGTGCTCGGGGGTGGACAGTTGGGCATGATGTTCGCCACGGTCGCCCGGCGGATGGGGTACCGCATCGAGGTCTTCTCCGAGACGACCGACTGCCCCGCCGCGCGGCATTGCGACCGGCTGCACGTCGTCTCGTTCGATGATCCCGAGGGGGTGACCCGGCACGCCGCCGGTGTCGATGCGGTGACGTTCGAGTTCGAGAACGTGCCGGCCGCGGTGGCGACCGCGCTGGCCCGGACGCTGCGCGTGCGACCGTCGCCGGCCGTACTGCATACGGTGCAGGATCGTGCCCGGGAAAAGTCGTTCCTCGTCGCCCACGGCTTTCCGGTCGTGCCGCACCGTTTGATCCGCGTCGCCGGCGATCTCGACGACGCGGCCGCCACCGTGGGATTTCCCGCGGTCGCGAAGACCGCCGCGTTCGGGTACGACGGCAAAGGGCAGCGACGGATCGCCGACCGGTCGGAGCTGACGCGGGCCTGGGAGCAGCTCGGTCCGGGCGCGATCGTGCTCGAGTCCTGGATCGATTTCGAGGCCGAACTCTCAGTGGTCGCGGCCCGCGGTGCCGACGGGGACATCGCGGCGTTTCCGACGGCCTGGAACCGCCATCGCGATCATGTGCTCGACGTGACCCTCTCCCCTGCCCCGCTGGCGGAGGCGGTCCTCGAAGAAGCCCGCGGGATCGCCGGACGCATCCTCGGCGCCCTCGATCTCGTCGGCGTCGCCTGTGTCGAGTTCTTTCTCGGCCGTGACGGGCGGCTGGTGGTCAACGAGATCGCGCCGCGGCCGCACAACTCCGGCCATCTGACCGTCGAAGCGGGCGCGTGCTCGCAGTTCGAACAGCAACTGCGTGCCCTCTGCGGGCTGCCGCTGGGCTCGACGTGGCAACCCCGGCCGGCGGCCATGGCCAACCTCCTCGGCGACTGCTGGAACGAGGGGGAACCCGACTGGGCCGCGGCCCTCGAGGTGCCGGGGGTGAGCCTCACGCTCTACGGCAAGAGCCAGCCACGCCCGGGACGCAAGATGGGGCATCTCACCGCGGTGGCCGAGACGGTCGCCGCAGCGGAAGCGTCCGTGATCCTCGCCCGAGAGCGGGCCTGCCGCCGCCGATGACCCATTCCGCCCCGGGGTGGGAGTTCACTGGGGCGACAGCCGCCTGCCGCGCCATGCCGTCGGCAGTCCGAGCGTCTTCCGCAGCAGCGCGTACCACTGGATGACCAGCAGGAGCAGCACCGCCAGGGGCTGCGTCGCCGCGGCGAGCGTTCCGCCGCCGAAACGTCTGTCGAGGGCGACGCGCGTCCCGATCGACGCCGCCGCCGCCAGCCATGCCGCGGCGATCGCCCATGCCGGCCACCCGCGCCAGCCGGCGGCGACGCCGGCCGCGACGAGCGCCGCCGGCAGCACCTGTCCGCAGCCGAGCAGCAGGGTGAACGGCACGATCGTGCGCGGCGCCCCGATTCCCTCGGTGGCGTTCTTGGCCAGTCCCGCCAAGGTCTCCCGGTTTCCGGAGTACATCCGGCAGGTGGCGATATCGCTGGCATCGAAGATGTCGGTGCCGAGCCCGGCGCGGCGGTAGGCGCGGGGCAGCATGACGCCGTCGTGGAGCGACCGTCGGATGGCGGCGTGGCCCCCGGCACGGGAGTAGGCGTCACGGTGCGTCACGAACAACTGGCCGCATCCCGCCGCGAGGGCGGGATGACCGTCGCGGCGGCTGCGGTCGAGAGGCAGGAAACCGAGGAGGATGAAGTGGATCAGCGGCAGGAGCAGGCGATCGGCCGTGCAGGAGGTGCGTTGCGTCGGGAAGCCGCTGGCGAGGCCGATGGCCCGGGATTCGAGGAAGGCGACCGCGCGGGCCAGCGCGGTCGGGCCGACGCGGACGTCGGCGTCGAGGAACACCCACGTGTCGTGCGCCGCGGCGGCGGCGAGTTGATGGCAGGCATGCTGCTTGCCGCACCAGCCATCGGGCAGGGGCGCGCCGGACAGCACCCGGACCCGCGGGTCGGCGGCGGCGAACCGCTCGACGATCGCCCGTGTGTCGTCGCGACTGTCGTCGTCGAGGACCACGAGTTCCACGTCGACGCCGCGGCTGGCGAGCACGTGCCGGACCACATCCTCGATCGCCGCCGCCTCGTCACGTGCCGGTACGAGCACCGATACGGCGCGCGGGGGCGCCTCCGGCGGCTCCGGAGCGGGCGTGAAGGCCCGGAGGTTGCGCCGTGCCAGCCAGGCGGGAAGTGCGGATGCCGCGAGCGCCGCCACGGCGGCGATACCGACGAACGTCATGGCGGATCACCGGCCACGGGTTCGGCGAGATGGGCGGGGTCGAATCGCTCGCCGCGGAGCCGCGCCATCAGTCGCCGCCACACGTCGTAGGGGCCGCCGACCCCCACGCGACCGGAGAGCAACGTGCGAAAGAGCCGCGCGTCGCGGCGGCAGGCGGCCGCGGCTAGCCGGTCCTGCGTCGCGGTGAGGGCCGTCTGGAGCCGTTCCTGCCACGCGTGTACGTCGCGGTCGGCGCCGAGTTCGAGTGGTGTTCCGAAGGCCACCAGGGCCTCGGGCAGACGCTCGGACCAAAAGGGGTATTCCACCGCCAGCGGCAGGATCCAGCCGCGTCCCCCGGCCGCCGCCGCGTGTGCGATGCCGGGCCGAAGCCGGAGCGGTCGGGAGCGCGGATCGACGAATTCGCCCTGGGCGGTGCACCAGAAGATGACGTCGGACCGCACCGACGCGGCGCGGGCGGCGCGGAGGAATCGCGCCGCCCCGGCACGGCTGGCCGGGTCGATGCCGATAAACCCGATCCGCTCCATGAACCGATAGCGGCCGAGAGCCGCCTGGTCGATCGGACCGTAGCTCATCCGGCCGGGAAAGAGCAGCCGGCCCACCATGAGGAACACCAGTGGATCCCACCATCCGGGGTGGTTTGTGTAGATGAACACCGCGCGGTCCCCCGGCGCGGGGATCGTGCTGCCATCGGTGAGCAACCGGAGGGCGTGGAAGTGGCGTTGCAGGTATCCGCGCACGTACCACATGAACCACTCGTTGAGCCGATGCGAGAACGGTGGCAGGGAGTGATCCCGACGCGGAGTTCGCGAACCGGCGGTCGCCGCCGCTCCGGTGGCCGCATTACCCGGCGGTCCGGTCGCGGGTCGCTCGTCCCTCGCAGGCGTGTCCGAGATCTCCATCCGCTGCCCCTTCGTGTCCCCGACGCCCCCGCCCCGGCCACGGGTGCGCCCGGACGAGGTACGGTGCGGGTCACCGTGCGACGCCGGGCGACGCCCCTGCCTCGGATCGCGGTCAGGCGGGGCACGGCGCGGGCGATCGCACGTCGCGCGCCGGTTCGACGAGCCGATCCTGATCGACGCAGTCGGCCGCGATCCATCCCGACATCAGCACCATCGGCATGCCCGGTCCCGGATGGGCG
>JBJSXB010000160.1:0-20986 GCA_046086245.1 Planctomycetaceae bacterium | reverse complement strand
GCCGTGTTGATGAGATAGACGTCGGTGAGCGCGGTGAGCCGCGTCAGATGGGCGATGGCGGCGGAGGTGATCTTCGTGCCCGACAGCTGCAGCTTGCGCAACTTCGTCAGGCCGGCGATCGCCTCGATGCCGGCGTCGGTGACTTTCGTCCCGGTGAGGTCGATCTCCTCGAGTTCGGGAAGCCATGCGGCGAACTGGGCGAGATCGCCGTCACGGACCCGCCCGCGCTGCAGTTCGACGCGATACAGCCGTCCCTTGTCGAAGAACACCCGACCACCGAGGCTCCGCGCGAGGCTCTCCGCGTTCTGGATCGGCGACCGCGAGCACGCCGGCACCGGGAGCAGCGGCAGGACGGCGAGCCCCCTCGCCATCGCGCCGAGGAACCAACGCCGTGGATCACGCACCGTCACCATCGGAAAACCATCCATCGACCATTGGCCTGCTGCGTCGTTCGACGGGGCACCCATCCCGGGGATGCCGCGCCGTTGAGATACCGTCGCCCGTGATGGTGTTGCCGGTGATGCGGTGGTCCCGGATCCGCGTTCCCGGACGACCGCATGCTCGTTCCACGGGCTCCAGCGACACGGATTCCAGCACCACCCGCGCCGCAACCGATGCCCAACGGTGGGTCTCGCACCCTCCCCTGCCGTAGATTCAAGCGTCCGCACGACCACTGTCAACCGCGCCGCCACGCGCGTCCGATCATCATGCCGTTCGCCCAACCGTCACGCCGTCCGGTCGGCCACCGACCGGGCCCCCCGCCATTCGGGCGGATTCCCCGGAGCCTGCGGCGGCGGCATCTGCTGGCGGCGCTCCTCGCGTCCGCCGTGGCAGCGGTCGCGGAGAGTTGTCGCCGGCAGGTGGGGGGTGATCCCCGCGGCTGGACCGTGGCGTTCGTTCACGACGGCGACACGGTGACCGCCCGGTCGCCCGACGGGGTCGACCATCGCATCCGCATGCTGGGGATCGACGCCCCGGAACTGGCCCAGCCCCACGGGAGGGAATCGCGCGCGGCGCTGGCGGCCCTGGTAGAAGGTCGTACGGTGCAGATCGATGCCCGTGGCCACGACCAGCACGGCCGATTGTTGGCACGCCTCAGCGTCGCGGGCGAGGACGTCAACGCGCGCCTCGTGCGTGACGGGCATGCCTGGGTCTTCGGCCGCATCGCCCCCGATCCGGAATTGGTGGCGCTCGAAGCCGAAGCCCGCCGCGGCCGCCGCGGGTTGTGGTCGGCGGAGCGACCTCTCGATCCGTCGGCTTGGCGCGACCAGCACCCGCGCCAGCCGTGATCCGGCCCGCGCCTTCGCCCCGGCCGACGCGGCACTTCCGATCGGCCACGGATTGGTTTAGGGTGCGGAGATGCGTGGGGCATGTGAGGTCGTCGTGACCGGCATCGGGGTGGTGACCCCCCTGGGCATCGGTGCCGACCCCTTCTGGCGGGCGCTCGTCGCCGGATCGAGCGGCATCCGGCCGATCGACCGCTTCGACTCCAGTTCCCTGTCGGTGCGATTCGGCGGGCAGATCGTCGATTTCGAACCGAAGGAGTTCGTGCGCCCGCGCAAGAGCCTCAAGGTGATGAGCCGCGAGATCCAACTCGGCTTCGCCGCCGCCGAGTTGGCGATGGCCGACGCCGCTCTGGCGGCCCCGCTCGCCCAACCCGACCGCTTCGGCGTGGTGTTCGGCGGCGACATGATCTACGCCGATCTCGAGGATCTGGTGAGCACGTACCGGCGCAGCGTGCGCGACGCGCGGTTCGACTTCACCCTCTGGTCGGAGGCGATCCACGACGAGTTGCACCCGCTGTGGCTGCTCAAGCACCTGCCCAACATGACCGCGTCGCACATCGCCATCGCCCACGACGCCCGCGGCCCCAACAACTCCATCGTCCTCGGCGAGGTCTCGGGCCTGCTGGCCGTGGCGGAGGCGGTGAGCGTCATCCAGCGCGGCTGGGCCGACGTGATGCTCACCGGCGGCACCGGCTGCCGGCTCCATCCGACGGCACTGGTGGCGCGGGGCGACGCCCTCCTCAGCCATCGCGCCGGCGACTGCCGCGAGGCGTGCCGCCCCTTCGACCGCGACCGTGACGGTCTCGTCAACGGGGAGGGAGCGGGGGCGCTGGTCCTCGAGTCACGCGCCCACGCCGCCGCCCGCGGGGCGCGGGTCCGCGCCCGCATCCTCGGCACGGCGTCGCGCTGCGAACCGGGGGCCCGACGGAGTGGACTGACGGGAACGGCGCTGCGCGGGGCGATCCGGGCGACGCTCGGGGCGGCGCGGCTGGCACCCGCCGCCCTCGGCCACGTCAACGCCCATGGCGTGGGCACGGTCGAGATGGATCGGGTCGAGGCCCGGGCGATCGCCGCCGAGGTCGGCGACGTCCCGGTGACGGCCTTGAAGGCGGCATTCGGCCACCTGGGCGCGGGCGGGGGCGTCGTCGAACTCGCCGGTAGCGTGCTGGCGATCGACGGCGGCCTGGTGCCGCCGACGCTCAACTACCGCATCCCGGACCCCGACTGCCCGGTGCGCGTCGTCCATGGCGAAGCGCTCGCCGGGCGGCCACCGACGGCTCTGGCGGTCAACCTTTGCTCCACCGGTCAGGCTGCGGCCGTGGCGGTCGCCGCCGACTGAAGCCGAGGGCGGCGGCTCACCACGCCCCGTTGAGGCCGAAAGCGAAGCCGTTGAGGAACATCTGGCCGCCACCGTCGATCGGATTCTGGCGGATCTTGTTCATGTTGAACTGCCGCGTCGCGGTGGCGAGCCCGCCGATCCAGAGGAAATCGTAGCTGCACTGCAGCGCGCAGTTGGGCGTGATGTTCCATCCTGCGAGGATGGTGAGATCGCCGAGGAAGCCGGGGGCGGTCTGCGAGGCCGCCATCTGCCAACTCTCCGAACCCTGCGGCACGGTCACGGTCTGCGGCACACCGTCGAACACGATCGGCCGGCCGTCGAGGTCGCGGATCGGGATCGTCGAGGGGAGGTAGTTGTTGACACCGTTGAACGACTGTTGATTGGCGGTGAACGAGATCGCGGGCGCCGCGCGGCCGCGGAGGCCCCAGTAGAAGAACTCGTTCTGGCTGATGAGTTCCCCGCCGAGATTGAGTCCGAGCAGCCAGTTCTGGGCGTTGATGTTGTAGTCGCCGCCGAAGCTCGACAGCGGCTGACCGGGCATGCGTCCGCTGAACGAGCAGGTTTCGTTCACGTTGGCCACGCGCGGCCCGATGATCAGGCTCGGCAGCCAGCCGCGTTCCGCATGCCGCGTCCAGTCACCGTTGGGCGACATCGTCACCTTGTCGCGGCCAAGGCGTCGGTGGAGCTTCCAGTTGATCTCCATGCTGTTGAAGTTGGAAGTCGTGGTGAGCAGGTACTGCTGCGCGCCGGTGAAACCCGGCGAGGCGCTAGCCAGGGTCGGCACGAGGAACGACGAGGCGGTACCACTGTTGAGCGTCAGCGCATTCCATGCGTCGTTGATCGCGAACGAGAACCCGCCGTAGTAGGTGAACTCCAGCGATTGATCGCGGTTGAGGTAGTCGCGGCCGACGTAGGTGCCGAGCGTGATCCGCGCGCCGGGCGCGAGGTCGTAAGGGATCGAATCGGTGACGAAGACTCCCTGCTTGTTGCGTCCGGCGGGCACCGGCACGAGCACGTCGCGGCCGACGACCCGGCGGTACTCGCGGTTGCGGTCCATCCAGATGCTCTCGGCCGACCCGTACCACTGTCCGAGCGAGAACCAGTTGCCCGAACTCACCTCGTCGGGCATCCGCTCGAGGATCGGCTCGTCGAGCCGCAGGTCGTCGGCGAGCCGTCCCGGTAGGCCGGGGAGCGTTTCCGGCAGCGGTTCGCCGACGAGCATGTCGCCGGGTTGTCCCAGCGTGCCCGTCCCGACCGCGTCGCGGGGTAGCTCGGGCACGGCGTCCAATTGCAGCGAGGGCGCCGCTGGCTCGACGACGGCAGTGTCGACGCCGGCATCGCCCGTGAACAGCGGCGGATCGGCCGCGACGACACGGTGGGCAAACCCGCAGGCGACGGCCGCCCCGGTCAGCACCATCCAGGAGAGCTTTGTCATGGACTTTTTCACGGTCGGCCCCGTCTGCAAGAGAGTCTTCGGAGGCGGAACGATCGGTACGATCGAGGGAACTATCGTCATCGTCAGAATCGTTTCGCGAGAAAAAACCGCTATGCGCGGCCATGGTTTGCCCAGGGTGCCGGCCTTGCCCGGTTTCCGCCGCGCCATGGCGGGCCGTTACGCGCGTCACCATCGCCACATATCCACCGTCCGATCGCCGCCTCCAGCCGCGGGGCCGCATCGCACGATGGAACTTCCGGCGGGATGTCCGGAACCCGGGTCGCCGCCGCGGAGGACGCGATGCGCTGGCAACCGCAACGACAGCACATCCTGCTGGTGGGCTTGGTCCTGTTCCTCGCGGGGATCCAATTCCGCCTCGTGGAGTCGTTCACCCTGTCCGAGAAGTCGACCCGGTTCATCGCCGCGCAACTCGGCGAACCGCGGGCGGCCGGGGCGTCCGCATTGTGGCAGGGCGCCCCCGTGCGGAAGGTGGTGGAGCCACCGCGCTGGCTCGGTCTGGCCCTGATGTCGATCGGCTCGGTGCTGACGCTCCGCAGCCTGTCGATGAAAGCCGGCCGCTGATCGCGCCGCAGCGACGACGACCGCCCGGGCCGCGGCCGGGAGCGGCGTTCACGCCAGCGCGTCGGCGATCACCTGACCGTGCACGTCGGTGAGCCGCATGTCGCGGCCGCTGAAGCGGTAGGTGAGCCGCGTATGATCGATGCCCAGCAGCCAGAGCATCGTGGCGTGCAGATCGTGGATCACCAACGGCTTGTCGACCACCCGGTAGCCGTAGTCGTCGGTCGCACCGACGACCGTGCCTCCCTTGATCCCACCTCCCGCCATCCACAGCGAGAAGGCCTGCGGATTGTGGTCGCGACCGTCGGCTCCCTGGGCGAACGGGGTGCGGCCGAACTCTCCGCTCCACACCACGAGGGTCGAGTCGAGCAGACCGCGCTGCCGGAGATCGGCGAGCAGGGCACCGATCGGCTGGTCCACTGCCCGGGCATTGCGGGCATGGCCCTCGCGCAGGCCGCCGTGCTGATCCCAGCGGTCGGTACCGACCGACGGGCAGGTGAGTTCCACGAATCGCACGCCGCGCTCCACCATGCGCCGTGCCAGCAGACACTCGGTGCCGAAAATCCGCGTCGGCTCGTACTCGCTCTCCAGGCCGTACGCCCGCTTGGTGGCCACGGTCTCGGCGGCCACGTCGAGGAGGCCCGGCACCTCGGTCTGCATCCGCCAAGCGAGTTCCCGATTCGCGATCGCACTTTCGAGCGCGTCGGGCACGGCGGGATAGGCGGCCGCGAAGCCGCGGTCGAGCCGCCGTGCCAGGTCGAGTTTCGCCTCCTGCTTGTGCACGGACGATTCGCGCGGCACGACGTTCGCCAGACCGCCGCGCACCGGCCGGATCACCGATCCCTGGTAGGTGGCGGGAAGAAACCCGCTGGTGAAGTTGTCGAGTCCGCCGGGCGGGATGAGCCCGCCGTTGATCACCATGAAGCCGGGCAGGTCGTCGTTCTCGCTGCCCAACCCGTACGTCATCCACGCCCCCATGCTCGGCCTGCCCTGCAGTCCGCTGCCGGTATGGAGGAAGTAGTTGGCGTTGGTATGTTCGGGAAACGTGCTGGTCATCGAGCGGATCACCGCCAGTTCATCCACCTCGGCGGCGATGCAGGGAAACAGATCGCTCACCTCGATCCCGCTTTTCCCGTACGGGCGAAAGCCCCATGGACTGGGCAGTACCGTGCCGACGTTGTTGAACTGCGTCGCGTCCACCTTGAAGAGGCCGCGCGGATCCTTGCCGGCGTCACGCTCCAGGCGCGGCTTGGGATCGAATGAATCGACCTGCGACACGCCGCCATCCATGTAGAGGAAGATCACGCTCGTGGCCCGCGGCCGGTGGTCGCGGACCGCCATGCCGGCCGCGGTGGCACGCTCGCGCTCGAGGAGCGCCGTGGCCGCCACCGCCCCGAATCCACAGCCCGCTTCGAGGAGCCAACGCCGCCGCGACGTCGGCCGCCGTTGCCGGCGGCAGGGGAACGGGATCCCCGCGATCGCGCTGGCGACCGGTTCACTCATGGGAGGTAGATGAACTCCTTGGCGTTGAACAGCGCGTGGGCGAAATCGGCCCACGTGGCCTCATCGCGTGGATCGTCGGCAAACTCGACACCGTGGAGCACCGCCTGCGCCGTGAGGAAGGCCCGGGCCGCCTCTGCTTCGTCGCGGCGCGGCGCCCGGGCGAACGCCGCGCGGTACATGGCGTCGATGCGTTCCTCCGTCGTCGCCGCCGATTCCGCCAGCACGCGCCTCGCCCACTGCCGCGCCTGATCGACGACGAACGGATCATTGAGCAGCACCAGCGCCTGCGCCGGGACGTTGGTGACATTGCGCCGCCCCATCGCCTGGAACGGCGCCGGCATGTCGAAGGCGAGCGGCAGGGCGGGAAGGAAATTGCGGCGGATCTTGGTGTAGAGGCTGCGGCGTCCCGCGCCGTCGAGCGGTCCGGATTCCGGCTTGCCGCGCCCGTCGTGGAACTCCGCCAGGTGCACCTCGACCGGCGGTCCGCCGACCGAGCGATCGAGCCGCCCCGACACCGCCAGCATCGCATCGCGGATCGCCTCCCCCTCCAGACGGCGGAGCGGCGCATGGTGCAGCAGTCGATTGTGCGGATCGATCGCGATCGCCTCCGCCCGGGCGACGCTGCTCATCCGCCACGTGCTGCTCAAGACGATCTCGCGCACCAAGCGTTTGAGGCTCCAGCCCTCGTCGCGAAACCGCACGGCGAGGGTATCGAGCAGCGCCCGCGCCAGCGGATCGTCGGGGGCTTCGCCGAGCAGGCCGAAATTGTCTGGGGTGGCGACCAACCCGCGGCCGAACAGCCAGTGCCAGACGCGGTTGACGATCACCCGCGCGGTGAGCGGATTGGCGGGATCGACCAGCCGCGCCGCGAGTTCGCGGCGGCCGGAGGCGCCACTCGGCCAGGGGAGTTGGGCGTCGCCGTCGATCGCCTCGAGAAACCGCCGCGGCACCGTGCGCCCGCGCCGAGCCGCCGATCCCTTGAGCAGGATCGCTTGGTCGATCCCGTTCCCGTCGAGGAGCGCCGGGGCCGTGGCGGAGGCGCGCACGGCCTCACCAGCGATCGCCTCGCGCCCGTCGCGGGCGATGGCCGCGGTGGCCGCCAGACGCGCTTCCGCACCGCTCGTCCAGTCGATGGAAGGATCAGCGATCGCCGTTTCCACGACCGCCACCTCGGCGGCCGACAACGCCCCCCCCGCGCGGCAGGCGGCGAGCGCCTCGTCGAGGAGCGTTCCGAGCACCGGGTCGGGATCGGTCGCACCCGCGGTTCCGCGGGCGACGACCTCGACGGCCAGCGGGTCGGCGCGGCGCGGTTCCCCGGTCGTGGCGACCACCTCGGCGACGTCCACCGCACCGGCGACCGGCGCGTATTCGACGTGGACGAAGTGACCGCGCGACCAGTCGATGTCGGCCCGCATGTCCTGGCGCACCCAACGCCACTGCCCGCCGGTGTCGACGGTGGTCACCGTGCTGCCGTACAGCGGACCGAGGACCATCACGTGGCCGTCCACGCAGGTGAAGATCTGCACGTGGCCGCGGACCCGGTGCCACACGACGCCAGCGGTGAGCCAAACCTTCGGCGTCCGCAACACCTTGCCGGCCCGGTCGTGGCCGCCGAGGGCACCGGGATCGCGTTCTCCGGTCGACCGGCCGGTCGCCCACACCGCCTCGGCGCGCACCGCTCCCGTCGGCAGGATCCCGACGCCCACCGCGCGGGGGAGCGGCTGACCGGCGGCCACGCTCCGCCACGCCGCGCCGTCGGCCAGCGGCGCCGTGGAGTCGGCGCCGCGGGTGTAGTCGGCGATCACCACCTCGTGGTCGCGCGCCGTCGGCTCCGGCGCGGCTGCCAGTCTCGCCCGGAGGGCGCCGAGCAGTTCGCCGCGCTCCCGGGCCGCGATCGCCTCCGCCACGGCCGGCAGGAGCCGCCGCCGATCGGCGCCGTCGGCGGCGGCGAGCCGCGCGGCCACGCGCCGGTTCGCGGCCAGCGACTCGAACGGCACCTGCCGATAACTGGCCGACATCACCGTGCCCGCGAGCGCGTAGTAGTCGGCGGCGGAGATGGCGTCGAATTTGTGGTCGTGGCACCGGGCGCAGCCCAGCGGCAGCCCGAGAAACGCCTTACCGAACGTGTCGACGCGGTTGTCGATCCGGTCGGCCTCGTCCTGCTGGATGTCGACCGGCGAGTGCACCTCCTCGCCGAGGAACCAGAAACCGGTCCCCTGCACCGATTCGTCGGCCCCGGCGGCGTCGAGCCGCGGCGGCTCCACCAGGTCCCCCGCCACCTGCTCGACGACGAACCGGTCGAACGGCAGATCGGCGTTGAGCGCCCGCACGACCCAGTCGCGGTAGCGCCACGCGTTGGGAATGGGGAAGTCGAACTCGTGTCCGCGCGTCTCGGCATAGCGGACGACGTCGAGCAAGTGGCGGGCGAACCGCTCGCCGTAGTGGGGCGAGGCCAGCAGCGTGTCGACGTAGCGATCGAACGCCGCCGGGTCGGGATCGGCGGCGATCCGCGCGACGTCCGCCGGATCGGGAGGCAAGCCCGTGAGCACCTCCGCCGCGCGGCGGACGAGCGTCAGGGAAGACGCCTCGGGCGCGGGCGCGAGGCCCGCCCGCTCGAGCCGCGCCCCGATGAAGCGATCGACGTCACCGCGGCACCAACCGGCGGCGGCGACCGGCGGCGGTGCCGTCGCGATCGGCGCCTGCCAACACCAGTGCGCCGCACGGCGGCCGGCGAGGTCGAAACCCCCGCGCGACAGCTGGCTGCCGTCGGCCGGCCAGGGGAGCCCGCGGCGCACCCATTCGTCGAGCGTCGCGATCGCCTCGGCGGGGAGCCGGCCGGCCGGGGGCATCTGCAGGTCGCCGTCGTAGCGCACCGCCTGCACGAGCACGCTCCGGTCGGGATCGCCGGCGACCGCGACCCCATCGGCGGCGAAAAAATCGGCTCGTGAATCGAACGACAGCCCGCCTTCGGGTTCGCCGGCGGCGGCCGAGTGGCATTCCGCGCAGTGTTCGACCAGCAGCGGCCTGACCCTGGTCTCGAAGAAGGCCGCATCCTCGGTCGACAACGGGCCGTCGGCCGCCACTGCGGCGGTGCCGGCGGCGAACGCGGCGATCGCTGCCATCACGGCCGCAGGCCGCCGACGACCGACCAGCCCGACCCGCGGGGACGTGATCGACGGGGACACGGCGTTGCCTCCCAGGGCCGCCTCCCCTCCGCAGGCCGACGCCCGGGCGCAGGGAAACGGTCGGACTCCTCGATTCTACCCCGCCCCCGGATGGGCCGGGGGTGGCGATCGGTCGGCAAAACCCAGGTTCTCACAGCAGGTGCCGCGGTCGATCCCGACGGCGTTTCGGCCCAGCCCGGGCCCGGCTCCCGGCACGCCGTCGGCCAGCCCGCACTGGCTCACGTGTCAGCGCAGCGCCGGCGCGGTCACCGCCACACCGTCGATGGCGAGCACCTGGAAGTGGTGCACCGCCGGCACGTCGGCCTTCCACGCCCAGGCGATCCTCTTGTCGGGCGTGACCTCGACGAGCCTCTCGCCCCCCTTGCCGACGTGGTAGCTGGCGATCATCGTGTTGCCCCCCGGGAGGCGTTGCACCCCGCAGGCGTCGTTGATCGCACCGCCGGTGTCGGCCGCCGTCACCTGCCAGCGGACCTTCCCCGCCTTGTCGTACTCGACGACGCGGTTGCCGTTGGTGAGGCCGGCGAGGATCGCGCCGTCGCCGAGGACGATCGCCGTGAACGGCCACGAGTTGACCTGCGGTTCGCCCGGCACTCGGGTGTCGATCCGCCGCATTTCACGGCCGTCCGCGGCGTAGCGGACGATGGCGAAGTCGAGAAGGTGCGGAACGAGTGTCGTGCCGTCGGGTTGGCGGCGTGCCATCCGCGACTGCATGTGGGCGTTGGCTTTCTGGCAGGCGAGAGGAAAACCACCGACCACCTTCCCGTCAGCACCGATCTCGACCAATCGCGGACTCGGCCCGGCCTCGGTGAGCACGTAGGTGCCGGCGGCGGTCTTTTGGATCGAGTTCACCTCCTCCTGGGTGCCGTCGTAGCGCCACACGACGCGGTCGGCGGCGCCGTCCGTACCGCGTTCGATCTCGACGGCGGCGCCGCCGGGGCACTCGGGGCTCTTCGACAGCGCGAGGAGGATCCGCCCATCGGGCAGCACCCAGCCTTCGCGCGTGTTGGCCGGCCAGCTCCACTCGACGCGGCCGGCGGAGGTTTCATCGGTGATGTCGACGATCGCCGTCCGCGGCCCGCAGACGAGCACCCGCCGCGTCGGCGCCGCGGCGGAGGCGGCGAGGGCCGCGCTGGCGAGGAGCAGGGAGAGTGCGAGAGAAAACGGGCGACGGCAGCAGGGCATGGCTGGCTCCTGTGTGGAGCGCGAGCATACTCCAGCGGCGCGGCCGGTGGGTCGGCCCGCCCCTACGCCGCCTCGACCGAGCCCGGCAGCTCGACCGGGGTCTCGCCGAAGTAGAACTTCCGCGCGTCGGGATTGGAGAGCACCTCCTGCGCGGTGCCGTGGCAGAGCACCTTGCCGGCGCGGATCACGTAGCTGCGGTCGGTGATCGCCAGCGTCTCTCGCTCGCGGTGGTCGGTGATCAGGATCGAGATGCCGCCGTCGCGGAGAGCGACGATGATCTTCTGGATCGAGTGGATCGTCACCGGATCGATGCCGGTGAACGGCTCGTCGAGGAGGATGATCCGCGGCTCCGTCACCAGGCAGCGGGCGATCTCCAGACGCCGCTTCTCGCCTCCCGAGATGTAGTGGGCGCGCGACTTGCGGATCCGCACGATGTCGAACTGCTCGAGCAACTCCTCGCAGCGCCGGCGCCGCTCGGCTCGCCCCATCCCCACCAACTCCATGATCGCCAGTAGGTTCTGCTCGACGGTGAGCTTGCGGAACACGCTCTGCTCCTGGGCGAGGTATCCCATCCCGCCGTCGCGGGCGCGCTTCGCCATCGGCCAGCGCGTGATGTCGTGATCGTCGAGGAGGACGCGGCCCGAGTCGGGGATCACCATCCCGCAGGTCATGCGGAAGCTGGTCGTCTTGCCGGCGCCGTTGGGGCCGAGGAGCCCGACGATCTCGCCGGCTTCGACGTGGAAATCGACCCCGTCGACCACGCGGCGGCGGCCGTAGGTCTTCACCAGCCCGTGGACACTCAGCAGCGGCATCGGACGCTCCTTCGTCCGGCGTGAGCCACGGCGCCCGTCGCGCCGCCGCCCCGCCGCCCCGCATCTTCCCCAACGGGGGACCGCGGGGGCAATCGCAGTTGCGCCCGCGGTGTGGCACGGATTCAACCGGTTCGGGCGCGTGCGGCGTCGGTCCGGCGCCTTCGGGTCCGGGCCATGCCCCACGGGCCGCCAGCAGGCCGGGTGTCACAGCCTGCGAGCAGCCTGTGGCCAAAGTCCAGCCATGGCCTTGTCCACCCGACAAGCGTCGCCTGTCACGGGCACTGCGTTCCCGGCACCTCATCCGTGAGGTGTGCCAGGCTGTGTGTCCCCAGCCCGCTAGCAGCCCGTGGCCAAAGTCCATCCATGGCCTTTGGCCACTCGAAAAGCTTCGCTTTTCACGGGAGTTGCACTCCCGGCACCTCATCCCTGAGGTGCGGCAGGCTGTGTGTCCCCAGCCCGCTAGCGCACCCAGCGCATCCGCGCGACATTGGGCCAGGAAGGCACGCGCAGTTCGAGACCGCCGAGCCGCAGCGGTAGCGCCCACGACGGCGACACCGCGTGCGGCCAGAACACCGCCAACGCCCGGCCGACGAGCAGGTGGCGGTCGACGTGGTGCCCCTCGAGCCAGAGCCGGCTGTCCTTGCTGGCGGCGGAGTTGTCGCCGAGCACGAAGAACTGGTCGGCCTCGAGCGGAAAGTCGAGCCGCTTCCCCTCCTCGAAGCCGCCGGTGTGTGGCAGGTAGGCGACGGCACCGATGTAGAACACGTCGCGCAACACGCGGATGCGCTCGAGGCTGACGTCGGCACCGGCCGTGGCGATCCCAACCGGTGCCATGTCGCCGGGCCGCTCGTCCCCCGGCTCGCGCGGGGATTCGTCGGGGCGGAGCGCCTCGGCGGCGTCGATCGAGCCGTTCCACCGCGTCGGCGCGTCGAAGGCGACCCGGCGATCGCCGACGAACAGCGACACTTCGTCGTCGACGTTGGCGAAGAGGATCTTCCAGGTGCCGCGCCCGCGCACCGGTGTCGCGCCCCGTGCCGGTGTGGCGACGCCGGGGAGCGTCAGTTCGGCGTTCCCCGTCCCGAGGTCGATGGTGCAGCGGTAGGGCTTGCCGGCCTCGACGAGATCGAGACTCACGCTGCCCCCTGCGGCGCGGCTCGTCAGTCGCACCTCCACCGCCAGATCGCCGACCCAGTGCGCGCGGGTGGCGACGGCGTTGTAGGGCTGAAAATCGTCGATCAATTGCCCGCGTGGCGCGCCGCTCGCGCCCCGTCCCTCGCGTGCCGCACGCCACTCGTCGGGGCCCGCGACGAGATGGCGGTAGCGGAGGGTCGCGGCGGGTGCGGCGGTGGAGAAGGCGCCGCCTTCGCGCGTCCAGGCGGCGGGGTTCCCCGGCACCGTCCAGTCGGTCCAGCGCGCCGGCCAGCCGGCGGCGACCAGCGCCTCCGCCTCGTGGCCCGTGTCGTGGACGCACTGCAGCATCGCGCGGAGCCGCTCGGGGGGCTTGCGTGCGATCTCCGCCGCGGCGCCATCGCGCGACGTCCAGATATCACCGCCGACGATCGACACCGTCTCGCCCGGCAGTCCGATCAGCCGTTTGATGTAGTTGGTCTTCGCATCCTCCGGGTACTTGAAGACCACCACGTCCCAGCGCCGCGGTTCGCGAAAGTCGTAGGTCATCTTGTCGACCAGTACCCGGTCGCCGGGGTAGGAGGGATAGCGCGGATCGTATGCCACCCCCTGCGGCGTGTCCTCGACCAACTGCATCACGTGCCCGCAGTTGCCGCAACGTGACGCCGGCACGAGCTTGCGGGCCAACCGCGTGCGCAGTTGGTCGAGCGGACCACCCCGCGCCTCGAGCGATTCCAGCCGCCGGGCCGCGGTGCGGGCGTCGGCACCGTCGCCGCGACCCGCCGACGCCCGCAGACCGACCGCCTCGGCCTCGAGCCGGGCGAGCTGGGCGCGGAACTCGAGCGACTGGTCGTCCTCCTCGGCCGAGCAGCCGACGCGGTAGTCTTTGCCGCAGGCGCTGCAGGTGAGATCCTTGTGGCGACCCATCAGCGTGGGGGCCATCGACCCGGTGGGGATGACGTAGGCCTCGGCCTCGAAGGCGCGGAACAGCAGCGCCAGGGTGAAGGCGATGACGATCGCCTCGACCGTCTCGCGGTGGAAGAAGTTCGGGTGCCGGACGATGTCGCCGGGGAGCGGACCGTCGCTGGACGGCGACGGAGACGGGCGCGTCGTGGTCACGGGCGGGACCTCCAGGGGCGTGCGTACCGGTCAGGCTACGGGGGTCGCCGGCGCCGGGCAACGGCGAAAGGCGGATGCCTCGTCATCGCGCCAGCAGCGCCGCGACCTCCGCCTCGATGTCGTCGTAGGTGAACGGGCGTCCGAGGCGCGTCTTGGCATCCCCCTCGTCGAACCGGCGGGCGAGCGACCCGTCGGCCTTCCACACGTAGACCGCCGGCACGCTGTCGAGTTCGAGCTTCTTGTACATCGCGTCGGCCTCCTCGGTGGCGATGAGGTTGATCACCCCCCCGGCTTTCACCTGCTGGAGGAACCGCAGCACCGGCGGCACCAGCGTGTCCACCGGGTCGAGGCCCTCGAAGTCGAGCGACAGCGACATGCACACCACCCGGTCGCCGTACTTCTCCTCGAGCGCCACCAGGCGCGGAAACTCCTTCACGCACGGCGGGCAGGAGGTGCTCCAGCAGTCGAGGACGACGATCTTGCCCTTCTGCCGGGCGACCGCCGCCATCAGCCCGGCATGATCGACCGCGGCGAGGGTCGGCTTGTCGGCGGGAGGGGGCGCCGCGATGGCGGGCAGCGCCGGCAGCGCACCGAGCGCCACCAGCCACGCGGCGACCACACGGCGCCGGCTGACACCCGCGGCGCCGCAACGCCACAATGTCGCCGCCCCGGCCCCCGGAACGAACCGATCGGCCGCCCGCGTTCCTTCCGCGATCCGTCCCCCCGCCATGCCGCGTTTCTCACACATCCGTCACCGCCCTCCAGAAACCCTCGCGACGCCTCGCGAGCTGGTGGTGGCGTGCGCGGCGATGCGCAGCCACGTCAATCTCTCCCACATCGTACGGACCTGCGGGTGCTTCGGCATCCGCCGCGTCATCGCCTGCGGTGCGGCCGGGCTCGACACGCGGATCGCCCGCGACGGGGCGGAGCAGGTGACCTTGGAGATCCGCCGGTCGCTGCCTCCGGTGCTCGACCGCCTTCGCGCCGAGGGATGGCAGTTGGTCGGCCTCGAACAGACGACCGGATCGGAGCGCCTCTTCGGTTTTCGTTTCCTGCCGCGGACGGTGCTCGTCGTGGGCAACGAACGGCTCGGGCTCGAGGACGACGTGCTCGCGCGGCTCGATCGCGTCGCCGAGATCCCCATGGCCGGACTGCCGCACAGCCTCAACGCCGCCACCTCGACCGCCATCGCCGTCTACGAGTATTGCCGTCAGCACCCCGCGGCGGCGACACTATGACCCTGGTGATCGGCACCGACGAGGCCGGCTACGGCCCCAATCTCGGTCCCCTGGTGGTGGCAGCGACGGCCTGGGCCGTCACGGAGAACGACGAGGCCGACGACGCCGCGCACGCCGACCGCTTCGCGCGGGCCGCCGGGGAGATCGGCGCCGCGAACGGCGGGGCGGCACCGTGGGGCGACTCCAAACGGCTCTACCAGCGGGGCGCCGGTCTCGACGCGATCGAGGCGGGGGTGCTGGCCGCCCTCGGCGAATTGTCCGGAGACGGCTTCCCCGGAGACGGCGCCGCGCTGGAGGCCAGGCTCGGCAGCGCCACCGACGACCTTCCGCCCGAATGGCCGCGTTTCCGCGCGCACCCGCTGCCGGTGGCGGTCGATCGGGGCCGGCTCGACCGCCTCGTCGCCGCCGTCCCGGCGGCGCTCTCGCGGCAGGGGCTGCGCCTCGCGGCGGTCCGCTGCCGGGTGGTTCATCCGCGGCCGTTCAACGCCCTGCTCGACACGGGCCACAACAAGTCCGACATCCTCTCCGCCACGACACTCGACCTCGCCGCCACCATCCGCGCCGAGGTCGCCACCGCCACGGCCGCGGTCCCGGGCGGGGAACCGGTCGTGATCTGGTGCGATCGGCACGGTGGTCGGAAAGCCTACGCGGCGCTGGTCGGTCGTCACTTCTCCTGCCCGCTTGTGCGGACGCTCGCCGAGACGCCGCGATCGAGCCGCTACGCCGTGCCCACCGAGCGGCTCACGATCGAGTTCGCCGTCGGCGGCGAATCGACCGTGCCGGTGGCGCTGGCGAGCATGACGGCCAAGTACGTGCGCGAACTGGCGATGCTGGCCTTCAACCGCCATTGGACCAGCCTTTGTCCGGGCCTCGTGCCGACGGCCGGGTATCCCCTCGACGCGCGCCGGTGGTGGGCCGACGCCGCGGCGGCCGTGCGGGCCGCCGGCATCGACCGTGACGCGGTGTGGCGTCGCGCGTAGCGGGCCGGGCGCCGCCCGCCGTGCCGCCGGCGATTGCGGGGGACTCGCCGGCCGGCGACAATCCGGACATCCCGTCGTCAGGCCCGCCGATGCCCACGCTCACCACGCGTCTCGCGATCGTCCGTCACGCCTGGGCCGAGGAGATCTCGTCGACGGGCGACGATTTCTCACGCGCCCTGACCCGCAAGGGATGCCGACGCTTCGCCCGGCTGGTCGAGAAGCTGCGGCGCGGCGGACTGGCGATCGACGTCGTCGCCACCAGTCCGCTGGTGCGCGCGGTGCAGACGGCGGAACTGCTCGCCGAGGGACTCGGTGGCGCGGCGCGGATCGAGGTGGTCGATGCCCTGGCGCCCGGGTCGGACTGGCAGGCGTCGATCGATTGGACGATCGGCCAGGACGCCGCCCGTGTGGCGTGGGTCGGCCACGCGCCCTGCGTCGGTCGCCTGGTGGCCCTGTCGATCGGCGACGGCTCCGCGGCGATCCGTATGCCCAAGGGCGCGGTGGCGTCGATCCGGCTCGACGACGGGCCCGGGCAGCCTGGGGAATTGGAGTGGCTGGCGACCGCCGAATTGTTCGACGAGTGACCGGGTGGCTCGCACGGTCGTGCGCGGCGCGGCCCCGGCGATCCAGCGGTGCCGATGGCGTGCCACGGCCGCTCGCCACCGGAGCCGACCTGCTCAAATGATTGATACGGTTCGCATCGACTGCGGCCGTGGGCCGGGCCGATGTCCCATGTTCCGGGAGCACATCTCGTGATGATCTCGCGTTGCATTCGATCCCCCCGGCCGGCCCTCACGCCGGCGGGCGTCGCCTTGGCGTTGCTGTTCACGACGGGCTGCCAGCCAGCTACCAAGCCGCCCGGCACCCGCGAGGTGACGGCAGTCGAGTCGATCGAGGTGCGGGAAGCCGCCGTATCGCAGCCCGAGCCGCCGGCGGCCGACGCCGCCAAGGCCGCGGCCGACGCCGCCAAGGCGGCGGCCGACGAGGCGATCACCGCCGCGGGTCGTGATCTGGGCGCCCCGGCCGGCGCCACTCCGCCGGCTGGCACACCGCCGACTGACATACCGCCGGCTGCTGACCCACCCGTCGCCGCACCCGTGGCGGCCCGGGTCGCCCAGGCCAGTGAGCGTGTCGTCCTCGGCGATCCGACGCTGACGGCGGGTGTCCCCGGACAGGGGCCGATCACGCTCGAGCAGATCGACGGCTGGCTCGCCGATCCGAAAAACTCGGTCGCCCTGGAGCCGGTGCTGCCGCTCGGGCTCTCACAGGGAGCCGGGCAGATCACCGGACTCGACGCCAATCCGTTGTCGCGGGCGAAGATCGAGCTCGGCCGGCAACTCTACTTCGATCCGCGCCTCTCGGCCGATGCGACGGTGAGCTGCGCCAGTTGCCACAATCCTTCCGAGGGCTACTCGGCCCACACGAAGACCGGGGTCGGGATCCGCGGCCAGCAGGGAGGACGCAATTCGCCCGTGTCGTTCAACCGCATCCTTTCGGGAAAGCAGTTCTGGGACGGGCGCGTCGATTCGCTCGAGGCCCAGGCGGTCGGGCCGATCGCCAATCCGATCGAGATGGGATTCACGCACGAAGGGGTGGTGAAGCGGCTCGGCGCGATCCCGGTCTACCGCCGGCAGTTCGAGGCGGTGTTCGGCGATCTGTCGATCGACCGTGTCGGCCAGGCGATCGCCGCCTTCGAGCGTGTGCTGGTCACCGCGCCGTCCGCGTACGATTACGGCGAGCAACTTCGTCCGTTCGCCGCGCTCGACGCCGACGACATCGCCGACGATCCCGAACTCGCCCGACGCTATGCCGCCGCCCGGGAGGCGGCCGCGGCCCATCCGATGAGCGAGTCGGCCCGCCGCGGCCGGGAGATCTTCTTCACCGAGAAGGGCAATTGCACCGCCTGCCACGTCGGCGCGAACCTCGCCGATGAGAAGTACCACAACATCGGCATCGGCATGGACAAGCCCGAGCCCGATCTCGGCCGCTTTGCCGTCAGCAAGGACGACAAGGACCGGGGGGCTTTCAAGACGCCGACGGTGCGCAACGTCGCCCTTTCGGCCCCCTACATGCACGACGGCTCGCTGGCGACCCTCGAGGAGGTCGTGGAGTGGTACGACAAGGGAGGCCACCCCAATCCCCACCTCAGCGACAAGATCCGGCCGCTCAAGCTCACGGCCGAGGAGAAGGCCGATCTGGTGGAGTTCATGAAGGCCTGCACCGGCCCGACTCCCACCGTCGAGGTGAGCCGCCTGCCGGCGGACGGCTGAAAATCGCCGCCCGGGAAACCGACGTATATTCATGGCCCCGCCGGTCGTGCCGGCGGGGCCATGGCGTTTGCTGGAGCCGCGTGCCGATGCCCGACCGCGTGGACTGGATCCCGGCCCGCGACGCCACGGTGCCGCTGTTCGCCGGTGTCGATCTCGGCGGCACGAACATCAAAGTCGGCCTCGTGGACGACGATGGGCGAACGCTCGCCTTCCACACCGAACCGACACACGTCGCAAGCGGCCCCGACGACGTCTGTCGGCGGATGGGCGCGGGGGTGCTCACCGTGGCGCGGATGGCCGGCGTGGAGCCGACGGCGATCGCCCGTGTCGGCCTGGGCACGCCGGGCCCGCAAGATCTCAGGGCCGGCACGATCATCCGCGCCGGCAACTTACCCCAGTTCGACGGCTACGCGGTCCGTGACGCGGTGTCGCGGGCCTGCGGTCTGCCGGTCACGTTCTCCAACGACGCCACCGCCGCCGGGTTCGGCGAGTTCTGGATCGGCTCGGCGCGCGAGTTCGGCAGTTCGGTCCTGCTCACGCTCGGCACCGGCGTGGGGGGCGGGATCGTCATCGATGGACAGCCCCTCGAAGGGGCGCACAGCCACGGCGCCGAGTGCGGCCACAACCTCGTCGATCCCTCCCCCGACGCGCGGCTGTGCCCCTGCGGCAAGACGGGGCATCTCGAGGCCTACGCCAGCGCCACGGCATTGAAGCGCCGCGCCGCCACGGTTCTCGCCGGCGGGGTCACCGGATCGCTGGCCCGGGCGGTCGCCAACGGTGCGGAGTTGACGCCGATCCTCGTGGCACGGGAAGCCGAGGCCGGTGACGCCGTGGCGATGGACCTGATCCTCGAGGTGGCCCGGTGGCTGGGGATCGGGATCGTCACCCTCATGCACACGATCGACCCCGACGCCGTCCTTCTCGGCGGGGCGATGACCTTCGGGGGCGAGGCGCATCCGGTGGGCAAGCGGTTCATCGAGCGGATCCGTGCGGAGGTGCGCGAGCGCACGTTTCCGCTCCTCGCCGAGCGTACCGCGATCCGCTTCGCCCTGCTCGGGGGGGACGCCGGCTACGTCGGTGCCGCGGGGATCGCCCGCGTCGAGTTTCGGCGGTCGGCGCACCCGTCCACCGGCTGACCGCCCCGCGACGCGGTAGAATGCAACCATGCCCATCGACTGCAAGCAGATCCGCAACTTCTCGATCGTCGCCCACATCGACCACGGCAAGAGCACGCTCGCCGACCGCCTCCTCGAGCGAACCGGCACCGTCGAGAAGCGTCAGCTCAAGGAGCAAATGCTCGACGACATGGAGCTCGAGCGGCAGCGGGGGATCACGATCAAGGCCCGTGCCGTCCGTATGGAATGCCGTCATGGCGGCCAGACCTACGAGCTCAACCTCATCGACACCCCGGGGCACGTCGATTTCCATTACGAGGTCTCGCGGAGCCTCGCCTGCTGCGAGGGGGCCGTGCTCCTCGTCGACGCCTTCCAGGGGGTGGAGGCGCAGACGGTGGCCAACGCCTATGCGGCCATCAATCAGGATCTCGCCATCGTTCCGGTGATCAACAAGGTCGACCTCGTCCACGCGCGCGTCGACGAGGTGCTCGCCGAGATGGAGCAGAGCCTGGCGATCGACCCCAGCGAGGTAATCCGCGCCAGCGCCAAGACGGGCATCGGCATCGACGACCTCCTGGCGGCGATCATCGAGCGGATCCCGCCGCCGGCCGGGGATCCGACGGCACCCCTGCAGGCGATGATCTTCGACAGCCACTACGACAGCTACCGTGGCGCGATCACCTACGTGCGCGTCGTGCAGGGGACGATCCGCAAGGGGCAGAAGATCCGCTTCCTCCGCACCGGCGTCACGCACGACGTCCTCGAGATCGGCCAGTTCGTGCCCCAGCGCCGCGCCTGCGACGACCTCGTGGCGGGGCAGGTCGGCTACCTCGTCTGCAACATCAAGGACGTCAAGCAGGTCCACATCGGCGACACGGTGACGATCCCCGGAGAGGACGGGGCCCCGGCACTTCCCGGCTACAAGCCGCCGCAGCGGATGGTCTACTGCGGCCTCTATCCATCCGAGGGGGAGAACTTCGAGGAGCTCCGTGACTCGCTGGAAAAGCTGGCGATCAACGATCCGTCGTTCGAGTTCCAGCCGGAGAGCTCCGAGGCCCTCGGTTTCGGCTTCCGCTGCGGGTTTCTCGGGCTCCTGCACATGGAGATCATCCAGCAGCGGCTCGAGCAGGAGGCCGATCTCGACCTCGTGCAGACCGCCCCCAACGTCACCTACCAGATCAAGAAGACCGATGGTGAGACGATCGAGATCACCAATCCACAGGACGTGCCCGACACGGGGCAGATCGAGGAGTTCCGCCAGCCGGTCGTGCGCACCAACTTTCTCATACCGGTCGAGCACATCGGCCCGATCATGCAGCTGTGCACCGATCGGCGCGGCACCTATCTCAAGACCGAATACCTGTCGCCGACCCGCGCGATGCTCACCTTCGACCTGCCGCTGGCGGAGGTGATCTACGACATGCACGACAAGCTCAAGAGCGTGACCCGCGGCTACGGCACGATGGACTACGAACTGGTGGGGTACTTTCCCGCCGACCTCGTCCGTCTCGACATCCTCGTCGGCGGCAAGAAGGTGGACGCCCTGTCGATCATCTGCGACCGCCGCGATGCCGACCGCCGCGGCCGGGCGATCGTCAAGAAACTCCGCGGCGAGATCGACCGCCACATGTTCGAGATCGCGCTGCAGGCGGCGATCGGCACGAAAGTCATCGCCCGCGAAACGATCTCGGCGATGCGCAAAAACGTCACCGCCAAGTGCTACGGCGGCGATATCTCCCGCAAGAAGAAGCTGTGGGCGAAGCAGAAGGAAGGCAAGAAGCGGATGAAGAGCATCGGCAGCGTCGACATCCCGCA
>JBJSXB010000159.1:0-8637 GCA_046086245.1 Planctomycetaceae bacterium | reverse complement strand
ACTCCTCCACGCACGGCGGGCAGCAGAACTCGTACGTCTTGCCGGCGACGACCCAGGTGCAGGCCGGGTTGGCCTTCGTCTCGGAGATCGGGCAGAGCCGGTCGCCCACCTTGGGATCGGCATCGTGCTTGGCGCGGAATTTCGCGAACGTCTGCTGTGGAGTGCGGCGCCCGTTGGCCTCGATGTCGGCGGCCGTGTAGAGGCCGCCGGGGGTGAGGAACAACGTCGCCGCCTCGTCGCCGGGCAGCGGTGCCGGCATCGCGACGGCGGCCGCCCGGGGCACCGAGGAGAAGGCGACGCGGAACCGCTCCCCGTCGATCCGCAGGTTGGGGATCGTCACCTCGACGGCAACGCCGCGGAGCGACTCGGGGAGAAGCCCCTTGAAGCGCGACGTCTTGTCGTCGGCGTCGCCCTCCTGCGGTTCCGCGGCGATCGGCATCGGCAGCGCCTCGCCGCCGCTCTTGGCGCGGACGTAGGCGGTGAGCGTCTGGCGGCCGGTTTCCTGGAGGCGCGTCTCGTCGGCGGCGAGCAGGTACATCCGGAGCACGCCGTCGCGCTCGAACACCGGTTCGACGTGGTAGCTGTCGCGTCCGAGCGACACGATCAGGCCCCCGTGGCCACCGACGCCGTGTTCGTGGTCGGCGGGGTCGGCGGCGCGGCAGGCCGTCGCGATCGGTGCGAGCAGCATGGCGACCAGCGGAGCGAGGATCACGGTCATCGATGGGGCCGGACGGCGGTTGATCACGGCGGACTCCTTGATGGGTGGGGAAGCGGTTGCGGTGGGACCGGTGCTGGCCATGAAGCCGTCCACGACGCCGCCGGGAGGCGCAGCGACGGGACGACAGCAACGCCGGCTCACGCCCGATACCGTCCGCGGCGGCGCCGGTCGGCGCTGCCGCGGCGACGCGTCCGGCCCGACGCCACGACGGCGATCGACGGACGATGGGGCATGGCTGGATCGGGGGACGCCGATCAGACCTGCCAGCGACAGGCGGCGCGCAGAAGCGCCTTGCCGGCAAGCGGCGGAGGCCGGACGCCGGCGGTCACCGAGCCGGCGGTGGCCGTCGGGCCGAGTCCCGGCCCGGTCCGCCCGCCGGGCCATGCGAAGAGGGCATGCCAGGAGGTCGCGCTCGGGAGTGGGGCGATGGTCGCGTCACCCGCCTGCCATGCCGAGCGGTGCGATTTGCCGCGGCAGGGGCACGTGGTGTCGTGGTCCGCCCCGTCGGTTCGGCAGGGAGCGCCGGGGCAAATGGTGGTGCCCGCCACCGGTGCCTCGCAACAGCAACAGGGCGCTGCGTCACGCGCCCCCGTGGCGACGGACGAGCGAGTCGCGGCGTGCAGCACGCAGCAACAGCACTGCGGCGCGATCGCGACGGCGATCGCCAGGCTTCCGACGAACAGCGTTCGTATCGTGCGCATCGCCGCCTCCTTGGAGGAAACGTATCCGCGGGCTCCGGCCCCGGGCAAGCCGAATATCCGGCTGGTGGCCGAGGAACCGGCATGTGACCGGGGCAGCGCGTCGGCTCCGTCGATTGCGACGCGCGCAGGCCGCCGATTACGATCCGGGCCGGAGGTTTCCCTTGGCCATGGATCACCACACGGCCGCCGGGCTCGTTCCCGCCCGGGCCCGCGCCTGCCTGGCCGCGGTCGCGGCCGCCGTCGCGCTGGCCGCCGGGTCCGCGGCGCGGGCCGCCGACGCCGCCGATCCGTTCGCCGCCCACGTGCGGCCGACCGATCCGCTCGCCCCCGAAGAGGAACACGCGGGCTTTCGGCTTCCCCCCGGGTTCACGGCGGAACTGGTCGCCGCCGAGGACCGGATCGCCAAGCCGATGAATCTGGCGTTCGACGACCGGGGGCGGCTGTGGGTCAGCTGTTCCGTGGAGTATCCCGTCGCCGCGCCGGCCGATCGCGCTGGCAGGGATCGGATCGTGATCATCGCCGACCGCGATGGCGACGGCGTCTGGGAAGACGCGACGACGTTCGCCGATGGCCTCAACGTGCCGATCGGCCTGGTGCCGGTCGCGGATGGAGTGATCTGTTTCAGCATCCCGCACATCTGGCACCTGCGCGACGTCGACGGCGACGACCGGGTGGACGAACGGGTCGTGCTCTACGGTCCGCTCGGCTGGGAGAAGGACACGCACGGCCTGTGCAACGCCTTCCGCCCGGGACCCGACGGCTGGATCCACGCCTGCCACGGGTTCAACAACCAGACGCGGGTCGCCGGCAGCGACGGCCACGCCGTGGCGATGCAGTCGGGCAACACGTTCCGCTTCCGACCCGACGGACGCCGCATCGAGCACTTCACCTGGGGGCAGGTGAACCCGTTCGGCATGGACTTCGACGACCGCGGTGACCTGTTCACCGCCGACTGCCACACCAAGCCGGTCACGCTGCTGCTGCGCGATGGGCGCTACGAGAGCTTCGGCAAACCGCACGACGGGCTCGGATTCGTGCCACCGGTGATGGATCATCTGCACGGTTCGACGGCGATCGGCGGCCTGGCGATCTACGACGACGTGCGTTTCCCGCCGGACTTCCGCGGCAACGGCTTCGGTGGCAACGTGATGACCAGCCGCGTGAATCGCAACCGCCTCGACCGCGTCGGGTCGAGCGTCCGGGCGGTCGAGCAACCCGACCTGCTCGTGGCGACCGATCCGTGGTTCCGTCCGGTCGATCTGCGCCTCGGGCCCGATGGGGCGTTGTACGTGGCCGACTTCTACAACCGGATCATCGGCCACTACGAGGTTCCGCTCGATCATCCGGGGCGCGATCGCACGCGGGGCCGCATCTGGCGGATCCGCTACGGCGGCGCGGACGCGGCGCCGACGCCCCCCCTCGAGTCGACGCGTCTCGACCGGCTCGGTCCCGAAGCGTTGGTCGCCGCGCTCGGCGACGGCAATCGGACCCGGCGGGAGTTGGCCCGTGAGCGGATCGCGCGCGGCGACCCCGCCGCGTTCGTGCCGTCACTCCGCGCGCTGCTCGACGATTCGGGCGCCGCGTCCATGGCCCGCGGCAACGCCGCCTGGTGCCTCGCGCGGCTCGGCGCCCTCGACGGCCCGGCGCTGGCCCGACTGGCCGCTGCCTCCGCGGCGCCGATCCGCGAGCAGGCGCAGCGGATCGCCGGTTCCGGACTCGTCGTCGCATCCGCGTCCGTCGCGGCGACGCAGCGCGGTTTGGCCGACACCGACCCGACCGTCCGCCGAGCCGCGGCCGGGGCGGCGGCGGGACTGCCGGTCGCCGTGGCGCCGGCATCGGACACCCTGGTCGATCCGCTCGCCGACGCGATCCAAGCCGCGCCGGCCGCCGACGTGCATTTGCGGCACGCCCTGCGGATCGCCCTGCGGGCCCGGCTGCGCGACGAGGCGACGCTGGCCGCCGCGGTCGAACGCTCTGCCGGCGGCCCGCGCGAACCGGCCGTCGCCGACGTCTGCCTCGGCCTCGACTCGCCGGTGGCCGGCGACGCGATCGTGGGGTTCCTCGCCCGCCGTCCGGACGACGGGGCCGATCCGGCCACGCGCGAGCGGGACGCGACCTTCGTCCAGCACGCCGCGGCCCACGCCTCCCCCGCCGGCCTCGCCCGGTTGGCGGAAGTCGTCCGCAAGCGGCATGGGAACGATCGCGCATTCCAAGTCGCTCTGCTGGAGACCGTTCGCCGCTCCCTCGACCGCGCCGGGCGACGCCCGGCCCCGCCGATTCGCGCCTGGGCCGGGGCGGTGGCGCGCGACCTGCTCGAGCTCGACGCGGCCGGACGGCCGATCGTGCGACCGGTGGCCCTCGAGTGGACGCCGACGGGGCTCGCGGGCGGCGAGGGGGATCGCCAGCCATGGCCCGAACAGGAGCGGCGCTCGGCCGACGGCGTGACGGCGTCGTTCCGCTCGAGCCTCGCGCGCGGCGAGCGCTGGACCGGCGTGCTGCGTTCCGCCCGCTTCCCGGCCGGCCCGGCGTTGAGCTTCCACCTCGCCGGACACGACGGCCCGCCCGAGCGGGCACCCCAGGGGCGCAACGTCGTCCGCCTGCGCGACGCCGACACCGACGCCGTGCTCCGCGAGGCACCCCCTCCGCGGAACGACGTGGCCCAGGAGGTGCGCTGGGAGACCGCGTCGCTCGCGGGCCGCGACGTGGTGGTCGAGGTCGTCGACGGCGACGACGGCTCGGCCTATGCCTGGTTGGCACTGGGGCGGTTTTCCGAGGCGCGGCTCGAACCGGACGGGGCGGACCGGCGGCGGCAGACCGCCGCGACGATCGTGGCCGGCTACGGCCTCGGCGAATTGGCGGGGGCGCTGGCGGCGCTGGTGACGGACGTGCCGGCGACGGCGGCGACGCGCGGCGCGGCCGCGGCCGCCCTCAATGCCCTCGCGCCCGACTCCCGGCTCGACGCCCTCGCGCTTGTGTTTTCCCTCCCCGGCGTGTCGGCGGTGCAGCGCGTCGAAGGTGCCCGCATGGTGGCCGCGCGGTCGGGAGACGCGGCGGCGGGGCTCGTCGGCGATCTGCTGCACCGCGCCAGCGCCGCCGATCAACGCGAGATCGCCCGCCGGCTGGCGGGCGACCGGGAGGGCTGCGGACTGCTCGTCGATGCCGTCGAACGGTCTCTCTGCCCGGCCGACGTTCTCGTCGATCCGCCGGTACGCGCCCGCCTCGACGGACTCGGCGACGAGCCGCTGCAGACCCGGGCGGCGCGGTTGGCGGCCGCCGTCGCCGACGTCGATGCCTTCCGCGCGCGACTCGTCGCGGAGCGGTCCGCGGAGTATCGTCGCACGGGTGGCGACGCTGCCGTCGGCGAGGCGGTGTTTCGTCGGCAGTGCGCTTCATGCCACCAGGTGGACGGGGTCGGGGCGAAGGTCGGCCCGCAACTCGACGGTACCGGCCAGCGTGGGCTCGACCGTGTCGTCGAGGACGTCCTCGACCCGAACCGCAACGTCGACGTCGCCTTCCGGATGACGACGATCGTCACCGCCGCAGGTCGCGTGGTCGTGGGGCTGGTCGCCTCCGACGACGGCGCGGCGCTGGTGTGCGTCGACCAGCAGGGCAAGGAGTTCTCGGTGCCCACACGCGACATCGAGTCGCGCACCCTCGCGCCGGTCTCGCTGATGCCTGCCAATTTCCACGAGACGCTCTCGCCGGAGGAGACCCGGCACCTGTTCGCCTATCTGCTCTCGTTGCGGACGCCCCCTCCCACGACGCGATGAACGGGTCCGGTCCGCGCGACCGCATCGACCCGCACGGAGGTGCACGATGGAGCTGGCTCACGACGGCGGCCGCGCGTGGTTGCGGCCCGCCCGCGTCGACGACCGCGACCCGTGCTACCGCGTCTGTCTCGAGACCGGCGACCACGGCCGGGACGGCACGCCGTACTATGCCGACGATCCCGACGCGCTGGGAAGGATCTACGTCGGTCCCTATCTCGCCCTCGAACCCGATCTGGCTTTCGTCCTCGAGGACGAGATGGGCGTCTGCGGCTATCTGCTGGGGGCCGCCGACTCGCGGCGGTTCTACACCCGCTACGAGGAGGACTGGCGGCCCGCGCTCGTCGCCCGGTTCCCGGCTCCCGGAGGCGATCCGGCCGGCTGGAATCGCGTCGCCCGCGTCCACCACGCCTACCACCATCCCGACTACCACTGCCCCGAGCCGTACGACCATTTTCCCGCCCACGCGCACATCGATCTGGCGCCGCGGGCCCAGGGGCGTGGGTTCGGCGGGCCGATGATGCGCACCATCCTCGGGGCGCTCACGCGGCGCGGGGCGGCGGGGGTCCATCTCGGTGTCGCCGCCGACAACCGTCGCGCGCTGGCCTTCTACGCGCGGCTCGGATTCGTGGAGCTCGAACGCCGCGCCGCGGGCGCTGCGACCACCGTCTACCTCGGCCTGCGGCTCGCTGCCAAGCGCGGTGTCTGACGGCGTCCCACGCGGCTTGTGCCGCCGAAGGAATCGAGTAGCCTTCCGGTGGAACGGGCCGGTCGGGCCGGGAGCACGCCATGGACGACATCCTCGCGACGGGTCACGAGTTCACGACGATCTTCGGTCGCAATCTGCTCGCCGAGATCCCCGCTATCGCGCACCGCCCCTACCTGGTGGTGACGATGCCCGACCTGTGGGAGAGGTTCGGTGCGGTGTTCACCGGTCCGCACGCCGGCCCCTATCTGGTGCACACGATCGACGGCGACGCGCTGGCCGAGGAATTGCCGCGGATCCCCGCCTGCGGTTCGGTCATCGGGCTGGGTGGCGGGCAGGCGATCGACGTGGCGAAGTTCATCGCCTGGTCACGGCGCCTCCCCTTGTTCCAGGTGCCGACGTCGATGTCGGTCAACGCCGCCTTCGGACACCGGGCGGGCCTGCGCTACGGGGGGCATGTCAAGTACGTCGGCTTCGCCGTTCCCGAGGCGGTGTACGTCGACTTCGACGTGATCGCGGCCGCGCCGCCGCTCCTCAACCGCAGCGGCGTGTGCGAGGTGCTCTGCTACCACACCGCCCACGCCGATTGGCGGCTGGCCCGCGACCGGGGCCGCACCCCGGCGAAGTGGCCCTACGACCAGCGCCTCGTGGACACCGCGGCGCGCGTGCTGCGATCGGTGCTCGACGGTCTCGACGACATCCACGCGGTCAACGAGGCGGGGATCCGCACGTTGATGAACGCCAACCGCTGGGGCGGCGCCACGTTCCACAACGCCGGATGGAACCCCTGCCATATCGAGGGCACCGACCATTTCGTCTTCTACGCGCTCGAGTACTTCACCGGAAAGAAGTTCCTCCACGGCCAGCCGGTGTGCCTCGGCGTGGTGATCGGCTCGATGCTCCACGACGACCGGGCCGACGAGATGCTGGCGGCGATCCACCGTGTCGGTGTCGACATCCGCCCGGAGGCGATGGGCATCACCTGGGACGACGTCGCCCACGCCCTGTTCTCGATCAAGCCGTTCCTCCGCGACGCGGGATTGTGGTATTCGATCCTCGACGAGGCCGAGATCACGCCCGCCTTCGTGGCGACGCTCCGCGAGCGGATCACCGCACGGTATGGCAGCTGGTGACGGATGGCCCCGGGTGACAGGCCGATGGACGGCGACGATGCCGGCGATCTCCGGCAATTCGGCTACGAGCAGCGGCTCGGGCGCCAGATCGGCCCGTTTTCCAGCTTCGCCCTCGCGTTCTCCCTGATCTCGGTGTTCACCGGGATCTTCGCCAACTTCGGGCACGGCCTGCGGCACGCGGGCGGCACGGTGGTCTGGTCGTGGCTGTTGGTTCTCGGCGGGCAGACGCTCGTCGCCGTGGTGCTCGCCGGACTGTCGCGGCGCATGCCGCTGTCGGGGTACGGCTACCAGTGGACGAGCCGGCTGGCCAACCCCCATGTCGGCTTCTTCGTCGGCTGGCTGTTGGCGCTCCAGTTCCTCACCGGTTTTCCCGGCATCTGTGCGACGCTGGCGACGGAACTGGGGGCCGCGGCGGGAGGCTGGTGGGCCGCTCCCACGGGACGCACGATCCTCACCCTGGCGGCGATCGCCGCCGTGACGACGCTGCACCTCGTCGGTCTTCGCGCCGCGGCGCTGGTCAACGACGTCGGCGTCTGGGCGGAGCTCGTCGGCGTGACGGTGGTGGCGGCGGTGCTGGTGGGTGTGGCGGTGGTCCGTGGTGCCGATCCGGCAGCGCTGGTCTCGACGGCGGGAGCGCCCGTCGGCGTGCCGGCCGGCCTGGGCGGTTGGGCGCTGTCATTGCTCCTGGGGGCGTGGTGCCTCACCGGGTTCGAGGCTGCCGCCGACCTCGCCGAAGAGACACGGCAGCCGCGGCAGGTCGTTCCCCGGGCGATGCTCACCTCGCTGCTGGCGGCCGGCATCGCGGGTGCGGCCCTGCTCGCCGGCCTGGTGCTCGCCGCTCCCGATCTCGCCGCCGCCCGGTCCGATCCCCATCCCCTGCCCCGGATTCTCGCCGCGGCCCTCGGCGCCGGCGGGTCGCGGCTCGTGCTGGCGGTGGGAGCCCTGTCGATCTTCGCCTGCGCGCTGGCGAGCATGGCCGGGGCGAGCCGGCTGCTGTACGCGATGGCACGCGATCGCATGCTGCCGGGTGCACGGGCGTTGGCCGCACTCGACCGCGCGGGGCGCAGCCCCCAGCGTGCGATCCTGTTCGTGGCGCTGATCTCGTCGGTGGTGGTGCTGGTCGTGCCGACGCTCGACGTGATCACGCAGATCTCGGCGGTGGCCGGATACCTGGGCTACGCCGGCATCGTCGCCACCGCGGCGTGGGCCCGCCCCGCCCCGGGCGGCGCGGCGGTCGGGTGGGGCGAACGCGCCGTCGCCTGGGCGGCGCTGGCGTGGGTGCTCTCCGTCGTCGCCGCGCTGACGATTCCGCCGCTGCGGATCGCCGGGGTGGAGACGCTCCATCTGCCGGCGCGCTCGACGGCGATCGGCATCGCCGTGGGGATCGCCGTCTATCTGACGACGATCCGGCCGCGGATCCGTTCCGGGGTCGCCGGACCGCCGCCGGCCGGCGCCGGCCGGTGACCACGGGCTGCTAGCGCACCACCCGGGCGCCGCCGCCGGCGATCTGCTTTTCGACCTCGCGCCGCGTCGCCATCGACGTGTCGCCGGGGGTCGTCGAGGCGAGGGCGCCGTGGGCCGCGCCGTAGTCGACGGCGTGCTGTGGATCGTT
>JBJSXB010000158.1:0-9271 GCA_046086245.1 Planctomycetaceae bacterium | reverse complement strand
CGCCGGGGCATCGGCCCCGCCCCGCTTGGAACCGCTTTTGGGTGCCGTTCGGTGCGAGTGCTTCCCCGTTCGCGCCGCCCGATCCATGGCCCCTCCTCTCCCTGGAGATCCACTTTCCAATCCGTTGGTCGACAAGATACGGGGCGATTCACCCCTTTTCCAGTAGCAGGAAGCGGCGCAGGTCATTTTCCGGAAAAAAACACCACGGATACTCGCGCGACGAAAGCACCCTTCGTGCGCGGACACGCGCCGCGAGCGGTTCGACGCGTGCCGTGAGCGCGTCGCGCCGTGGGCTCAGATGCGCGGCCAGCGCCGCGTTGGCGGCGCGGATCTCCTGACAGCGCCGCCGGGCGAGCGTGGCGGTGGGGTGCGTGTCGATCCAGTGCCGTTTGCGGCGGACCAAGGCGGCGATCGCGTCGTCACCGGCGTCGAGCGGGCCCAGATGGCGTTCGGGATGGTACTGCACGTCGCGCAACTCCCCCCGCACCGCCGCCAGCTCGGCCGCGGGGTCGCGCGCGATGCTGCCCGGGAACACCCTGTCGATGGGCAGATGAAGCGTGCCGGAGACCACCGCATACCGCGGGGGCTCGCAGCCGGTGAGACGCTCGATGAGGTCGTCGGTGAGCCGGTCGTACGCCGCGCCGCCGATGCCGTGCACGAAGACGTCGGCCACCAGCAACCGGCTGACGAGCGTGGTCACCAGGGCCCGGGGCCGCAGGCAAATGCGGTGCTCTTCGAGGCGCGAGAGGGCGTCGACCCACTTCGACGGCGACGTCTCCGGAGCGATCGGCATCTCGACGCGAAGCGACTGCATGTCGGACAGCAGCAGGGTTCCGGCGGTGCCGACGTTGGCGAAGACGCGCCGGCGCTGCGGTTCGTCGCGCGACCAGATCCACCACGGCACCTCGAACCACGGACCTTCGCCGGCGTCTCCGTCGCGGATGACGAGGTCGGGTACCGGTCGGCCGCGGCCGCGCACCCGCTCGCGGCGGCGGTGCGCCGCCAGCGCGGCGTTGTAGGCCTCGTGCACCTCGCGTGCACGGGACAGCAACCAGCCGATCAGCACCATCACCGTCGGCAGGCGCACCAGTTCGCTGACCGGCAGTTCGAGCGTGTCGATCCCGAGACTGCCCTCCAGCACGTGCCGCGCCTGCGCGATCGCCAGGCCGAGGCGATGGGAAGCCGTGGCACGCTCGACGACCGTCGGCCACCAGCGCGCGAGGATCGGATCGGGGACGAGCGGCCGGAGGCGGTCGGTCGCGCGGGTGCCGAACGACGTGAAGATGCCGGCATCGACGACCGGCCGTTCCTCCCACGCCATCTCGTCGGCGGCGCCGTCGAAGGCGACGCTTTCGACGTGAGCGTCATCGGGCGTTCCCACCGGCACGCCGACACTCGCGCCGGGACAGCGATCGGTGTCGACGACGAGATTGATCGCCGTGCCGGCGACTTCGCGCGCGAAGGCGTCGAGAACGACGTTCTTCAGCCAGACGCCCGGGTGGAACAGTTCCGGCTGGTGGCCTCCCATGATGATCGGCCGGGCGATCCAATCGGCCACGTCGGCGGGCCGTTCGGCATCGCGGTAGCTCGCCGTGTAGGTGGCGGCGACGGTGAGCACCTCGCGTCGCGTGGCGGCGATCAACTCCCAGAGCTTCAAGTCGCCGATCCGTGTCGCGAACGCCGCGCGGAGCAGCCGATTGTTGTCGACGAGCGACTCGATGCAGGCGGGGGACCCCGCGGCGGGAAGCACCGGCGGCACGATCAACCTCGCGCCGTCGGCGTCGGGTGCGCGATGGGCGTGTCGTGGGGTGGGCATGAACGAATCCGAACGCCGCCCGCGCTGTCCCACTGGCCGCTCACGGCCGGCCGCGGACACTCCCCGCGGGCACCGGACCGCCGCCGGTGCGCTGGCGCACCCTTCAGAAGTGTGTCGCCGCGACGATGTCTTGCCCAGCGGTTCCTCCGCCAGGCAACCCAGCGGTTCCTCCGCCAGGCAACCCAGCGGTTCCTCCGCCAGGCAACCCAGCGGCCGCTTGAGCCCGATCGAGCACCGCACGGTCTTGAGCCCGATCGAGCACCGCACGATAGTGTGCCAGACGCGTGTCGGCGTCGTCGAGCGCGCCACCGAAGCTCCGGGACAGATCGAGGTAGAGCAGCGGAACCGGCACCTCGACGATCGAAAGGCCGGCCGCCGCCGCCTGCACCCAGACCTCCAGGGGCATCGCGTACCCCGTCTCGGTAATCCGCAGTGCATCCAGCGCCCGGCGCGTATACGCCTTGAAGCCGCAGAAGGCGTCGGTGAGGTGGAGGCCGAGACGGGTGTTGATGTCGGCGGTGATCGTGGCGTTGATCCGGCGGCGGGCCTCGGGAGGCTGGCTGTCACCGGGGAACCGCCGGAGGTAGCGGCTGCCGCTGACGATGTCGGCGCCGGCGACGGGATCACGGGCGGCGGCGAGAAACCCCGGGATCAAGCGCGGCTGGTGCTGGCCGTCGCAGTCGATCGTGACCAGGCCCTCCCAGCCCCCCGCGAGCGCCTCGCGGAACGCGGTCGTCAGGGCGGCGCCGTAGCCGAGATTGCGCGGATGCCGCACCACGCGGACGTCGCCACGGCGCTCGATGCGCGTGGCGAGCCGCCGCGACGTGCCGTCGGTCGAACCGTCGTCCACCACCATCACGTCGGAGGTGTAGCGCAGCACCTCGTCGAGCACGTCGTCGACGTGATCGACTTCGTTGAACACCGGCAGCGCGGTGAGAAAGCCCGGCATGGTCATTCCGATCGGCTTGGGAGCGCGCGGCGTGCCGCGAAACCATACCCCCAAGTGTAGCGCCGCTTTCTTGCGGGGCAATCGGGCGTCAATGCGTGGCAATCCAGGAAAGCGGGTCGGCATCGGCACGGCTGGCGAGGCAACGGATGCCGGGCACCGCCTCCTCCAGCCGCCGGCCCAGCGGCCCGAGCGCGAACTGCTCGCTCGCCTGATGGCCGACGGCGATCACCGCCAGATCACGATGCGCGGCGGCGAGGGCGTCGTGAAGACGGATCTCCCCGGTGACGAAGGTGCGGCACCCGGCCGCGAACACGTCGGGCAGGCAGTCACCGCCGCTGCCGCAGACGATCCCCACCGTTCCGGCAGGGCGCTCGGCGGGACCGCAGACCATCGCGCCCGGCACCCCCAGCCGCGCGCCGAGCAACTGTGCCAAGGCGGTGACCGTCGGGGCGGGAGCCCCGGCGGGGCCACCGGCACGACCGATACGTCCCAACCCGATCGTTGGGTCGACACGGTCGGGTTTGAGGGGCGCGACATCCTCGAGCTGGAGCAAGGCCGCCAACTGGTCGTTGATCCCGCCGGCCGCCGAATCCCACGCCGTATGCGAACTCCACACGGCGATTCCGGCGGCGGCGATCTCGAGGAGCAGGTCGCCGGTCGGGGTGTCGGCGGTGAGCCGTGCCACCGGCTTGAAGGGCAGGGGGTGGTGACTGACCAACAGATCGATCCCCTCCGCCACCGCCTCCCGGACGACCGCACGCGTGATCGACAGGCAGGTCATCACGCGGGCGATCGACTCGCGGCGCCTCCCGACGAGCCATCCGACGGTGTCCCACTCGGCCGCCAGCCGCAGCGGAGCGATCCGTTCGAGGGCCTCGGCCACCTGGGGGAGCGTCGCCATGGCGGGAGCATACAATGCGGCGGCGTCGCCATCCCTCGCGGGGCCCCGTCCGTGTCGCCGTTTCGCATCTGCACATCGACCGTCCATCTGTCGGCCACGCTGCGCACGGCCCTTCGTCGGGCGCGGCAGTTGGGTCTCGACGGCGTGGAGATCGACGCCCGCCACGGGCTCGGTCCCGACGGGCTCTCGCAATCGGGCCGCCGGCAGATCCGCAAGTGGATCGAAGACGAGGGGATGACGATCGCGGCGGTCGCCTTCCCCACGCGCGGCGGCTATTCCGACCCGGAACGGCTCGAGGGTCGGATCGCGGCGACCAAAGAAGCGATGACACTGGCGCACGACCTGGGCGCCGCGGTGGTCACCAACCACGTCGGCGATATCGCCGCGAAGGCCGCCGAGGGATCGCCCGATCCGCGGCGTACCCTGCTCGTCGAGGTGCTCAACGACCTCGGTTCCTGGGGACAGCGTGCGGGGGCGGTGTTCGCCGCCGAGGTGGGGCGCGCGGGCCCCGCCGAATTGTGCTCCCTGCTCGACGAACTCCCCGACGGCGCGGTCGGTTGCCATCTGGTCACGGGCGCGGCGCTGGTGCACGGCCACGAACCGGTCGCCGCGGTGGGGATACTCGGCCGGCGGATCGTCCACGTGCATGCGACCGACGCCATCGCCGGCGCCTACGCCGGCCGTGGCCGGTCGGTCGTGCTGGGCACCGGACAGGTCGACCTTCCGGCCGTCCTCGCCGCGCTCGACGATCGGGGCTACCGCGGCTGGATCGGCATCGAACCGGTCGACACCGTCGGTACCGACGGCGAGATCACCGCCGCGCTCGAGGCGATCGCCGCCGTCTGACCCGTGCCCACGACCTGACCGGTGTCTATGCCAGGATGACCGTTGTACACGTCGGGGCCCGCGGTCTCCCACGGGCCCCGTGCACTCGGCTCACTTGGTCGGGCCGCGCGGCGAACGGCGAGCGGCACGAAGCCGGAGCCGCCGCGCCGCGACCGTCACCGGGCAGCCGTCACTCGTTGGCAGTGTTCTCCGCCCCCGCCTTCGACCCAAGGGCCCCCCAGACGCCGAACGGGCTCGCCGTCTTGGCGTTGTAGGCGACGACGGCCCCGGTGTTCCCGGTGTCGATCTGGTCGGTGATGAACCGCACCGACGCATCGCAAAACGCCACGCTCACGCCGCCAGGGTGATTGCTTGAAGGCGGCTGGACGGCGTGATCGTCGTCGGCATTGTCGATCGGCGCGCCACCCGTGCCCTGACCGGCACCGCACGACGGTGAGTTCGGCGCCAGGACGGTGTTGAATCCGACCCGGCCGACTTGGCCGTCGGTCCACTTGCCGCCCCAGTACTGCTTGACGTTCGTGCCCGGTGCGTAGAACTGTCCGGACACGACCGTGAGGCAGGCATTGGGGGTCGTGCGGACCGTCGCCAAATGGGCGACGCCGATCCTGTACGGGACGGTGTTGGCGGTGCTGAAGGCGGTGTTGGCGCCACGGATCCTTTCGCTCAACAGGATCGTCTTGCTCGTGCCGTCGGCGATGTCGGCGATCGTGGTACCGCGGGGGCTGACTGGAGCCGTTCCACGATACGCCGTCCGGGTGAATGGACCGCGGCCGAAGTTGTCCTGTTGGCGAAGGTTGCTCACCTGGTCGCCGATCGAAAGCGCGTAGGAATTGGAGGCGATCTGTGAGTCGTTATCGGTGTCGACCGGGCAATGGAGCGCCTTGGGAGCGGTGTTCCACACCGACCAACTGATCCAGGCGTATGGGCCGCCGGGGGCGATCCCGCCGCCGCCGGCCTGGATCTGGTTGTACATATTGACTTCCTCGATGAACGGAAGCATCTCGACGAATGCACTGCGCCGCGCCGCGTTGTTAGCGGACGACGGACCGCCATTGACCCAGCAACAGGTGCCTCCGGCCGATGCCGGCAGCGATTTGTTGGTGTTCTCGTAATTCAGGGTCGCCAGCGCCAATTGCTTGATCTTGTTGGTGCACGCGGTCCGCTGGGCGGCGGCACGCGCGGCTTGGACCGCGGGTAAGAGCAGACCGACCAGCGTGCCGATGATCGCGATCACGACCAACAGTTCAACGAGCGTGAAGCCACGCCGGATGTGAAGGGGTTTGTTCATGAGAAGCAACCTCACAGGGGATTCATGGACGAATGGATAGGGACCCAACACACTCAATCGGTACTCATTCAATCATGCGAGCGCGAAAGCGGCGTCGCTCGGACGGGCTCACTTGCCGAGGTCGAAATCGAACGTCGTCGAACCACCCCCGACGGTCGCACGCAGGCCCGACTCGCGTGGGCTGCCGAACCGGGGCGGGATCAGGCTCTTGGCGGGGGGAGGTTCCTTGAGGCCTTCCGGAGGGACGTAGTCGTCGGAATTCGCGTTTGACGACAAGCCCGCTGCGGCGCCCGTCTCGCTCTTGACGATCGCAACTCCGTAGTCACCGGCTATCGCGCCGTCGCCGGCCTCGAACGTCGTCAGGACGTATTGGCCGGCGCCGTCGGTGATCCCGACCGCGGCCCGGCCGCCGGTGGCGGATGGCTGGAAGCTGACCGTTGCCCCGGGAACGGGCGTCCCGTTCATCGTCACCTTGCCCGTCACCTTCACCGTCGGCGGACGCTTGGGGCCGCCGGAGCAGCCGGCGGCGGCCGCGACGATGGCGATGCAGGCGATCGCGGCGACCAGCCAGCGTGCGGAAACGCGATCGGTGGGGCGACGAAGGGGATACACGTCGGGCATCGGGCGGTCTTCCGGAGGAATCAGTTCTTCAAATCGAACGTGGCGACCGCATTCTCGCCGTTTTTCACCTCGACGGTGAGGCCCGACGTCTTCGCGGTCTTGTATTTCACCGGGAGGAGTTCCTTGGCCCCCTTCACCACCGCGACGACGGCCGTCGAGGGATCGTAGTTGGGGTCTTCGGCGGTGAGGGGGGCCCCGTCGGGAAAACTGGTCTTCGTCACGGTCACCGCATACGTGCCGGGCACGGCACCATCGCCCGATTCGAACGTCGTGAAGGCGACGAGCCCCTCGGCGTTGGTCATGCCCGACGCAGCCGGACCCGATCCCGACTCGGGCGCGAGCACCACCGTGGCACCCTCGATCGGTTTGCCGTCGAGGGTCACCTTGCCGGAGAACGGTACGCGCTTCGGTCGGTTGTCGGGAGGCTTGCCGCTGCAGCCCGCCCCGATGACGAGGGCGCCGAGCATCAGGATCCCCAGCGGCATCGCCACGGGCCGACGGGCCAAACCGGAGGCGGGCAGACGCAAACGGCTCATTCGTTCGACAACGCCTCCCCGCCGTCCTTGGTGCCCATCGCCCCCCAGACGCCGTACGGGCTCGCGCCTTGGGCGATGTTGGGCAGCGCCAGATTGCCGGTGTCGATACTGTCACTGACGAACCGCACCGATCCGTCGGTCATCGCGACGTTGACGCCGCCGGTGTGGTAGCTCGTCGGCGGAATCAACTGATGCGGGAAGTCGTGGGTGGTGCCGCTGTTGCAGCCTGGGCCATTCGGCGGACTGATCGTGTTGAACCCGTTGAACGCCGGCCGGGCGAACATCCAATCGCGGCCGGCCCGCGGCACGACGGTGCCGGTGTAGGAGTCGCCCGCGACACGCGAACTGCACACGATCGGGCTGGTCTCGAAGCCGGCGACGGAGCCTGCCTGCGTCTCACGGATCAGGAAGCTGTTGTCGCGGCCGCGGATCCGCTCCGCCATCAACACCGTCTTGCTCGTGCCGTCGGTGATGCTCTTCATCGAGATGAAATTGGGCTCGGTGGGGGCGTTCGGATTCACGCCGCCGATCAGGCCGCGACCGAACACGCCGCGGGTGATCGTGGTGTCGGAGACGTTTTGGCAAATGTCGCCGACGCTGAACATGTAGTTGGTGGTGCCGCGGTTGGCATCGCCGTGGAACGCGGTGGTACGGCCGTCAGACGGGCAGCGCAGCGTGGGGACCTGGGCGAGCATGATCCCCGGGTTGGCGGCGGCGGGCGCCCGCCACGGCTGCCAGGTGTCGCTCGCGGCGACCGGGTAGGTGGCCACGGCGGTGCTCGTCAGCCAATTCACGATCGTGTCGTAGTAGGTCTGCTGCTCGTAGAAGGGCAGCAGCGGCAGGTTTCCGCTCCACCACTCGAGGATGTAGACGTACTGCGGGGCGATCCGCGGGCTGTTGATCCTCATGTCTTGGCCGCGGAGCGCGACGAAATGCTTGCGCACGTCGTGATAGTTCATGTGTGCCAGGCCGAGCTGCTTGAGGTTGTTGGTGCACTTCGAGCGATTGGCGGCTTCACGGGCCGACTGCACGGCGGGCAGGAGCAGGCCGACGAGGGTGCCGATGATGGCGATCACCACCAGCAGTTCGACGAGGGTGAAACCGCGGCGACCGCGGGTGAGGGCATGGTCCATGGTCAGGCTCCCGGATAACGAAAAAACGGACGAATGACTCGACGAACGGACGAACGAGCCGCTGGCTGAAAAAACGTATGGCGGCTCTGCGAACTGACCGATCAGATCGATGGATGCCGAGGGTCGCGGGGACCGGAAATGGGCGAAGACGGTGCGGTGGATCGGGAACACGGGTTGAGGACAGGAACGCAGATCGAACGCGGCAGCATGACCCGCCGAGGCCGCGGGCCACCGGCGGCAGCCCAACCACCGCACGCGAAGTCCCACGGGGTCCGATCGCAGCCTCAGGGCCGACCACAGCCTCTCGCCGGATTCAGCCCGAGGGCCGATTCCTGCCGGCGAACCCCCCCGGATCCACCGAAAAATCACTATCAGACTTCTGAAAAACTATCGATTTCGCCGGCGCTGTCAATAAGAAATGCCCGGGTTTGCATGGAGATCCAGCGCCCGGTCGCGGGGTGGTCGAGCCCGGCCGGGAGGCATCTCCCCTTTCCAGGGGATCTCGGTTCAGCCCGATGCCCCGAGGGCCGTGGGCGCGGCGTGACCGGCGCGCTCACGCCCACCGCGCCGCCGCGGCGATCGCGGCGGTCTCGACACGGAGCACGTGGCGGCCGAGCGACACGCGTTCCGCACCCGCCGCCAGCGCTGCTGCCGTTTCCTCGGCGGTAAAGCCCCCCTCGGGACCGACCAGCACCGTCGTCGCCGCCGGGACGGGATCGACCGCAGCCAGCGGGCCGCCGGTGGGATCGGCGACGAGGAGGCGCGTCCCCGCGGTGGCGCGGGCCGCGTCGGCCACGGTGGTGGGGGATCCGATCACCATCGCCCGGTCGCGACCGCACTGCTTGCAGGCCTCGATGACCGCGCGCTCGAGCCGCTCGCGGGCCGCGGCCGTCGGCAGGGCGACACCGTGGCTGGTGAGAAGGGGCACCAACCTCGCCACACCCAGTTCGGTGAGCTTCTCGACCATCCACTGCTGCCGATCCCCCTTGGGCAGAGCCACCGCGAGCGTCAGCGTCGCCGCCGGCTCAGCTTCGACCTGCGCGGCGGCGACGACGAGATCGACCCGATCGCGACCGAGCGCCGCGACCCGGGCCGGCCAGCGGGTCCCGGCGCCGTCGAACAGCGTGACGTGGTCGCCGACCCTGGCCCGCAGCACGCGGGCGAGATGGCGGGCCTCGGCG
>JBJSXB010000157.1:0-7638 GCA_046086245.1 Planctomycetaceae bacterium | reverse complement strand
CGCCGCCGCGACGATCCCGACGGCGAGCGTCATCCGGTAGGCGCGGGAATCGGCGGCCGGATCGCCGCCACCGGTGTACCCGAACGACTGCATCGCCCCGAGCACGATCACGATCAGCCCCGCGGCCGGGCCCTTGATCGTCAGCTCGGAGTTGCTGATCGCCGACGTGACCAGCGCGCCGACGACGGCGGTGAGCACGCCGGCGACCGGGGGAAACCCGCTGGCCTGTGCGATGCCCAGGCACAACGGCAGCGCGATGAGGAACACGAAGATGCCGCTGGTGATGTCGGAGCGGAAGAAGCGGCGGAAGCCGGCGAGGTTGCCCCGGGGCACGTCGCCAGCGGCGGGCACGGGGGTGGGGCGATCACTCATGGGAGGTGCGCTCCGGAGAGCAGCTCGGGGGGAAAAGACGCTTCGTGACGCGACTGAAGCAGCGTTTCGGCGATCCGTTCGAGCGAGGTGACCAGTGGCCCGGGCCAGACCCCGAGGCCGACGAGGATCGCCAGCAGCGTCGCGAACACGACGCGCTCGCGCGGCAGGATCGGATGCCGCGGGCGGTCTACCGGGGCGGGGCCGCCGAAGATCGCGAACCAGCCGCGGACCAGCGCGATCCCCGCCAGCACGGTGGCGAGGATCACGAGCAAGCCGCCGTGGAGTTGCTCGTCGAGGGCGCCGGAGACGATCAGGTCGTCGGCGACGAACGAGAGGGTTCCCGGCAGGCCGAGGGTCGCCAGACCGAAAAGGAGAAAGAACATCGCCAGGGCCGGGGCGTCGTCGGCGCGACCCTGGTGACCATCGAGGGTGAGGCTCCCCGCCCGGCTCTCGATCGCCCAGGCGACCAAACCGATCCCGGTCAGCGACAGGCCGGCGGAGATCCACACCGCCAGCGCCCCGCACAATTCCGTGGGGAGCGTGCCGGCGAGGCCGGCGAGCACGAGCGACGACTGGCTCATCGCCAGCGTGCCCACCAGGCCGCGCAGATCGCGCTGCACCACCGCCAGCGCCGCTCCGTAGGCGGTCGTGACCAGCGCCGCCTGGGAGAGGAACACCAATTCGCCGGCGACGCCGTCGGCATGGCCGACGAGCAGGCGGATCGCCGTCGCGCCGGCGGTGTGGGCCATGGTGGCGGCGAGCGCCGCCCCGTAGTTTCCCGAGGCGTAGAGCGCGGGATACCAGGAGTGGAGGGGAAACACACCCTTGCGCAGCATCACCGCGATCGCCACCATCCACCCACCGACGTCGCCGACGACACCGTGCCCGACGCGCCAGGGCGGATCCTTCACCAACAGCAGGCAGCCGGCGGCCAGACACACGACCGCCGCCCCCATCGCCGCGCCGTACACGCGCGCGGCGCGCATGCCCCCCGGCGCTGCGCGGAGCGAAAGGGCGGTGGGAACGGCGCTCGCCGCCCAGAGGAGTACCAGCAGCGCCGGATGGGCGGTGGTGAGCAGGGCGAGTGTCGCCGCCGCGCCGCCCAGGAGGCGCGGCACCGATTCGCCGTCGAGCGCCCGGCGCGGCGCCGCGATCACGATCGCCAGGTGGACCAGGGCCGCGTAGGGCAGTGCCAGGGCGGTGAAACCGTCGAACACCACCGCCGCGCCTCCTGCCAGCACGTCGCCGCGAGTGATCGCCATGCCATCGCTTCGATGCCACCACCAGGCAGCGAGAACGGCGGCAGCGAGTGACGTGGCCGCCGCGCCGACGGCGATGCTCCGCGCCGAACGAAACAGCGGCGTCCAGCGCGTCAACGCCGCCCCGAGCAGTGGCGCGGCGATGCTCGCGGCGAGGGCCATGAGGATCGGCTGGGGGGCGGTCATGGCTGTCCTCCCCGGCCGCGCGAGCGGGATTCACCGGCGATGCGATCGACGAGACGCTCCTCGAAGGCGGCAGCGGCGCGAAGCGTCGCGAGCACCGGCGCCACCACCAAGCGTTCCACCGCCGCCTCCTCGTAACCGCGCTCCAGCGCCACGTGGTAGACGACCGTGCGCAGCCGCTCCGGCAGGAGCCGCAGCGGCGTCGTGGCCCCGCCCGGATGGCCGCCGAGGGCCGCGGCCAATTCGTGCCGGTCGTGGAGGGCCGACGGCGAGCGGAGGATCTGCAGGCTGCGGAGGATGGCGTGGCTGACGACGTGGACCAGCGGCACCACCCGCCAGCCGAGGCCGATCTCGGCGAGGATGAGGCCCGCCTGCGTCATCGACGCGTAGGCGAGCATGCCCTTGAGATCGGTCTGCACCGACCCGACGAGAGCGGCATGGATCGCGGTGCCGGCGCCGATCGCCACCAGCAGCCAGGCGGCGACGGGTGCGGCGTCGAGGATTGCCTCGCAGCGCAGCAGAAGGTAGGCGCCGGCGTGGATCGACAGCGCGCCGTAGAAGATGGCGCTCGACGGGGTCGGCCCATCCATCGCTCGGGGCAGCCATCCGGAAAACGGCACCTGCGCGCTCTTGCCGAGGGCGGCGAAGATCAGCAGGAGTGACACCGCCAGGGCCGTCGCCGGCGGCAGCAGGCAGGAGCCACCCGGCCAGCCGCCGGCGATGGCCCGTTCGAAGTCGCCCGACCCGGTGGCGGCGTGGAGCATGACGCCGGCGGCGAGCAGCCCGGCGTCGCAGACCCGGTAGGTGACGAAGGCGCGGACGGCGGCGGCGGCGGCCGCCACCCGGTCGTTGAAGAAACCGATCAGCAGCGTCGAGGAGATGCCGACGCACTCCCAGCCGGCGAACAGCACATCGATGCTGCCCGCCAGGACAAGGAGGTTCATGCCGGTGCCGAACAGCGCCAGGAGCACGAAGAAGCGGGCGAACCCGGTCTCGCGGTGGAGGTACTTGCCGGCGAACGCGCTCACCAGCCCGCATAGCGCCGTCGAGAAGCAGACGTAGGGGATCGAGAGCGCGTCGGCCACGAGATCGACCGTCGCGTGGTGATGGCCGACATGAAACCAGGTGCCGAGGTGGACGTTGTGGGGGGTGAATGCGCGGCCGGCCAGCAGCGCCAGAGCCCCCAGCGCGGCCACCAAGGCGATCGCGAAGCCCGCGCCGACGAGGCGCGTCACGCTCCGCTCCCCCTGCCGCACCCCGACGACCGCTGGCAGGCCGATGGCGGCGAGCGTGAGCGCCGGCACGGCCACTTGGAGGAGCACGAGCGTCGAGAGGAACCGGTCGTCGCTCATGGCGTCGCCTCGGGCGTGACCGCGGTGCGCTCGCCGGTGAGTGCGGCGGTGACCACGGCGGGAGGGAGATTGCCGCGCCGGCCGGCGTACCACTCGGCCGATCGGCGCACGCGTGGCAGGGAACGGCCCTCCGGCCGGTGGGCGACGAAACGATCGCCGTCGAGCCACGCGAGGCTTTCGCCGTGCGGATCCCAGGCCGCCACCGAGACCCAGCGGTTCTCCACGAGGCGGCGCACCGCCGGGGTGGCGGCGGCGGCGGCGAGGAGCCGCTCCACGGGAGCGTCGATCACCATCAGGAGGCGGACCGGTTCGTGGATCTCGACCGTCTGCCAGGGGAGGCCGGTGCGCAGGTCGCCGCACTGGCCGTCCATCACGCCGATCAATCCGGTGATGTTGTGCGGTAGTTTCGTGCCGCAGCCGTAGCGGCGTGGATCGACGCGAGAGAACAGGTAGGCGAGATTGATGCCCGATCCCACCGGTCCGACTGCCGCCAGTGTGCGCGCGAGGATCGCGCCGTCGGCGTCGTGGTCGGGGTCGTACGAGACCAAGAACGCGCGACGGTCGAGAAACAGCCCGCGGGTCCGCCAGCGCCGGCCGACGATGCAGACGGCATTGGTGGCGTGGCCGTATTCGGGCCGCACCTGTGCCAGGTCGCCGGCCCGGGCTTCGACGTGGCGGAGGGCGTCGGCCGGCCGGATCGAGAGCGGGGCCGATCCGAACCGGCGGCAACGCTCGTGGGCATCGAGCGTGCGCGCCGCGTCGAGCGCCCCGCGGAGGTGGGCCAAGTCGGCGGCGTGACCGGTGGGAAGGTGCTCGGTGTCGAAGAACTCGCAGGCGTCGGAGCAGGTGTCCTGCATCCCGCCGACGAAGCGCGTGTCGTCCGGGATCGGCACGCCCGCGTCCTTCAGCCGGGCGCGGACGCGCGGGTCGTTGGCCATCAGGGCAAATACCCGGGCGTTGGGGCCGCCGCGGCCGCCCCCGCAGGCACCGCAGTCGTAGGCGCTCTCGTGGGGATTGTTGAGGCTCGTCGAGCCGTGGCCGATGACCGCCACGAGGCGCGCGAAGCGTGACGTGAGCCCGATGTCGTCGAGCACGCGCCTGACGATGGCCGCCATTTCGGCGACCTCGAATCCGGCGACGGTGCCGTCGGCCAGCGGCGTCGACCCGTGCCGTTCGATCGTCACCCGCGTGGGCACGCGGCGCCGCATGAGAGCGTCGGCGCGGCGGCGCAGGCGCGACGTGAAGCGGGGGAACACCACCCGGGCCACCAGCGGCACCGCCGCCAGCGGCCCGATCACCGCCGCGAGGAGGCCGCCGCGGACCAGCGTCCGGCTACCGCTGGTCAGACCGTCCTGCAGCCGGCCGACGCCCCGGCGGAGCCGTTGCCGGAGACGATGGCTCCGCAGCGCCCCGTCGGCCGGCTCCTCGACGACGGTGTGCGCCGGCCGCATGACGATTGGGCACAGCGGCGTCGCGTGCCAATCGTCGATGCCGCGGAAGTACATCGGCACGGCGAAGAACCCCGCGGTGCCGAAGGTCTCGATCGCCGGGCCCTGCTCCTCGAGGTGGCGGCGCAGCGATTCGCAGCGGTCGTCCATGCATGTGATCACCTGCAGCGCGGGGCGCCGTGACGTCGGCGGCGCGGCGACGGCCGCGTGGACCGCGAGCCCGTCGAGGGTCTCGATGCGGTGGCGCCGCTCGTAGGCGCGATGAAAGATCCGTCGTCGGGCCGTGCCGTCGAACGCGGCGATCGCCCCCTCCAGCCGGAGCAAGTCGTTCTCGTCGAGGCTGCGGATATCGGCGGCGCGGAGCCCCGTCAGCCGCGATACCTGGCAAAGGAGCAGTGCCCGTGCGAGGCTGCCGGGCCCGCGCCGCGGTGGGTGGCGATCGCACAGTTCGGTCCACAGGCCGGCCGGATCGTCGGCGTGGCCGAGCCGCGGCGCGAGCCACTCGACCGCGACCCGGTCGAGGAGCAGCCGGAGGGCGAGGAAATCCTCCAACCGCGCGGGCACCCGTTCGACCGGAAAGCGGTCGGGCCGTGATTCGAGCTGCTGGATCATCCCCGCCCAGCCGCGCAGCGGCACCAGCGACGCGCGCACCAATTCGGCGTGCCGCGCCGCCGGCACGCCGAGCCGGTCGATCTCCGCGGCCGCCACGTCGAGCGCGTCGCGGTCGGCGAGCGCCGCGAGCGCCTCCGGCAGCCGCCGGCACCAGGCGGCCGTCGGCCCGACGCTGTCGCCGTAGACGTGCGCCACCGCGGCCAACAGCCCCCGGGTGCGGTGTGGCATCGGCCATGCCGCCACCCCTTGGTCGAGGAACGCCGCGCAGCAGCGGATGAGGAGCGGGTTGACCAGTTCGTCGGTGTCGGTGTGGGGATGGAGGGCAAGGATCAAATCCCGGTGGCGCACCGGGGGGAGCGCGCGGAGGATCGACGGTCGCGTGAGCGCCACCGCCTCCAGGCAGGCCGGCCACAAACCGCTCTCCATCTCGCGCTGCACGAGATCGCTCTCGGTGAGCGTCCAGCGCACCGCAGCGTCGTCTTCGAGGCGCACCGGATCGAGGAGGAGCGCCAGGCACAGTCGCCGGGCGGTGATCCGCCCGCCGGCAAGCAGCGTCGCGCCGTCGAACGCGGCGTCGGCGTCGAGCGTTGCTTCGAGGTCGGCGATACGGATGCGCCCGGCGGCGAGCGCTTCGCGGTATTGCGACTCGGGGAGGAACGGCTCCGCCTGGAAGAGTCGTGCCGCCTCGATCACCGCTTCCTCGAAGGGCCGGTCTTCGAAGCCCAGCAGGGCGTTCTGGGCCACGAACACGCCGATCGGTCCCTGGGGGGGCAGCGTGCGCGCGGCGTCGGCGAGGTGCCGCCGCAACGCCTCGCGGCGGTCGGGGATGGCGTGCATGCGAGAAGACCAAGGGGGTCGAATCGATCGGCTTCGTCACCGCGCGCGCTCGGGCCCCCATTGAGGCGGGAACGCGGGGGAACGAAAACGCATCCGCAGGGCTGCCGGCGCGGCCCGGAGGGGGGAGCGCACCGTGCCGCACGACCCCCGGGGCACGGTGTCCGCGCGCCGGGAGGACTGAACGGACCGGTGTCAGCGGGCGCGCGGCGGCCCGCGGATCGACGCGGGGGAGGGGGCCGGTTGACGTCCCGGACGCTCTGGTCCCCCTTCGCGTTCCGTCGGGGGCCGCCGTGCGCCGATCGCCGCCCGATCGGCAGCGAGGATCACGAGCCACTGGTGCTCGTCCTCGCGTTCCTCCCCCTCGCCACGCTCGTCGGCATCGTCGACGAAAACACCCTCGCAGGAGGGGGTTCGGTGCACGGCCGCCGACGGTATCTCATCGGTGGAGTCCCCTTTCAACCCGTTCGGCCAAGGGGCCAGAAAGGCTGAAAAACAGGTCGCACCGACTAAAACGCGAGCCAGGATCGACGCCATGAACACAACTGTACCTGCGAACAACGGCCTGGAACAATCACGTTCCAGGCTTTCGAGTCCGTCACCAATCATCCCAAGATGGGACGGTCTGGCGCGGGTTTAGATGCGACTCGTTGACATTGGCAAATCGATTGCATTAGCATCTCACTTGGACGAACCGCGTCGTGCATTCAGGCGTATGGGCGTGTGACCCGTGGGCCCCCCCCGGACGTTGCGGTTTGATCCACCATCCCGCCCTGAAGCATTTATCAGCGGCCATCCCATCGATCGAATCAGTCCGCTCGGAGGCTCGGCCATGACGTTCTTCACGCCCGTCGCCCGTTTGGATTGCCGGACCGCTCGCGGTGGCTCGCGAGGTGCTCCCGGGGGTTTCACCCTCGTCGAGTTGTTGGTGGTGATCGCGATCGTCGGCACGCTCGTGGGCCTGCTTCTCCCGGCCGTGCAGAGCGCTCGCGAGGCCTCCCGGGCCACACAGTGCCGCAACAACCTCCACCAGATCGGTATCGCACTGCACCATTACCACGACCACAAGCAGCGTTTCCCGGCGGGTTGGGCGGGCGTGGTCTCGGGCCACCACCCTGCCGAGGCCGACGACGACCTGCCCGGTTGGGGTTGGGCGAGCGAGTTGCTTCCGCAAGTCGAGGCGACGTCGCTTTTCGACCGGATCGACCGCCGCTTTCCGATCTTCAACCCGCTGAACCCGGCGGTGCACGCCGCGGAACGGCGCGCCGTGGTGTCGGTGTTCCTCTGCGCGTCGGACATTCCCGGCCCGTCTGCGGCCGGTGAGGGCGTGTTTTCGATCGCCGCCGCCGACGACGACCATGACGCCCACGATCACGAGGAGGACTCCGATCATCCGGCCGAGCCGGTCGACGGCCCTCCCCATGCGTCGCTGTGCGACCTCGGAAAGTCGAATTACATCGGTGTCTTCGGCACCGGCGAGGTGGATGAGGCGCCGTCCGCGGGTGATGGCGTGTTCTTTCGCAACAGTCGAGTCGGTTTCCAGGGGATGCTCGACGGATCGAGCAAGACGCTCGTCGT
>JBJSXB010000156.1:0-5205 GCA_046086245.1 Planctomycetaceae bacterium | reverse complement strand
TCGCGCGCCGCTACGATCATTCTCCCGTAGCGGCTCGGCGCGCACCGCGCCGCCGCCGCCAGCCCGGCGCGCAGGCGGAGAAACCGCTCCGGCGGTCCGCCGATCACCCGGCCGTCGAGGGCCGCGGTGAGGATCGTGGCGTCGGCCGCGGCGAGGCGCCGCGCCTCGCGCAGCGAGCGCACGCTCTGGCCCACCTGCAGGCCGGCATCGAACAACCCCTGCACGAGTCCCCTGACCGCCGGCACGAGGGCCGGGGGCGCATCACGGTCGTGGAGAATGAGCAGGTCGACATCGGAATAGGGGGCGATCTCGCGCCGGCCGTATCCTCCGAGCGCCACCAGCGTCGCGTGGCCGTCGAGACCGGAGGCCGTCGTGGCGAGCACGCGCCGCCACAGGCCGAGGACGACCGCATCGAGCCGCTCGGCCGCCAGCCCGGCCACGGCGCCGGCGGGGCAAGGTTCGGCGCGCTGCCTCGCCATTCCCGCGCGCCAGCCCCGCACCGCGTCCGCGGCTTCCTCGACACCGGGTTGGAATCGCGAGCCATCCGCCTGGGGTGCCGCCCGCGAAGCGCCATCGGGTGGATCGTTCACGTCGTCGCGTGGCCGGGTGTCGTCAGCCGGCGCCCGGAGGAGCGGGATGCCATGGATCGTCCGGCACGCCCGCCGCATGGTTGGCGAAGCGCGCCAGCACGAACAACAAATCACCGAGCCGATTGAGGTATTCGATCGCGTTGGCGGGGATCGACGTGCCCGGCTCGGCCGCGAGTTTGACCACCCTGCGCTCGGCGCGGCGGCAGACCGTGCGGGCAACGTGGATCGCCGCCGCCAACGGCGTGCCGGTGGGAAGGATGAACGACGACAGCGGCTCGAGCCGCTCTTCGTGCGTGTCGATCGCCCGCTCGAGCGCGTCCACGTGCTTGGGTCCGATCCGTTCCACTGCGGCACCGGGCGTGGCGAGCTGGGCGCCGAGATCGAACAACTCCCCCTGGACGCGCCGGAGGAGTGGATCGAACGGCGCGGCGGACGGAAGCGTGCGGATCAGACCGAGGTGGCTGTTGAGTTCGTCCACGGTGCCGAAGGCCTCGATGCGCGTGTGGTCCTTCCGCACCCGGGGCCCGCCGAACAGTCCGGTCTCCCCGGCGTCACCGGTCTTCGTGTAGATCTTCATCGGCAGGCCGCTCCCCCCGCGGTGCCACTGCGTCCGGTCGACCACCGCCGGCCCGTCGGCTCCGCTGCGGTATACTCCGCTCCATGCATCATTCCGACAACCTGCGCGTCGCTTTCCCGGCGGGTGGATCGTCGCCCGCACCGGTGGTCCCAGTAGCCCCGGTCCCAGGAGCATCCGTGCGCTTCCGCCGCCGATCGCGCCGCGTCGCGGCGGCGATCGGCGTGTGCCTCGCTCTCCTCCAGCCGGTCGGAAGGGCCCAGCCGGTCGCAGTGGCCGCGGACACCGGCTCGGTCGGAGCGCCGCGATCGACCCTCGAGAGCCGCTACTTCTCCCCGCCGGTTCGGGTCACGGAGGGGCTCACGAAGGCCGGCGAGGGATACTTTTCGCCCGACATGCGGTCGATCTGCTACCAGGGTGTCCCCGACGGCTATCCCTTCTATCAGATCTACGTGCAGCCGTTCGACGCCGCGTCACCCCGTCCGGCGCACGCGCTGCGCGTGAGCACTGGCCGCGGCCGCACCACCTGCAGTTGGTTCTTTCCCGACGGCCGACGCCTGCTGTTCGCCTCCAGCCACCTCGACCCTGCGCTCGACGCCACCGAGGAGTCCGCGCGACGCCAGGCGGCGGAGGATGCCCGCACCGGGCGGCGGCGTCGCTACCAATGGGACTTCGACCCGTTCTCCGACATCTTCACCGTCGATGCCGACGGCGGCCGGATCGTCCGCCTCACCGACGCGCCCGGCTACGACGCCGAGTGTTCGACGGCACCTGACGGCCGGTCGATCGTCTTCGTGAGCGACCGCGACGGTGACCCCGACATCTACGTGATGAACGCCGACGGCGGCGGCCTGCGGCAATTGACCGACGCGCCGGGGTACGACGGCGGCCCCTTCTTCTCCCCCGACGGGAAGTGGATCTGCTATCGGACCGATCGCCTCGAGAAGGACATGCTGCAGATCCACGTGATGCGGGCCGATGGCAGCGACGACGTGGCGATCACCGCGGGGCAGGGGGTCCACTGGGCGCCGTACTGGCACCCGACGCGACCGTGGCTGATCTGGACCGGCGCGGATCACTCGGACCCCATGCGGCGCCCCAACTACGACCTCTGGATCGCGCGCTACGAGGCCCCCGACGTCGGACCGCTCCGCGTGGGGGCGCCGCTGCGACTCACCGACCACGAGGGCGCCGACGTCCTGCCGGCGTTCTCGCCCGACGCGGGTCTGCTGATGTGGACGGCGAGCCGCGACGAGCCGGCCGGCCCGGGGGCTGCCGGCCGGGGAGGCGCCAGCCAACTGTGGGTCGCGCGGCCCGAGAACGAGGCCATCGATCGTGATCTGCCCGCCGTCGAGGCCCCCCGGGCATCGGCCACAGCGCCGGCGGGAGCGGCCCGATGAGCGCCGACGGGCCGCCGCGGCGGGCCGATCCGATCGCGCTGGTCGGTGGTGGACAGATGGCGCTGGCCCTCGCGGAAGGCTTCTGCCGGGCGGGGCTGCTGACCGGGCCCGACATCGTGGTGCACGATCCGCTGCCCAGCGCCTGCGCGCGGTTCGCGGCCCGGGTTCCGGGAGTCCGGTTCGCCGATTCTCCGGCCGCCGCGGTGGCCGGCACGCAGATGGTGTTCATCGCCGTCAAACCGCAGCAGGCGGCCGACGCATGCCGGGCCTGTGCCGGGGCACTGGGTCCGGGCACGACGGTGGTCTCGATCGTAGCGGGCGTTCCCACCGGGACGCTCGCCGGCTGGCTGGGCACCGACCGCATCGTCCGCGTGATGCCCAACACCCCCTGCCTGGTCGGCCAGGGAGCCTCCGCCTGCGCCCGCACGACCGCCGTCACCGACGCCGCCGCCGCGGAGGTGCGCCGCCTCATGGCCACGGTCGGAAGCGTGCACGACGTCGAGGAGCACCTCATCGACGCGGTCACCGGTCTGTCGGGCTCGGGTCCGGGATTCGTGGCCTTGGTCATCGAGGCGCTGGCCGACGGCGGGGTGAAGGCGGGGTTGCCGCGCGCTTTGGCGCGGTCGTTGGCGGTGCGAACCGTCGCGGGCACAGGCGCGTTGATCGAACACACGGGGGACCATCCGGCGGTGATCCGCGACCGCGTGGCCAGCCCCGGCGGCACGACGATCGCCGGCTTGGCGATCCTCGAACAGCGTGCGCTGCGGGGCGCGCTCATCGACGCCGTCGTCGCAGCGGCGGAGCGCGCGGCGGCGTTGGGCGGATCGGCCGGCCACTGACGGCCGGCTACTCACGGCCGGCTAATCGCGGCTGGCTAATCGCGGCGGGCCACTGCCGGCGGGCCACCATTCGGCGTCCGGATCGGCTTTTGCCGGAGATCCCGTCTCCGTCACACATCGCACGACGTCGCCTCGACGCGGCCTCTCGGTGTGGCCTCTCGGTGTGGACCACGGCACACGCTCACGGCCCGATCGCCGGATCGGCCCAGCACCGGTCGCCGCCGGAGGGAATCTCACTTCTTCCGGCTGCCAGCCTTCGTCCGCTTCGCGCTTGCGGCTTTCTTCTTGGCGACGGCCTTTTTCGCCTTCCCCTTCCCCTTGGCACCGCCCTTGCCGAACACCGACGCCCAACCTTCGGCGTACTTCGTATTGCTGCCGACACGGATCACCGACATGCCATGTTCTCCGGGGGGAATCGGCCGCGGCGCGCGGCCGACGACCATGCAAGCGTTGGTGGTAGCGATCCGCGCCGTCGGGTGTCAAGCAGTGCCGCCGACTGCCGCCGAGACGATCTCGATCCATACCGGCCCGAGCGAGTCCGGGAGATCGCAGCGCCCGCGCCCGGCGGGGACGGCCTGCACGGCCGGCGTCAGTTGCAACTCGTTCCGGCGGCGCAGCTGGGAAGTGACGTCGTAGCGCCGGCCGCGCGGGGCCGGATCGCCATCGGCAACGCGCCCGCCCGATGATGCTGCTCCGGCAGCCTGCGGCTCGAGCGGCACGCCGTCGAGCACCACTCCATTGAGGATCACCGCCGCGGGTGTCGCGCCGAAACACAGCCAGACCCGCGCGGTCGGCCGGTCGGGGGCGAGCCCACCGGGAAGGCCGAAGTGCCTCGTCCACGGCGATGCCGGCACGCCGCCGGGAGGCTCCCAGGCACTCGAGAGATTGATGCGATGCCGCTCGGCAGCCATCCGCGGTCCCCCTCCATCACCGGCGTTCCCGGTCACCGGCGATCATCTTCTGCGTCGCCCGCACCCCGGGGCAACCGTCCGCGGGAAACACGCGCCGCTGCCCGCCGCTTGCCCCGCCGGGGACGGCACCGTTAGATTCGAGCGATCGACCGGGTCGTCGTGTCAGCGACGGCCGTTTCCTCCAGGAGTCCGCCGCGATGGGTCAGCACGCCCTCGAGTTCACCGATGCCAACTTCCAGCGCGAGGTCCTCGACGCGGATGTCCCGGTCCTGGTCGATTTCTGGGCGCCGTGGTGTGGACCGTGCCGGGCGATCGGGCCAGTGATCGAGGAACTCGCCGCCGAGAACCACGGGGTCAAGGTGGGCAAGGTCAACGTCGACGACAACCAACAAGTGGCGATGGACTACAAGGTCGCCAGCATTCCGACGCTGATGATTTTCAAGGGTGGCCAACCGGTGCACCAGATCATGGGCCTGCAGCCGAAGGCCCGTCTCCAGCAATTGCTCGACGAGGCGAAGTCCGCGTGAGGGCGGTTTCCGCTCAGGAGTAGGCCGGCTCGGCCGCCGCGCAGCTGCCCACCAGGTCGACGTCGTCCGCCTCCACGGCCCGAACGGGGGGCACCGGCCGACCGGGAAGATCGCGCGGCCGAACCGGGCTCGCTTGATCGCCGAGGGCGGCAGTTGGCAATTTCGCCAGTCGCTCCAGCGCCGCGTCGCTGACGAAGCCGGCGAGCGATCCCTGCAGCCCGGGGTGCCGCAGCTTCTCCACCGCCTTGGCCTCGATCTGCCGCACGCGTTCGCGCGTCACGCTGAAGATCGTCCCCAACTCCTCGAGCGTGTAGGCGTAGCCGTCGGCGAGGCCGAAGCAGCCATTGATAGATCTTCTATTTTT
>JBJSXB010000155.1:0-3308 GCA_046086245.1 Planctomycetaceae bacterium | reverse complement strand
CAAACAGCCTGCCGCACCTCAGGGATGAGGTGCCGGGAGTGCAACTCCCGTGAAAAGCGAAGCTTTTCGAGTGGCCAAAGGCCATGGATGGACTTTGGCCACGGGCTGCTAGCAGGCTGTGGACACACAGCCTGCCGCACCTAAGGGCTGAGGTGCAGGGAGTGCAACTCCGGTGAAAAGCGCAGCTTTTCGAGTGGCCAAAGGCCATGGATGGACTTTGGCCACGGGCTGCTACGAGCGACGCGGCGGCACCAGACGGGCGATCAGCCTGCCGACTTCGGCCGCCGGGATCGCGTAGCTGGTCGTGCGGTCGACGCGTGCGATCGTGAGGCCCAAAGCGCGGCCGTCGAGCCCGACGACGACCCCTCCGCAGGCCTGGGGAGGGATCACGGAGTCGTGGGTGAAGGCGTGTGGGAAACCCTGCCGCCGTCGGCTCACCGGACCGCTGAACGCCAGATCGGCGCGGCGCGGCCGGTCCGACTGCGCCTCGGCCATCGTCACGAGCGTCGCCTCGGTCTCGCGCCACAGGCCGTCGCGTTGGTAGGTGATCACGACCGTGTCGCCCACCGCGGCGGCTCGGATCCGCTCCGCCAGCGCGTCGGCGGTGAGCGTGGGGAGGCCGTCGAGGGCGACGATCCGGTCGCCGCGCCGCAGCCCGGCGGCTCGGGCCGGGCCCGACGGGCTGACGCGGCGCAGGATCGTGCCGGTGACGGCGGGAACCTCGTCGAGCGTGATGCCGAGCGCTGGCGCCTCGTCGTCGTCACCCACGGAGCGCTGCCGCGCGGGAATCGGTCGGGTGGCCACGCTCACCGTGCCCACCGCCATCGGCCGCCCCGTGGGGCCCGGCGTCACCAGCCAGCGGCCCACCGCCGGGTCGACCTCCGACCACGCCATCGGCACCAGTCCGTCGGCTTCGACGCGCAGCACCGCCACGTCGCTGGCCTCGTCGGTGGCGACGATCCGGAACGCGAGCGACCGGCCGCCGACCCGACAACGCGTCGCGTCGCGCAGTGCGCTCGCCTTGGTCAGGATCCAGCCGTCGTCGCGCACCACCACCCCGAGGGCGATGCGGCGGTCGTCGTCGAGCAGTTCCACGACCGACTCGCGGGCGCTGGCGACGCTGGCGGCGAAGCGGTCGCGCACCGACGGATGGGAGAGGCTCTCCTCGCGGAGATCCGAATCCATCGTCGGCTCGGCCGATTCCCCGGGAACGACCGCTCCCGCCACGAGGGCGTCCCAACGGCACTTGAAGACCTCGATCGGCACGCTGAAGTTGTCGCGCCGGTCGGTGCTGATGCTCATGCCGATCCCCACCAGCCGGCCGTCGAGATCGACCAGCGGACCGCCCGAGTCGCCCGGCTGCAGCGTGGCGTCGCTCACCAGCCCGATGCGCTGGAAACGACCGTCGCGCAGTACGCCGCGGAGACGGCCGAGCCTCACCGGTGCCGCGCGGTCGGCGACGATGCCGTCGGAGTGCCCGGCGGCCAGGCACCAGGCCCCGACCTCGAGCACCGTGGAATCACCCGGCTCCACGAACGGCCAGGGACCCGGCTCCACCAGCCGCAGCATGCCGGCATCGACGGCGGCGTCGGAGCCCAACCGCCGGGCCCGAGTCATCCGCCCGTCGGGAAGGAGCACCGCCACGTCTCCCTCGAACGACTCGATCGCGTGCGCGACGGTGAGGATCAGGCCGTCGAGGGAGACGATCACGCCGCTGGCGACACCGCTGGCGACCGATGGTCCGTCGATGCTGCCGAGTCCGACCGTGGCGGAAAGCATCCGTGCCGCGGCGGCGACGCTGCGTGCCTCGGCGTCGAGCAGCTCTCGGGGCAGTGCCGTCTGGGCGGCGGCCGGTGCGCCGGCCGCCGCGCCGAGAGCCAACAGCCATGCGGCGAGCCGAGCCCGCCCAGGGCGCCCGGCGGTCCGACCGCCTTCCGGCACCGACCGCGGGGCGCTCATGGGATGCGTTCCTCGGCGAGTGCCGCGCGATAGTCGCGCAACCGAAGACGCATCGCGCGGCGATCCCGCCGGCCGCCCGCCTCGTCGATCAGCGCCACCGCCTTCGCCTGCAGCGCGACCGCCTCCGCCCGGTCGCCGCCGAGGAAACGCGCCCGTGCCAGCGTGTCGAGGCACCACGGGTTCGCGTCGTCGAACAGGGCGACGGCGCGCTCGGCGAGTGCGGCGGCCGTCGTGATCACCTGCAACGACGGATCGGGCAGATCGAGGAGTCGTTGCGCGATGTCGTTGAGCGACTCGGCGTCGTCGGCCGCCGGGCCGTCGAGGAGCGCGGCCGCCGCAGCGCGGCCGGCGTCGAGATCACCCTTCTGGAACAACACGATTTCGACCTTCATCGTCGCCGCGCGCCCCGCGAGCCCCGGCTGGAGGTCCACCATCTCGTCGATGATCGACAGGGCATCGTCCCACCGGCCCAGTTCGATGGCTGTGCGGGAGCGCTCCTCGAGCAGGCGGACGCGACGCTGGGCGGCCGCGGCGGCGACGGGGTCGAAGTGTCCGGCCACGATCCGTGTCAGCACATCGTCGAGGCCGTCGAGGGGATTCCCCACCCAGGCCACCCGGCCGTCTTCCGCGACCACGAACGCCAGCGGGCTGCCGTGCACGCCCACGCCATCCATCCACACGCGCCAGGCGTCACCCTCCGCGGTGCCGTCGCGCGGCCGGGGAGCGGTGCCGGTGCGGAGGTCGAACAGCACCCGGAATGTCCGCACCCCGCCGAACGCCTCCTCGAGTGGCGTCATGTCGGCTGGCTCGGCTGACTGGTCGACGATCCCGAGGAAGCGGGCGTCGCGGCGGAACCGCTTGGCGAGGTCGGCGAGCTGCGGCAACGCCGCCCGGCAGGGATCGCTGCGCGTGTCGAAAAACGTCACCACATGGACGACGCCGCGCTGGAGCGACACGACCTCCGGCGGTTCGCGCCCGCGGTCGGTGACGGTGGAGGGTGCCAGGTCGCCGACGGTGAGTCCGCCGTCGTCGGCGGGGCTGGGTGGGCCGAGGGCGAGGCCGACGAGCAGCGCCGCCGCGACGACACGGGCCGGGGCGGCCCGGAACACGGCGGGGCGACACGTGGGGAGGTCCATCCGAGCGACTCTAGCGGCGGTCGGCATCACATCCAAGCCGGAGCGGACTCACGCGACGCATGGCATGGCGTTGTCGGCCGTCACGCACCCTCGATCGTGAAGCCCTTGCGGCTTTCGCGGGAAAGGAAGGCGTTGGCCTGCGGATCGCCGACGATCTGCCGGGCGACGGGATCCCAGGCGACCTCGCGCCCGAGGCGCATCGCGATGTTGGAC
>JBJSXB010000154.1:0-2957 GCA_046086245.1 Planctomycetaceae bacterium | reverse complement strand
GTCACGGCATCCTCCTGGACCGTCTCCTGCACTTTCTCGCGCACCTCGGCGGCCTCCGACGGGGTCTCCTTTGCGGCTTCGGCGGCTTCGGCGTTGGCCTGCTTGTTGGACAGACTGAGGGCGCTGATCTCGGCGACCTTCTGCTTGAGACGGTCGCGCCATACGCCGGCGGCCTCCTCGAGCTCCTCCTTGGTGAGCGGCCGGACGAGCAGCTTGAGGTGCTCGGCAGAGTCGGCCTCGGCGTGCGAGGGGGCGGCCGTGCCGGAGCCGGCCTCGTCGGCCCACGCCGGGAGCCGGGCGGCGACGGTGAGCAGCGTTGCCAGGACAAGGACAGCGGAGGGGGAGCTGCAGGGCATGGTGATACGTTCCTCGAAGGTGGGCGATGAACCGGCCGGGACGGTGGGATTCTCCCGCGGACCGCGGGCCGGGTGGGCCAAGAGGATCCACGGACTGTCGGAAAATGTCCACTGACCCGTTCTTCCGCAGTGATTCGGAGGGTCAGGGCTCCTCATGGGCTCGGTCCGGGGGAGCGGAGCGCGGCGCGAGGCGAAGCCCGAGCCACTCGTAGGCGCGGCGGCGGACCTCCGGGGGGAAGTCGTGGCCGCAGGTCGGCGTCTCGAGCACGAGCCGCTCGGCCACCGGCGCCACCCCCGGCTGGCCGTCGAACAGCCGGTGCACCGGCAGCGCCTCGGCAAACGCCCGGCCGACGCCGCCGACGGCGAAGTTGTCGTCGCCGACGGGCGAATTGGAGAACAGCGCCCGCGGGGCGAGCCCGGCGATCAGCTCGGGAAAGTCGAACGGGATCCGCGCCGCGTCGAGGCCGTAGGTGTCGCGGATCCGCGGCATGTAGCGGTCGCTCGTCCAACCCTTGACCGCGCCGCCGTAGTAGTCGGGAAACGGGGTGAACCCGCAGCTCGTGACCACCGCCACGATCCGCTCGTCGAAGGCGGCCGTGAACAGCGCGTTGTGGCCGCCGAGCGAATGGCCGATGACGCCGATCCGCGCCGGATCGACCTCCGGCAGCCCCGCGACGAGATCGACGGCGCGGAGGTTGTTCCAGACCGCCTTGATGCTGCCGCTGGCGTGGGAGTGGGCAGGGGAGCCGAAGTCGTAGCGATACTCGCCGAACGACGGATAGTCAGGGACGATGCAGACGAAGCCGCGCTCGGCGAGATCGTGGGCGTAGTGGAGGTTGGGCAGGCCGCCGAGGCCGGCCGGCTCATCCTTGCCGACCGAGTTGGTCTGGTGGAGGCAGAGGACCGCGGCGGCGGGCGCGGCGCGCGACGCCCCGTGGGGGACCAGCAGCCACGCCGGCACGCGGTCCCCCGGCTCGGGCGTGTAGCGGAGCTTGCGGCGCAGGTAGCGTTCGGTGCGCTCCTCGGCGACGACCTCGACGTCGAGGGGGACGCGCTTCTCGGGGCCGGGGAGTGCCCCCATCACCAGCTCCATCCGCCGGCGGATGTCGGGAACGAGGGAGCGCCACGCCTCGGCCGTCGCCGCCTCCGGCACCCGCGATCGGTCTGCCTCCTGCGCGGCCGCGGCACCGGCGACCACGAACACGCCCCACACCACCAGCAGGCGATCGCTACGCATCGGGCCGGCCCTCCTCGCGCGGCGGGGGTCGCCTGTCGGCCGATCCGTCTGCACCGCCCGTCGATAGACTACCCACTTTGCCGCGGGACGATCCCGCGGGGCGCCGGTACGCGCTCAGGCCGGGGAACGATAGAGCGATGAGCGACGACGAGCGGAGAAAAGCCGCGGCGCGGGGCGCCAAGTCCCCCGACGCGGCGGCCCGGCGCGACGATCGCCGCACGGTGGCGCTTCGCCCGTTCGGCGAGGTGTGGTGCGGACGACACCAGGTCGACGACATCTTCGAGCGCGACGACGTGGTGACGCGCATCCGGCGGCAGATCGAATCGACGGGCCGCTCGTTCGTGGTCGTCGGCCGCTCCGGAGTGGGCAAGACGGCGCTGCTCCGCGCCGCGATCCAGCACCTCGTCGTGCTCCCCGCCGACGCGGCGTGGCGCGTGGTCCAGACCTCGGCCGACGGGCTGATCGCCGGAAAGCAATACCTCGGCCAATGGCAGAGCCACGTCGAGAACCTGCTCCGGGCGGCCGAGCGACGCCGCCGGGTGGCGATCTGGATGACCGACCTCGTGCAGGGGCTGAAGACAGGGCGATCGACGGGTGGCGACACCAGCGTGCTCGACTTCATGGCCAGCGCGATCGAGCAGGGCCGATTGATCGTCTTCGGCGAGTCAAGTCCGGAGGCGTTCGAAGCGGGGTTCTCGCGGCATGCACGGCTCGCGCGGCTCTTCGACGCCATCCGGCTCGAGCCGCTGCCCGCCGACGCCGTCGCCCGCGTCGTGGCCGCGATCGCGGAGCGCCGTCGGACGCGGGCGCGCGTGCCCGAGGGAGTCGCGCTCGCCTGGCAGCCGGGTGCCATCGAGAGGGCCACGCAACTCGGCCAGGCGTTCTTTCCCGCGCTCAGCCCACCAGCGGGCGCCGCGCGCCTCGTCGACGGGGTGCTCGAGGAGGACGCCGTGGTCGGGCTCGTGGCGGCGGCACGCCGTGAAGACGCGGCCGCGACCGAGGTGCCGATCCCGGCGACAGCGGTGATCGAGGCACTCGTGCGCCTCACCGGGGCTCCGCGCGTGATGCTCGACGACTCCATGCCGCTGGCGATGACCGACGTGCGAAGCTTCTTCGAAACCCGGATCGTCGGCCAACGGCGGGCACTCGACACGGTCGTCGACCTCGTCGCCACGATCAAGGCGGGGCTCACCGATCCGGCGCGGCCGGCGGGGGTGCTGCTGTTCGTCGGGCCGACCGGCGTGGGCAAGACCGAACTGGCGCGAACGCTCGCCGAGTTCATCTTCGGAGACGCCAACCGGCTCGTGCGCCTCGACATGTCGGAATTCGCCCGCCCCGATGCGGTGCCGGCGCTGCTCGGGTGG
>JBJSXB010000153.1:0-6418 GCA_046086245.1 Planctomycetaceae bacterium | reverse complement strand
ACCTCGACCACTGGGGCCGCGGCAGCCGGGCCGGCCGCGAGCTGCTCCAGCACCTCGGCGGCGCCCTCCTCGCCGAGCACCGCGTGGTGGCCGGGGCGCGGGTCGACGATTCCCCGGAGCTGCTCTGGGACCATCCCGAGCTCGAGCGGCTCTGGGCCCGGCTACGCGACGAGTTTGAGATCCGGGAGCGGGCCGCGGCCCTGCACGGCAAACTCGCCCTCCTCTCGCGCACGGCCAAGACGGCGCTCGACCTCATGCAGCACAGGCGGGCCCTGCGGGTGGAGTGGGCGATCGTCGCGCTGATCGTGTTCGAGATCGTGCTCACGCTCGTGCAATGGGCGCTCGGGGTCGGCTAGCGGTATAACCACGCAGGAGTCCCCCGGAGAACCGCCCGCATGCCCCGCCCCGCCCCGCTCCGCGCCATCCTCGGCGCCGTCCTCGTGGCCGCCTGTGCCACCGGCTTCGCCCAGCAGGTGGAGGTGGAGGAGTTCTCGCTCCCCAACGGGATGCAGTTTCTGCTCGTGCCGCGGTCCGACCAGCCCAACGTCGTGAGCGCCGGGTGGGTGGCCAAGGTGGGGAGCGTCGACGAGCGGCCCGGGATCACCGGGATCAGCCACTTCTTCGAGCACATGATGTTCAAGGGCACCGATACGATCGGCACCCGCGACGCCCGCCGTGACGCCGACTACCGGCGCCAGCAGCAGGACATCCGCGACGAGATCAATCGTCTGGTGTGGACCCGGCAATACGACCGGTACTTCCGCGGCGAGATCGACGATCCGTGGAATCCCGCCAACGACACCCAGGATTTGCGCGTGCTCCGCGGGCGTCTTGACGCGCTCATCAAGGCCCAGCAGGGCCGTGGCGACGGCGGCGTCGAGGCGGCGACGATCGTCAAGGACGAGTTCGACCAGGTTTACACCAAGGCGGGCGGCAGCGGGATGAACGCGTTCACCAGCTACGACCTGACCTGCTACTTCATCACGGTGCCCTCGAACAAACTCGAGTTGTGGGCGTGGATGGAGAGCGACCGGCTCCACGACAGTGTGTTCCGCGAGTTTTATTCGGAACGCGACGTGGTGCACGAGGAGCGGCGGCTGCGCACCGACAGCACGCCCACGGGGCGCTTCGAGGAGCAGTTCGACAGCATGTTCTGGGCGTCGTGCGGCTATTCATGGCCGGTCATCGGCTGGCCGAGTGACCTCAACAGCTACACCTTCGAGCAAGCGATCGACTACTGGAACGTCTACTACCGTCCCGGCAATCTCGTCGGCATCGTCGTCGGCGACTTCGATCCCGTCGCGGCCAAGGAATCGATCCGCCGCTACTTTTCCCGGCTCGAGCCCGGAACCCGCACGCCGCCGCCGGTGGTGACGCTCGAGGTGCCGCAGTTGGCGGAGCAGCGGATGAATGCGGTCGGCGATTTCCCGCCGGCGGTGGAGATCCGCTATCACACCGTGCCCTCGGGCCATGTCGACAGCTATCCGCTCGACGTGCTCGCCGAGATCCTCAACGAGCGGACCGGTCGCCTCTACCGTGGGCTCGTCGAAGGGCGGTCGATCGCCGCCAACGCCGGGGCGGTATCCGACACGCGCAAGTACGCCGGGCTGTTCGCCGTGTCGGCGCAGACGCGAGGCGACGCGACCCCCGAGCAACTCGAGGAGGCGTGGTACGAGGAATTGGCGCTGCTGCGGGCGGACCCCGTGCCGGAGCGGGAGCTCCGCAAGGTGAAAAATCGCATCGCCGCCGGCAGCTACCGCCGGCTCGAAAACAACATGTCGCTGCTGGTGCAGTTGGCCGTCGCCGAAGCGACGCTCGACTGGCGTGAGATCAACGACGGTCCCCGCAAATACGAAGCGGTGACCGCCGCCGACCTCCAGCGCGTCGCCAACACATACTTCGAACCGATCAATCGGAGCGTCGCCGTGTTCCGGCGGCAGGGCGACAAACAGCCCGTCGGTCCGGTTCCCCCCGCTTCGTCCCGAGCCCCGAGGTGACCAACGTCATGCGCGGTCTTCTTCTGCCCGTCGTCATCGGTACGGTGATCGCTTCCGGCGCGCGGTCGGCGGCCGCGCAACCACCCGCCGCGCTCCCCGAGCGGCCGGAGGCGATCGAGTTCGCACCCTTGGACTTTACCCCGCCCGATCCCGCGCAGTTCCGGCGCACGCTCCCCGACGGAACGGTCGTCTACGTGGCGCCGACCCACGAGTTTCCCCTGGTCACCGTCTCGATCACGTTCAAGGGAGGCGCCTCGCTCGATCCGGCCGACGTGCCGGGGTTGGTCGCCGCCACGGCGCGGATGATGCGTGAGGGGGGCACGGCCGCGGCGAAGCCGGCCGAATTCGACGAGACGCTCGATTACCTCGCCACGGAGATCGGTCTTTCCAGCAACGACACCTTTACCGTCGCGACGATGAATTGCCTGTCGCGCACGTTCGACGACAGCCTGCGGTTGTTCGTCGAGATGCTCCGCCGGCCCGGGTTCGACGCCGGGCGACTGGAGACGTCGAAGGGGCGTCTGATCGAGGCCCTCAAGCAGCGCAACGACGATGCCTCGTCGATCATTTCCCGCGAATGGCGGCGGCTGTTGTGGGGAAACGACCATTTCGAGTCGCGTGACCCGACGCAGGCCAGTGTCGCCGCAATGACCCGTCCGCGGATGGAAGAGGTGCACCGACGGATCTTCCATCCGGGCAACATGATCGTGTCGGTATCGGGGGACTTCGACGAGAAGGAGATGTTGGCGAAACTCGCCGTCGCGTTCGCGGGCTGGCAGCGCGGCCCCGCGGTGCCCGATCCCGAGGTGCCCACCGCGCACCTGAAGCCGGGTCTGTACCACGTGCCCAAGGACATCCCGCAGGGCAAGGTCCTGATCGGCATGCGGTCGATCACGCGTGACGATCCCGACGCTATCCCGCTGGCGATCCTCAACGACATCCTCGGCGGCAGCGGTTTCACCAGCCGCATCATGCAGCAGGTGCGCAGCAACGAGGGGTTGGCCTATTCGGCCGCCTCGGCGGTCGCCCCGAAGGTCTACTATCCGGGGCAGTTCCAGGCGCGGTTCGAGAGCAAGAACGCCACCGTCGCACTGGCGACGAAGATCGTCATGGATCTCGTCGAGCAGGTGCGTGAGGAGCCGGTGACGTACGAGGAGCTCGAGACCGCGAAGCTGGCGGCCATCGAGACGTTCCCACGGCAGTTCGAGAGCAAGCCGGGCATGCTCCGGCTGTTCGTCAACGACGAGTGGACGAAGCGACCGCCCGGCTATTGGAAGGCGTACCGCGACAAGGTGAGTGCGGTCACCCGCGAGGATCTGCAGCGCGTCGCCCGCCAGCATCTCGACCCGGAAAAGATGGCGATTCTCGTGGTCGGTGACTGGGAGGCGATCGCCGGCGGCGACCTCGAACGACGCGCCAGCATGAAGGAATTCTTCGGTGGCGCTGTGACCCATCTGCCGCTGCGCGATCCGCTCACGCTCGAGCCATTGCCCGCCGCCGGAGCCAAGTGAGCGGCTGCCGTCAGGCCGGTTTCAGGCAGGGGTGCTTTCCGATCCAGCGGCGGAACCCACGTGCCGGCCGGCCGTTGAACATCGGGAGGATGCCATGGGCGGTGGCGTGCGGCAATCGACATCGGGGAGCGGTATGGCGCTGTTGATCCTGCTGATGGCCGTCGCCGATGTGGGCGCCGCGGCCGAACGGCCTGTCGACACGGAACAGCCTGTCGACACGGTGGCGATCGGCGGCCGGTGGTTCGTGCGCTCCGTCATGGGTGGGGGTGACGAGCCGGTCTATCTGTATCGCGACCACGTCGACGGCGAAGATCACTACGTCGATCTGTTCAGTTATCACACCCGCGATTCCAACGGCGACGGCATCGACGAGGTGCGTGTCAGCCATGAGCCCGGGTTTCTCGTCATCAAGAGCCAAGGCTATCCCAACCACCCGACGGCGATATTCCCCAACAGCGGCAATCCCAACACGATCCGCGTACAGGATTTCACCTTCCGCTTGCCGCTCGAACCCCGACCCGCGGCCGACGTCACGCGATTGCCGATGGGCCCGATCGGCACCGCCCTCAACGGTGTGGTGTTCTTCAATCCATTCGAGCAGGGGGGAATGAACGCCGTTGCCGGCTACTCCGAGGTATGGCTCGACAGTTGTTGCGGGCATCCCCAGCAGACTGGCGTGTACCACTACCACAAGTATCCGACCTGCGTGAAAAGCCCGTTCGCCGACGACGGCCGTCGGCATTCGCCGATCATCGGTTTCGCGTTCGACGGGTTCCCGATCTACGGCCCGTACGAGGCCGACGGACTGATGGCCCGCGACCTCGCCCCCGACGCGCCGGTGGCCGCGCTCGATGTCTGCAACGGGCATGCCGATCCCGATCGCGGCTACCACTATCACGTCACGCCGGGGAGGTTTCCCTACGTGCTCGGCGGTTACCGGGGGATTCCGGAGGCGTCGAACAACCGTGGCCTGTGGCGGGCGGGTACGGGGGCGATCGTGGACAACGCCAGCGGCGAAAGCCGCCTCGAGGCGACCGTCGCCGAGGTGGTGCCGGGCAGCGTCCCGCGTGGCGGTCGGCGGACCGTGACGATCCGTCTCGATCCGACGGCGGCGCGGCGCGGACCGCTCCCCGACGGCGCCCCGGAATGGGTGCAGTTCGGCCCCTTCGAGGCGGTGGAGATCGATCGCCGCGGCGACACGGTGACGGTGGTGCTCGACATCGGTGTTGACGCACCGCTCGGTGTGCTTCTCGACTGCCATCTGGAGTTCGCCGCGCCCGCGGGCGGCCGGGGCAGACGGGTGCTCAAGTGCAACGACGCCTTGCGGATCGTCGAGTGATCCGCGGATGCCGTGCGCGGGCAGGGTGATCGATGGAGAGCGAGGAGAAGACGCCATGTGGCTTGGGACGCGTTCGTGGGTGGTGGCGGCGCTGCTCGTCGGCGGCATGGGATCGGCCGCCCGTGGCGAGGATTGGCCGCGCTTCCGCGGAGTGGACGGCCGCGGCATCGCCGGGTCGGCAGTGCCGCAGCGGTGGGGGGACGGGCTGAATGTTCGTTGGCGGACGCCGCTTCCCGGGGGAGGCTCGTCGAGTCCGATCGTCCATGGCGACCGTGTCTACGTGACCGCGTGGTCGGGCGGTCAGGGGAAGGGCCCGATCGTGCGGCATCTGCTGGCGCTCGATCGCGGCGACGGCCGGGTGATCTGGCGCCGTGACATCGCGGCGACGGGCGCGGACGACGCCTACCAGGGCTATCTCACCGAACACGGCTACGCGAGCAGCACTCCGGTGACGGACGGTCGCACCGTGGTGGCGTTCTTCGGCAAAGGCGGGGTGGTGGCATGGGACGCCGACGGCACCGAACTGTGGCGCGCCGATGTCGGCCAGGAATCGAGCAATCGCCGCTGGGGCTCGGCCGCCAGTCCGGTGATCGTGGGCGAGCGGGTGATCGTCAACGCCGCCGAGGAGAGCCAGTCGCTCCGGGCGTTCGATCTGCGGACCGGCCGCGAGGTTTGGAAATCGGAGGCATCGGCGCTCGAATTGGCCTACGGCACGCCGGTCGCCGTGACGCTCGACGATGGCACCGTGGAGTTGGTGCTCGCAGTCCCGGAGGAGGTGTGGGGCCTCGATCCCGCCACCGGCAAGGTTCGCTGGTACGCGACGACGTCACTGACCGGCAACCTTTCGCCGAGCGTGGTGGCCGACGGGACGACCGTCTATGTGTTCGGCGGCTTCCGCTCCGCCGGGTCACTGGCCGTGCGCGCCGGAGGACGCGGTGACGTCACGAAAACCCACGTCGTGTGGACGAGCCGTGCCAGTTCCTACGTCGCCACACCGGTGCTGCACGGCGGGCATCTCTACTGGACCGACGACAGGGGGCAGGCGCACTGCATCTCGGCGCGGGATGGCACGCAGGTGTACCGTGAGCGCGTCGAAGGGCTCGAGGGCGGTGGCCGGCCGGTCTATGCGTCGCCCGTCGTCTCAGGGGAGCGGATCTACGTGGTCAGCCGTTGGAACGGTACCTTCAGTCTGCCGGCGGAACCGCGATTCGAGATCCTCGCCTGGAATCGGTTCGGTGACGATGACAGCGACTCCAGTGGCACACCGGCAATCGGCGACGGCCGGTTGTTTCTCCGGTCGGGGCGCTTCATCACCTGTATCGGCGAATGAATCGATGGCACGACCCTACCCACCTCGAGGGAGAATCGAGCGATGGTGACACGACGCATGCGGATGTGGATCGCGTCAGTGCTCCTGGCTGTCCTTGGCGTGCAGGCCATCCGGGCGCAACCGCCGCGTCCGCGCGGCGGCGAAGGTGCAGCACCGGGTAGCCTTCCCGGAGGACCGGATAGCCTTCCCGGAGGACCGGGTAGCTTTCCCGGAGGACCGGGTAGCTTTCCCGGAGGAACGG
>JBJSXB010000152.1:0-9249 GCA_046086245.1 Planctomycetaceae bacterium | reverse complement strand
GCGAGTTGGTCGAGCAAACGCTGGAACTCGGCGTGGTCGGCGAACGGAACCACGATCCGCCCCGCCCCACGGCCGTTGGCATGGACCACCACCTTCACGCCGAGGGCGCGACGCAGTTGCTGTTCGACCGCCGCCACCTGCGCCGGCCGACGCGTCGCCGGTCGGCCCGGGCGCCGCGCCGGCGCACCGGTGGCCCGCGCCGGCATCGGACCACCACTATCGACGCCGGCATCGTCGTCGTCCGCCTCCGGAAGCGTGACCGTCGCCTCCTCCGACTCGTCCTGGCGAAGGATCTCCTGGACCTCGGCCTCAACCACCCGGACCGAGAGCCCCTCGGTCGCGATCCGCACGGCGAGCCGCACCTGCTGGTCCTCGTCGCCGAGCGGGAGGAGGGCGCGGGCGTGGCCCATCGAGATCCCACCGCTACGGAGTCGCTGCTGCACCGCCTCCGGAAGATCGAGGAGCCGGATCAAGTTGGCGACCGTCGAGCGGTCGATCGACAGCCGCTTGGCGAGTTCCTCCTGGGTGCATTGCCAGGCGGCGAGGTAGCTGCGGAAACTCGCCGCCTTCTCCAACGCGTCGAGGTCGCGGCGCTGGAGGTTCTCGACGATGGCGATCTCGGCCATCTGCCGGTCGTCGACCTCGAGGATGCGGGCCGGTACCCGCTCCCAACCGAGCCGCCGCGCCGCGGCGAGCCGGCGTTGGCCGGCGATCAACTGGAAGCGGTCGCCCCGCGCGCGGATCACGATCGGCTGGACCAGACCGTGCTCCCGCAGGCTGTCGGCGAGTTCGGACAGGGCCTCGTCGTCGATCGTCGTCCGTGGCTGCCAAGGATTGGGATCGACCGCCGCGACCGCCACCTCCGACGACGGTGCCGCGGCGGCGGCTTCTTCGACCTCCTCGGGAGAGTGGAGAAACAGCCTGGTCGCGGCGGCGCCGAGCCCGGGTACGGGCACGGGCGACGGAGACGCGACCGCTCCCGATGCGGTCACCGCCGGCACCGGCCGATCGAGGCCCGCGCGGCCCAGCAACGCTTCCAGTCCACGGCCCAGTCGTCGTTCCTTACTCACAGTCGCGTACCTCCATGCAGAGTTCGGTGTAGGCGCGTGCGCCGCGCGAGCGGGGGGCGTGGTCGAGCACGCTGCGACCGTGGCTGGGCGCCTCGGACACGGCCACGTCGCGGGGAATGACCGTCTCGAAGACGATCTCCCCGAAGAAGTCGCGGACCTCTTCCTCCACCTCGGCGGTGAGGTCGAGCGCTGCATCGTGCATCGTGAGCACGATGCCGCTGAAGCGGAGCCGCCCCGGCTGCGCGGCCATCACATCGCGGATGACGTCGATCATCTGCGTGAGACCCTCGAGGGCAAAGTACTCGCACTGGATCGGCATCAGCACCTCGTTGGCGCCCGCCAGGGCAGTGCGCGTCAGGGCACCGAGGGACGGCGGACAGTCGATGAGGCAGTAGTCCCACTGATTGAGGCCGTGGTCGAGGTGGTGCTGGAGGACCGCCGATCCGCTACCAGACCGCGCGGCGAGTTGTTCGATGTCGCGGACGGCACGGCTTCCCGGCACGATCGACAGGCGATCCACGGTGCTGGCGACGACCGACTCGGTGAGCGGGGCGGCACTGACCAGCGGATGCTCGGCCGCCGGCGCCACGCCGAGCCCCGTCGTCGCGTTGCACTGGGGATCGAGATCGACGAGCAAGGTCCGCGAACCACCCCGCGCCAGAGCGACGGCGAGGTTGGTCGCCGTCGTCGTCTTGCCGACGCCTCCCTTCTGGTTCGCGACACACACAATCCTTGCCACGCGCACGATCCTTCCATGCCGCAGCCCGTGCACGAACGGGCGCACCCGGAATATCGGCTTCCCACGGCATCACCCCCACAGCCGGATGCGGGAAGCGCCAGAACCGGCGCGGTGGGTAAGGTCAGCCGACCACGGCTGCGGCACACCGGAGACCCGCGCTCGATCGGTCGCCGTTCCACGTGAAACCGTTGCCGCTTCGCCAAAGCGCCCGTTTCACGTGAAATGCCCAGTTGCCGTGATCGTGCCGCACGGTCCCCCGGGCCGTCCCCGTCGGCAGCCGAGGTGACACGCGGCCGATCGCCGCTTCTTCGCCGGAGCGGCTGTTCATTCGAGCGCGTGGAAGACCAACCCGCTGGCGAGCTTGGGGTAGAAGTAGGTGCTCTTGGCGGGCATTCGCTCGCCGGTTTCGCTGACCCGCTTGATGTCTTCGACCGTGGCAGGCATCACGAGGGCCGCGAGCGGATAGCGTCCGGAACCGAGCCCCTCCACCACCTCACGGACCAGATGCACGTATCCGGGGGTGGGGATGTCGCGGGCTCCCATCAACTCGCCGATCAGCAAGCGGTGCAGGATCGACACCCCCAGGCTCCGCCACGCCTCGCCATGGTCGGCCGCTACCTGGTCCATCCGGCGCCGACCCGCGGCGGTGATGCGGGCGAGCGTCCAGGCGTGGTCTCCGGCCGTGTAGAGCCCGATCGTGCCCTGGCACCCCTCCGTTTCGATGGCGGACCACACTGCGTCGGCCGCCGCTGGGCCGTGGCCCGCCGGTGAGGTGGCGAAGCAGTCGCCGAGCGTCTGTGCGAGCGCCGTGGCATCGGACACCGACGGGGCGACGAACAACCGATGCGTCGGGAGCACCACCAGGCCGGGATCGCTCATGCCGACCAGCATCATGAGCACGAAGTTGGCTGGATGATCGACGGGCAAGGCCGCCCCGCCGTGGGACGCCGCCCACGCCGCCGCCACCTCGTCACGGTAATTGCAGGCGGTCTCGTAGCGGTGGTGACCGTCGGCGATGAACACCGGCCGACCGCCCATCAGCCCGGCCACACGGGTCGCCACCGCCTCGTCGGTCAGCGGCCATAGACGGCTACCGACCCCGAGGTGGTCGACCGCCTCGAGGGGCGGCTGGCCCGCGACCGCTCCGTCGAGCACCGCCTGCACCTCGCCGGCAGGGTCGGGATAGAGCCCGAAGACCTGCGACAGATTGGCCCGACAGGCCCGAGTCAGCAGAAGTCGATCCTGCTTGGGACCGGACATCGTCTCCTCGTGAGGGTGGATGCTGCCCGTGCCGAACCGCTCCAGGCGCACGCGGGCCATGACGCCGCGGCGCACGTGCTGCCGGCCCTCGACCGCGAACGATTGGTGATAGACGTAGAGCGCCGCCGCCGGCTCCTCCATGATCACTCCCTGTGCGCGCCAGTCGCGGAGAAACCGCGCCGCCCGGGAGTATTTGTTGGTGGTGGCGTCGTCCCCGGGTTCCTCGCGATTGAGTTCGAGGCGGATCACGTTGGCGGGATGCTGCTCGTAGAGCTTCGTCTGAAGTGCGGAGTCGATGACGTCGTACGGGGGAGCGATCACCTGCGACAGGCCGCCGACGTGCTTGGGGTCGTAGCGGAGGCCGCGAAAGGGGGCGACGATGGGCATGGACGGACGGATCCTGGGGGGAGCGATTGGGGAAGGCGTGCCAGGCACGAGCCGCAATCTTAGCGGGCCGCAGAACGGCCGTTGTCCGCCGCCGCGGCGTTCGTTCACCCGGCCCCGGACGATCGGCCTTCCATGGGCAGAGGTGCCGTTCCACGGGAAACGCACCCCTTCGCCACCGTACCCGGGGGTGGAAACGAACGCGGAGGCGACGTCGCCGTCGCCTCCGCGCGATATGTTCAGCCCGACCGGAGGGAGCCCGGTCGCGAATCAGTAGCGGTAGTACTCCGGCTTGAACGGCCCGTCCACCGGCACGTGGAGGTACTCGGCCTGCTGCGGAGTCAGCGTGGTGAGCTTCACACCGAGTTTGTCGAGATGGAGGCGGGCCACTTCCTCGTCGAGTTTCTTGGGGAGCCGGTGCACGCCGATGTCGTACTTCTCCGGCTCCGTCCACAGGGCGATCTGCGCCAGCACCTGATTGGTGAAACTGGTGCTCATCACGAACGACGGATGCCCGGTCGCACAACCGAGGTTCACGAGCCGACCCTCGGCGAGCACGATCACCGACCTGCCCGAAGGCAACGTGTAGCGGTCCACCTGCGGCTTGATCTCGACCTTCTTGACCCCCTTGGTGTTCTCGAGCCACGCCACGTCGATCTCGAGGTCGAAGTGCCCGATGTTGCAGACGATGGCGTCGTCGGGCATCCGCGCCAGGTGCTCGCCGCGGATCACGTCGCGGCACCCGGTCGCAGTGACGAAGATCTGGCCGCGTGATGCGGCTTCGTCCATCGTCGTCACCTCGAAGCCCTCCATCACCGCCTGCAGGGCGTTGATCGGGTCGATCTCCGTGACGATCCCCCGGGCGCCCAGCGACTTCATCGCCTGCGCGCTGCCCTTGCCGACGTCGCCGTAGCCGCAGACCACCACCACCTTGCCGGCCACCATCACGTCGGTCGCCCGTTTGATGCCGTCGGCGAGGCTCTCCCGGCAGCCGTAGAGGTTGTCGAACTTCGACTTCGTGCAGGAGTCGTTCACGTTGATCGCGGGGAGCTTGAGCTCACCGTTCTCGTGCATCTGGTACAGCCGGTGCACGCCGGTGGTGGTCTCCTCGGACAGACCGCGGATCCCGCCGATCAACTCCGGATACTTCGTGTGGACCATCGACGTCAGGTCGCCGCCGTCGTCGAGGATCATGTTGAGCGGCTCGCCACTCGGGAAGAACAGCGTCTGCTCGATGCACCAATCGAATTCCTCATTGGTCATCCCCTTCCAGGCGTAAACCGGGAAGCCCGCCTTGGCGATCGCCGCGGCGGCGTGATCCTGCGTCGAAAAGATGTTGCAACTGCTCCAGGTGACCTCGGCACCGAGTTCCTTGAGGGTCTCGATGAGGACTGCGGTCTGGATCGTCATGTGAAGGCAACCGGCGATCCGCGCACCCGCCAGCGGCTTGCTGCGGCCGTACTTCTGCCGAAGGGCCATCAGCCCGGGCATTTCGTTCTCCGCCAACATGATCTCTTTGCGTCCCCAGTCGGCGAGGGACAGATTGGCGACTTTGAAGGGCAGGCGGGTTTCGACGTGGGCCACGGAGGGGGGCTCCTGACGAAGGGGGGGATGGAGGGCTTGGGCAGGCAGGTCGCAATGATCTTAGCCGCCTGGCGACGTCTGGAAAGCCCGCCAAGGCCGTCTCAAGACCGCTCCGCAAGGCACTGCAAGGCGGCGGAGACGAATCGTCGCACGGACTGGTGATCCTTGCGTCCGGGGCCCGATTCGACCCCGCTGGCGGTGTCGACCGCGACCGCGCCGCTGGCCGCGATGGCGGCCGCGACGTTTCCCGCGTTCAAGCCCCCGGCGAGTCCGATCGGTACGCCCAAGGCGCCCGCGCGACGCAGGAGATCCCAGTCCACCGTCTTCCCGGATCCTCCCAGTCCGGCCGCTGCCGCGCCGCGATCGGCCGTGGCGTCCACCAGCACCATCGCCGGGCCGTGACCCAAGGCGGTCGCTTCGTCGATCCACCGTCTCGTCGGGTCGAGTGCCGCGCGGCCCTCGGCCACGAGGAGCCGCGTCGCCCGGATCACCGGGATCCCCGCCAGTGCCGCACAGGTCGCCGGAGGATCGGCGGTCGAACGGTCTTCAGCCGGCCAGTGGCCGTGCAGCTGGACCGCATCGAGCCCGACGCTCGCGACGGTGGCGCGAATCGCGGCCGGATCGGCCGCCACGAAGACGCCGACGCGGAGGACGCCCCGGGGGATCGCCGCTGCCACCGCCGCCGCGTCCCCGACGGAGAGTCGACGTGGCGAGCCGTCGACGAAGTTGAGACCGATCGCGTCGGCCCCCGCGGCGACCGCAGCGAGGGCGTCTTCGCTTCGCGTCACGCCACAGATCTTCACCCGGAATGGTGGCGGGGCACGATTGGTCACGGTGAGGCTGCACTCCCAGTGGCGTCGCGGTGCGTCCGTCCTGCGCGGCACTACCGCCACAGTCGCGTCCACCGGCACGACCCGGTCATCTTATGCGGCGCCGGGCCCAGCGGCGCGGACCGGACAAGCTCCGCCACGCCCTACGACAAACGACCCCGGTCGTGCGGTGCGGCCGGTGCAGGAACGGCGGTCGCTTGGTCGATGACTGGTCTGGAGCGATCGCGGTCGCCATCGCCACGCCATCCCCCGGGCAACGCCGAGACGACATGCACCAGCGCCGCCGCCACCCGTCGAATCGTCCGTTCCTCGCGGCCCCGCGCACCGACTTTTATCACCCGACGAAACTCGTCGACGCCGCCCTCCACGGGCTGGAACGGGGAGTGCGCCGCGCCGAGGGTGTGGGGTTGGTGGTCGGACCTCCCGGCACGGGGAAGTCGCTGCTGCTGCTGCGCCTGGGGGAGAGCCTGCGCGACGACTTCGATGTCGCGTTGCTTTCGGGTGCGAGGATCTGCACCCGCCGCGCCTTGTGGCAGGCGATCCTCGCGGGCATCGGCGAACCCTACCGGGGGATCGACGAGGGGGAGCTGCGGCTGTCGGTCGTCGAGCGGGTGCGTGGTCTGGCGGCGACCGGGTCGGGCCTGGTGCTGTTGGTCGACGAGGCGCACACGATGCCGCTGCGGTTGCTCGAGGAATTGCGGCTGCTGACGACGATCCCCACGCCGCTTCCCTCCGTCCACGTCGTCCTCGCGGGCACCGTGGATCTCGAGGAACGCCTCGCCGACCACCGTCTCGAGAGCCTCGCGCAGCGCGTCGGCGGCCGCTTCTGCCTCGAGCCGCTCGACCATGCGGAGACGTGCGGCTACGTGCGGGCGCAGATGCGGGCCGCCGGACGCGACTGGGACGCCTCCTTCGCGCCCGGCTGTGACGACGCCGTCTACACCGTGTCCGACGGCGTGGCACGGCTCGTGAACCAGGTCTGCGACTTGACGCTCGTGCGCGTCGCGGCGGAGGGAAAAGCGCGGGCCACTCCCGCCGACGTCGATGGCGCCTGGGCGGATATCCAGCGCTTGCCGGCGGCACCGGGCCGGAGGGTGCCCCAGGTGGCCGACCCGGCGCCGAACGCCATGGCGACGGGCGGCCCGCCGTCGGTGTCGGATGGGCACGTGATCGAGTTCGGTGCGTTCGAGGAGGATCCCATGGCGTCCGACGGCACCGGCGACGTCGGCGAATCCGACCCCGTGGACGCGACCGACGATCCCTGGAGCGGCCCGGACGTGGAGTTCGTCTTCGACGCCGAGGCCGATCCGTTCGCCGGTTGCTTCGCCAACGACGGTCGCGTGCAACGGGCCGTGGTCCGCGGTCCGGAGACCTTCGAGGGTCGCCGGCACGTCGCCAGCGACGAAGGTCGCCACCTCGCCCGCTGCCTGGCCGGTGTCGATCGCACCACGCCGCCCACGACCGTCGTGGCGGACGACTCGGGCGACGGCGAGGACGTCGTGGTGATCGAGGAAGACCTGGTGGTCGGCTCCCGGCCGGTCTGGGCCGGGGCGTACCGCGACCTGTTCGCGCGGCTGCGCCGTGGTGGAGGCTGACGCGGCGCCGCTGCCGGGGCACAATCGGGGGGCGATGCGTGCCTCCCGCCCCTCTGCCGACGCCGGCACAGTCAACGACCGGCGCTCCGCGGGCGCGTGGCCCGCCGGCCGGGTGCTCGTGGTCGCCGCGACGTACAACGAATCCGAGACGATCGACGCGTTGATCGATCGCGTGCTGGCGGCCGACGTCGGGTTGCAACTGCTCGTCGTCGACGACGACTCACCCGACGGAACGGGATCGAGGGCGATCGAACGCGCCGCGGGGGAACCGCGACTCCACGCGCTGGTGCGGCGCGGCCGTCGTGGGCTCGGTGGGGCGATCCGCGAAGCCTTCCTCGAGGCCGCCGAACGGGGCTTCGCGGTGGCGGTGAACATCGACGGTGATCTCAGCCATGACCCCGCCGACATCCCGCGGCTTCTGGTGGCGCTCGAACCACCCGGGGGCCGGCCGGTCGACGTCGCGCTGGGTTCGCGCCGAGTCGCCGGCGGTTCGATCGTCGGCTGGCCCTGGGGGCGGCACGTGTCGAGCCGGGCGGTCGGCTGGTTCACCCGCTTCGTGCTCGGCGTCCCGGTGCGCGACGGGTCGACCGGTTTCCGAGCCGTGCGTCTGAGCACCTTTCGGCTTCTGCCCGACGCGATGCCTACCGGCTACGCCTTTTTCGAAGCGATGCTTCTGGCGGTGCATCGCCGCGGAGGGCGGATCGTCGAAGTCCCGATCACGTTCACGGAACGGCGTCATGGCCGCAGCAAAGCCCGGCCGGGGGTGGTGGCCGCGGCGACGCGTGATTTGCTGCGTCTGGCCTTGCGGCGGGACGCGGGACTGCGCCGGTCGGCCGCGCCCTCAACGGGGCAGCGGGACGACCGGTGACAATCCCGCCCCGGGGAGCGTCGGTGGACCCAGCGTGGGCGAGGGCGGTGCCATCGTCGGAGACGGCGGTGCCATCGTCGGAGACGGCGGCCGCGATCCCTCCACCCCCGCGGCTGCCGCTCCGGCGTCGCGCTTGGCGTTCACCCCGGCGGCATCGACGGTCGACTGCTTCTTCGCGAGTTCCTCGCGGATGCTCGCCAGATTCTTCTTGGCATCCTCGTAGTCGGGTCGCAGCGACAGGGCACGTTGAAGGCTGGCGATCGCCCCTGCCGCATCGCCAGCGCGATGAAGGGCGAAGGCGTAATTGTTGTGGAGGGTGGGGTCTCTCGGCCATTTTTCCAGCATGCCACGAAACACGTCCCGCGCCTCGTCGACGCGCCCCGACTGCATGCACGTCATCGCCAAATTGTTGCGGAACACAGGGATATCGGGTTGCAGCCGCGCCGCTTCGCGGAACTGCTCGAGCGCCTCGTCGATGCGGCCCTTGGCAGCGAGTGTGTTGCCGTAGTTGTTGTGGGTCTCGGCGAGATCGGGACGGAGACGGACCGATTCCGAGAAGTGGAAAAACGCCTCGTCGATCTTTCCCTGCGAATACTTCCGCGCTCCGAGACGGCTGTGTGCCTGCCAGGCATCGGGGTTCCGCGACAGGGTGTACGTCCACATCGGGTCCTCGTCGGCCCAAGCGAACGAATAGCGGAAACTTCCCACCGCCAGCGTCGTGATCAACAGCAAGGCTGCCGCCAGCGCCGCCAGCCGCCCCTGTGGCGCGAGCTGGGCGTCCCAGACCGTCGCCGCGGAGGCGAACAGCAGCAGCGGCCCGATCATCGGCATGTAGACGAAGTGGTCGGCCACCCAGGTGATCCGCATGTAGGAGATCGTGATGAAGCCGAGCACCGGGAGCAGCATCAGCACGAAGAAG
>JBJSXB010000151.1:0-2973 GCA_046086245.1 Planctomycetaceae bacterium | reverse complement strand
CATCATCATGTCGGCGATCTCGTCGGCGATCATCACGATGAACGGCATCGTGGTGGGGATCGCGTCGGCTTCCTCCTGATTGGCGGGATTGATCCGCCGGATCAGCTCCTCGCGGCCGATCTGGTTGTATTGCGTGAGGTGACGGACGCCGACCTTGGCCAACAGCGCGTAGCGTTCCTCCATCTTCTGCACCGCCCAGGCGAGGATCGCCTCGGCCTTCTTCATGTCGGTGACCACCGGATGCATGAGGTGTGGCAGCGACTTGTAGGGAGTGAGCTCGACCATCTTCGGATCGATCAAGAGCATCCGCACCTCGTCGGGGCGGCGCGTCATCAGCATCGAGACGATGATCGAGTTGAGGCAGACGCTCTTGCCCGTGCCGGTGCGACCGGCGATCAGCAGGTGGGGCATGCTCGCCATGTCGACCACCATCGGGTTGCCCGCCACGTCCTTGCCGAGGTAGATCGGGATCTTCATCGACCGGCTCTTGGCCTGCGTCTCCTCGATCACCTCGCGGAGCCGGACCATCTGCCGCGTGGTGTTGGGCACCTCGATGCCGACCGAGTTCTTGCCCGGGATCGGCGCCACGATGCGCACGCTCGGCACCCGCAGGGCGATGGCGAGGTCGTCGGCGAGGTTGGCGATCTTGGCGAGCCGCAGCCCCGCCTCGAGCTCGATCTCGTACTGCGAGATCACCGGACCGGTCTCGATCTCCACCACGCGCACCTTGAAACCGAAATCCGCGAACGTCTTCTCGAGCACCCGGGCACGGTCGCGAACCTCCTGCTCCTGCTCCTCGAGGTGGAGGTGCTCGGAGGGCAGGAGCACATCGAGGGCGGGGAGCTCGTAGTCGGCGGCCGGGTCGGGGGCGAGATCGAGCAGCTCGACCGGCTTGCGGCGGCTGGCGAGCGAGCGGATGGGTACGGCGGCGGCCGCGGCCACGGGGCCCGGGGCGACGTCGTGCTCCGACGCCTCGTCGAGCGCGGCGTCGTCGTCGCCGCCGTCGAATGAATCGTCGTCGTCGTCGGCCCCGGCGGCCACCGGCTCGGGCGCGCGACGGCGCACGCGGATCGTCGGGCCGTCGTCCGCGAGGGTATCGTCGGCGAGGGTATCGTCGTCGTCACCCGGCATCGCCGGCGCGGCGCTCTGAAGGCGCTTCGCCGCCGCAGCCGCGGCGACCGGCACGCTCGCATGCGGCGTACCGCGACGGCTCGGGATCAGGCCGCCGAGCGCTACGCCCGCGACCGCCGCCAGCCCCGTCAGCGCGGCCGCGGCCCGGACCACCGCCCGGGCGGCGATCCCCACGAGCGCGTCGCAGGCGATCCAGATCCCGCCGAACGCCAGCGCCGTCGCCGCGATCACCGCACCGGTGTGCGCGAGCCAGGCGTCGGCGAGAAACCGCCCGGTGGCCCCGAGACGTCCCCCCGCTCCCCACACGGGCCGCGCGACCCAGCCGGGGACGAGCAGCGCCAGCAGCGTGCAGATGCCGAGCGTGGCGATGACCGCGCCGACGGCACGGAGGGGCAGATCGCCGAGGGGACGGCGCCGGAGCAGATGGACGTCGAACACCGCCAACAGCGCGACCACCCACCACGCCGCATGCCCGAACGTCGCCAAGAGGGCGCCGGCCACCGTCGAGCCGAGCAGACCACAGGCGTTGGCGAGCCGGACCGGCGGCGGGAACACCCGGCCCGCGGGCGGATCGGCCGGATCGAACGTCGCCAGGGCCACCGCGAGGAACGCCACCACGGCGAGAAGCAGCAGACCGACGACGCCATGGAGCCGATCGACGTCGAAGGGAGCCGGTTCCGCCGCGGAGACCCGCGCGAACGGATGCGGCGTCCGGGGACGGGGCCTCGAGGCGGGGGGCGTCGGGCGCGCGGCGGCGGCCGCGGGGCGATCGAAGGTGGCCATGGTGGAGTCCTTTCCACCAGAACTCTACAGGCCGCCGCGCGGCCGGGCGGCGGCGCCACACGGGGCACCGCCACCCGATTCCGCGGGACAGACCGACCGTGCCGGATGGCGCGGTCGTAGGGTCACTTCGCGGCCGCTTCCTTGGCCTCGCGGCTCTTCACCTCGAGTTCCTCGAGGTAGTCGCGGATCGACCCCACCGACGCCTCGTTGGCATGCTCGAGCGCCTTGCGCTGGGTGGCGAGCGCCTTCTCGAGTTGCCCCTGACGGGCGTAGAGATGGGCCAGGGTGTCGAGCACGTTGCCGTTGGTCGGCTCGAGCTTCGCACCGCGCTCGGCGGCGGCCACGGCGGCGGCACGCAGTTCGTCGGAGACGACGATGCCCGCGTCTTCCGCCATCACCACGTTCCAGGCCAGTTCGTTGAGCTGGTCGACGGAATCGTCGGCATCCTGGGCGGCGCTGGTGAAGGCCTCGACGGCGAGTGCACCGCCGGCCTCCATCGCGATCTTCTGGCGGATCGACTTGAGCCGGCCGCGGACCTCGGGGCTCTTGATCTCCGCCAGCCAGCCGTCGATCAGGGCCACCGCCTCCGCGGCCTTGCCAGACTGCATCAACTGCACCACTTCCCGGAAGCCCATCTGCACCTTCTTCATCTCGCGCCCCGCGATCGCCAACGCCTCGCGGTCGAACGTGCCGGAGACGATCTGGGCCAGCGGCGCGTCCATCTGCATCGGGTGGCCGATCCATTCGATCTCGCCCGTCTTGCCGACGATAAACGCCGTGGGGATGCCGTTCTGACCGGCGGCTTCCATGTAATCGCGCGAGACCGACCCGTCGGGATCGGTGGTCAACAGGTAGTTCTTGGTGACCTCGCCGTAGGTCTTGCCCTCCTTGGCATCGGTCGCGAGGAACGCGGTGACGGTGTCGAGATCCTCGTCGCTCACGCTGATGATCGTGACGCCCTTCTCGCCGAACTCGTCCTGGAGCTTGCTGAGATGGGGCATGCTGTCGCGGCACGGCGGGCACCAGGTGGCCCAGAACTCGATCACGTAGATCTTGCCG
>JBJSXB010000150.1:0-8542 GCA_046086245.1 Planctomycetaceae bacterium | reverse complement strand
TGACCGACGCCGGGCTGGCGATCGGCACTGTCGTTCAGGTCGAAGACCAGGACGACGGCGGAGGACTGATGCGGATCCGCGTCGCCCGGCGGAGCGTGGCGTTGGCCCGCGACGCGGCCGCGAAGTTGTTCGTCGTCGCCGCCGATGCCGGTACGGCGTAGCCGATCGCCGGGTGATACGACCCGGATGACACGACCCGGGGTGCAGGCCGGCGCCTGTTCGTCAGCGACCGACTCCCTCCCACGCGCCCCATTGGCCCGCGCATTCGTCGACCGCGACGCGGACCCGCGTCGGCGAGTGCGGTGCGGCGGCGAGCAAGGCACGGCCGATCCACCACGCGAGCCACTCGGCGGTGGTGTTGGGCACCGGCAGCACGACGCACTCGTCGGCCGGAAACACCCACCGGCGGTCGCCGAACCGCACCGTCACCTCGCGCCCGCCGAGGGGCCCGACGTCGGTGACCAGCGGCAGGAGCGGATTGCCGTCGGCCAGCAGCATGCGGTGGTCGAGGCGATGGAGGATTTCGGCGAGGCGATCGCGCAGCCAGACGAAATCGACCACCATCCCGTGGCGGTCGGGCGGACCGTGCCACTCGACCGCCACGCGCCAGTTGTGCCCGTGCACCGGCTCGCAGAGGTCGTCGGTGAGCGTGATGAAATGGCCGGACGAGAAGACGTGGACCGCCTTCTCCAGACGCACCGAGAACGACTCATCCATCGGGCACGTCCCCCTGCAGCCGCCCTTCCCAGAGCAGAATGTACAGCGCCACGGCGACGAGATCGGCGGTGGTTCCCGGATTGATCCTCCGCGGGCACCGCAGACCGGCGTCAAACCGCGCCGCCGCCTCTCTCCAATCGGCTGCGGCGAGCGCCGTCGCGGCACCCGCCGCCACGGCGGCCGCCACCGCGGCACCATGGCGGCGGACGACGAGCGAATCGGGTTCGCGGGACAGCTGACGGAGGAACGCGCGAACGACCGCGTCGTCGAGGGCGTGGCCGTCGTCGCACGCGGCGAGGATGTCGGCCGCGAGTCCGTCGCGGATCGGCCGGTACCCCTCGACCCACAGCCGCGCGATGCGGTCGTGCGCGGCCCCGTCGCGCATCGCCGCCATCAGGTCGGCCGGGGCCGCGCCGGCGAGGTCGTGCCGTGCGCGGGTGCCGAGGCCGGACGGCGCGGCGACGCGGATCGCCTCCCACACGGCGGCGGCATCGTGGCTGGTCAGGCCGGCGAGCGTCGTGGCGACCCGGGCGGGATCGATCGGCCCGGGATCTCCGGGAGTGGCGGCGAGCGGCGCCAGCGCGAGCACGATGCCGAGGTTGGCGTTGGACCGGGTCACGCGCCGGCTCGCGCGGACCGCGTCGAGGATCGTGTCGCCGAGCGGGCGGCCGACGGCGCCATGAAGCACGGGGGCGATCGCCTCCCCGGCGGCGACCAGCTCGTGGAACGCGAGATCGGGAAATGCCGCCCGGGGATGGACGTTGCCCGGCTTGGGGGCGCGGGCCTCGAGCCGGCACGCGGTGGCCGCACACCAGCCGCGGCTGCGCGCTGGAAACGACTGGCGCGGTGGGGAAGGTGGTGCCATGATGACCGCCCGGCGGAACGGCGGATCCTCGGCGGCGGCAGCCCGACCGTGGGCTTCGCGCAGGGTAAACTCCGTCGACGGGCCTTGTCCAAGGCCGGTGACCCCTTCGGTTCGTTTTCGCCGTGGACTCATGACGACCATCCCGTTCACTTCCGCCGGCGCGTCGGCGACCGAGCCGGGGGCCCACGACGCCTTCATCAACCGCGAACTCAGCTGGTTGGAGTTCAACCTCCGTGTGTTGGAGGAAGCGGAGAATGCCGACAACCCGCTGATGGAACGGCTGAAGTTCCTCGCGATCTTCAGCTCGAACCTCGACGAGTTCTTCATGGTCCGCGTCTCGGGCCTGCGCGAGCAGGCGTTCGGCGAGAGCGCGCCACAGGACGAGGCTCCCGACGGCCTGTCCGCCGTCGAACAACTGCGGCGGATCGCCGCGCGGACGCAGGAGCTGGTGGCGCGGCAATACCGCTGCCTCCGCGAGAGCATCGCGCCGGCGATGGAGGCGGAGGGATTCGTGCTCCTGCGGCACGCCGATCTCGACGCCGACCAGCGGGCGAGCATCGACCGCTTCTTCTACGAACGCGCCCTCCCGATCCTCACCCCGATGGCGATCGATCCGGCGCATCCCTCGCCGCGCTACCACAACCGGGGGTTGTACATCGGGGTGCAACTCGAGCGCCAACAGGGGCTCGGGCCGAAACGGTTGTTCGCGGTGGTGCAGGTTCCCCAGGTGCTGCCGCGATTCGTCAACGTGGGCTGCACCGTTCCCGGGCAACAGCGGTTCGTGCTCCTCGAGGACTTGGTCGCGGCACGGCTCACCGAGCTGTTCGGCGGTTTCAGCGTGCTGTCGTGGACGATCTTCCGGATCACTCGCGACAGCGACCTCGAGCTCCTCGAGCAGGAATCGGACGACATGCTCAAGCTCATCGAGGAGCGGCTCAAGGCACGGCAGCGCGGGCAGGCGGTGCGCATCGAGGTGTCGGCGCGGGCCGCCGACGACTCGGTCGCGCGGGCGATCATCGACGAGGAGGAGCTGCAGCAGGGGAGCGAGGACGGCTACGGCGAGGTGTACCGCATCGACGGGCCGCTCGACCTCACCGCCCTGTGGGAACTGCACCGTCTTCCCGGCTATCCGCAGCTCCACGACCGGCCGTTCACGCCGCGCATGCCCCGCGGTTTGGAGCGCCGTGGCGACGACCTGTTCGCGGAGATCGCGGCCCGCGACATCCTCCTCCATCATCCCTACGACTCGTTCGATCCGGTGGTCGAGTTCGTCACCCGGGCGGCGTCCGACCCGCGCGTGCTGGCGATCAAGCAGACGCTGTACCGCACCAGCGGCGATTCCCCGATCTCGCGGGCCCTGATCACTGCCGCCGAGGCGGGCAAGCACGTCACCGCGCTGGTGGAGTTGAAGGCGCGGTTCGACGAGGCCAACAACGTCGGTTGGGCACGGCTGATGGAGCGCGCCGGGGTCCACGTGGTGTTCGGGTTCCTCGACATCAAGACCCACTGCAAGCTGTCGCTGGTCGTCCGCGCCGAGGGGCAGGGGCTGCGGCGCTACGTCCACCTCGGCACCGGCAACTACAACCCGACCACCGCGCTGCTCTACACCGATCTCGGGCTGTTCACCGCCGACGAGCAGATTGCGGAGGATGCGTCGGCGGTGTTCAATCTGCTCACCGGCTATTCCCAGGGCCATGCGTGGCGCAAGCTGGTCGTCGCGCCCAGCGACCTGCACCGGCGGACGCTGGAGTTGATCGACGAGCAGGCCGCGCGGGCCCGTTCCGGTCGGCCGTCACGGATCGTCGCCAAGCTCAACGCGCTGGTCGACCGCGACGTGATCGTCGCGCTCTATCGCGCGAGCCAGGCGGGTGTGCCGATCGACATCATCGCGCGGGGCATCTGTGCGCTGCGGCCGGGCGTGCCCGGCCTGAGCGAGACGATCCGCGTGCGGAGCGTGGTCGACCGTTTCCTCGAACACAGCCGGCTGTACGTCTTCGGTCCCGATGACGACGCGCGCGTGTTCATCGCCAGCGCCGACTGGATGCCGAGAAACTTCTTCCGCCGCGTCGAGTTGATGGTGCCGATCGAGAGCCCCGATCTGGTCGCGCGGATCCTCGGCGAGATCGTGCCGGGGTATCTCGCCGACAATTGTCGCGCGCGGGTGATGCATGCCGACGGGTCGTTCCGCCTCCGCCAGCCGGGGCCGGGCGAGGCGCCGTGGCGTTGCCAGAGCGCGTTTTTGGAAGGTTCTCTCGGCACACCCTCGATCGACGCGGGCGCCGGCGTGCCGAAGCCGACCGGCCGGCGGGGAGCGCGCGGAGAAGCGGCCGATCCACCGCGCGAGCGGCGCACCCGACGGCAGCGGCACTGAGTCGGTGCCGGCGGCCGTGCCGCGCTGGCCGACCGGCCGCCGCGCGCGGCCGCGTGGTGCTAAAATCGACCGCTGCGGTGGCATCTCGTCTTCGCTCTTCGAGGCGGTTCGTGCATGGCTGACGATCACTACCAGACGCTCGGCGTGCCGCGGACCGCGTCGGCCGAGGACATTCGCAAGGCCTACCGGGAATTGGCGCGGAAATACCATCCCGACCTCCATCCCGACGACGCCGCCGCGAAGGAAAAATTCAAACGGGTACAGACCGCGTTCGACGTCCTCAACGACCCGAGCAAACGGGAGATGTACGACCGCTATGGCAACGCGTTCGAGGGCGTCGCCGGCGGTGGGCGGCGCGGACCGTTCGGCGGCGGGTTTCCCCAGGGGGGCGACGGCGGCTCCACCGGTGGCGAGATCGACCTCGAGAGCCTGTTCGGCGGCGGGTTCGCCGACCTGTTCGGTGGCGGCGCCGCGAAGGACGCGAAGGGGGGCAAGACGCGCGCGCGCCGTCGCGCCGCCGAGACGCCGGGAGACAATCTCGAAACGACGCTGCGCATCCCGTTTCGCCTCTCGATCGAGGGGGGGAAAACGGATCTGCGCGTCGATCGCGATGGGGCCGTCGAGACGATCAGCGTGACGATCCCGCAGGGGCTTCCCGACGGCGCGCGGATGCGCCTCCGCGGGCAGGGCATGCCCGGCCGTGGAGGCGGGCCTGCCGGCGACATTCTTCTCGAGGTGCACGTCGAACCGCATCCGGTCTACCGCCGCCAAGGCGACACCCTCGAGGTGCCGCTTCCGGTGTCGCTGTCGGAGGCGATCGAGGGAGCGAAGGTCGATCTTCCCACCCCCTGGGGTACGATCAGCCTGCGCGTGCCGCCGCTGAGCAGTTCGGGACGCCGCCTCCGTGCCGCCGGCATGGGGGTCCGCCATGCCGACGGCGCGCGGGGCGATCTGATCGCCGAGGTCCAGGTGACGCTGCCCGCCGGGGCCGACCCCGCTGCCGTGGAGCGCCTGCGGGAGGCTGCCACCGCGGCCGAGGCGGGGCGCGCCGACCCGCGGGCGCGGCTGCAGTGGTGACCGCCGGCGGCGCGGGTTTTCCACGGGGTGCGCGGATCCGATCCGCGTCCGACTTCGCCCGCGTCTTCGCCGCCCGGCGCAGTGCCGCCGGTGACGGGCTCGTCGTGCATGTCCGTCGCCGTGCCGACCGGCGCGGTCCGCGGCTCGGCCTGTCGGTGTCGCGCCGCGTGGGTGACGCCGTGGTGCGCAACCGCTGGAAGAGGAGGCTGCGCGAGGCGTTCCGCGCGGTCGCCGGCCATCTTGCACCCGATCACGACTATTGCGTCGTGGTGCGCGTCGCGGAGGTGCCCCACGGTGCCGAGGGACAGGCCGCCGTGGAGCGCTGCCTCGTGCGGTTGGGTCGGCGTGCGACCGCCCGGCCCGAGCGCCCCGGAGGCGACGACGGCCATCCGCGAAGACGGCGGAGGTGACGGGGATGGCATGGCTGACAAGGGTGGTCCGCGGCGCCGATCGGCTGCTCGTGCCACCGCTCGTGCGGGCGGTGCGCGGCTACCAGTGGCTGGTCAGCCCGTGGCTCGGCCGCAACTGCCGTTTCCAGCCGACCTGCAGCGAGTATTTCCGGATCGTCGTCGAGCGCGACGGCGCGATCGTCGGCACGGTCCGCGGGGTGAAGCGGATCTGCCGTTGCCATCCCTGGAATCCCGGCGGCTACGATCCGCCGTGAGCGCCGTCGCGCGGCCGGGCCACGAGCCCCGCGACCACGCCGGCGTTGGCCGGGGGAAATGGCAGACTGGCCAGTTCGTGCCGCGCCACCCAGCGGAACGGTGGTCGCGGGCGGGGCGTGGGTTCGCACGGCGCCGCCGCGAAGAACGTCAGGTCGATCGGTGGGCCCGCCGTGGCGGCATGCACCCGTCCGCATTCGCCGGTGATGATGATTGCGATCCCGGTCTCCTCGAGACACTCGCGTCGCGCCGCCGCCTCGCGGGATTCCCCCGCCTGCACCTTGCCCCCGGGAAACTCCGCGCAGCCGGGCGACTCCGCCGCGCCGTCCGGCCTGCGACCGACCAGCACCGACCCGCCACGGGTGACGACCGCGACCGCAACCGCGATCGCGGGCTGGCCGTCGTCGCCTCGCAGTGGGGTCCTCCCGGCGTCGGTCACTCGCCCGGCTTCCGCACGAGTTGGAGGAGGCGACCGGGCGAACCCATGATGTTGTAGCCCGCGTCGACGTGGAGGGTCTCGCCGGTGATGCCCCCCGATTCCTTCGACAGCAGCCAGGCTCCCGCCTGTCCGACCTCGTCGTGGGACACGTTCCGGCCCATCGGCGACATGTGCTCGTAGAGACCGAGCATCTCCTCGACGCCGGCGCCGCGTCCGGCGAGCGTCCGTAACGGTCCGGCACTGACGGAGTTGACGCGGATGCCCGCCGGGCCCAGATCGTAGGCCATGTACTTCACGCAGGCGTCGAGCGTCGCCTTGCAGACGCCCATGATGTTGTAGCCGGCCACCACCTTCTCACCGCCGAAGTAGGTGAGAGTGAGGATCGCGGAGTCCTTGGAGAGGATCGGCCGCGCCAGGCGACCGACGGCGAGCAGGCTGTAGGCGCTGGTCTCCATCGCCGTGCGGAAACCCTCGCGGCTGCAGTTGGTCGTCTCTCCCTTGAGATCGTCGAGCGGGGCGTAGGCGATCGAATGCACGACGAAGTCGATCGTGCCGAACTCCTGCTTGGCTCGGTCCATGACCGAGGCGATCTGCTCGTCGCTCGACACGTCCATCGGCACCAGGAACGCGGTATTCGGTTCGCCGTCGGTGAGTTGCGACACGCGCCGGCGATTGCGCTGCCGTTCATCGTCGGGCCGATCGGGGAGATGGGAAAACCCGATCCGGCCGCCCTCGGCGAGGATCACCTTGGCGATCGCCCAGGCGATCGAGTGATCGTTGGCGACACCGAGCACGAGCCCTTTGGAACCGGTGAATCGTCCCATCGCGCGACCTCCGCTGGGGGGCCTCCGAGTCGAGGCCGACGCCTGCCGCCCCGAAGGAAGAGGGAGCGGAATGTAGCCGGTGCTTCGCCAAGCCTCAACGGCCGCTCCGTCGGGCCTTGTCGATGACCTGCCGGAGGGGTACAAACTCGTTCGTTGCCCCGTTAGCTCAATTGGTCAGAGCATCTGACTCTTAATCAGAGGGTTCTAGGTTCGAGTCCTAGACGGGGCATTGACGAAAACGCCTACGTTTCCCGAGTGAAATCGACGAAAAGAGCCCCGTAACTGGGGCTTTTTTCATGCGCCCACCCTGCCCGGTCGATCGTACCTAAGTCGTTGTTTGTTGGTCAATGTCTGGCTAGGATGTTTTGCAGACCGTTTTGCAGTTTTGCAGAGGTAGCCACAAGGGGGGTGCCGTATGACTCGCTCCGCGGGGGCTGGAATCGACTTTGACGGGAAAAGCTTCCCGTTCACACAAGCCCGAATAGAAGAAGCCGTTCGCCTTGTCGCTGAGGGACGCATCGAAACCGACGGGCAAGGCCGGCGATCCTGGAGCGATGACAACACCCAGGGTCTACGCCTTGTGGTCGGTGCCCGGGGTGGCGTGTTCACCTTTGCGGGACGCATCGACGGGAAAACCGTTACCCGTTCAATCGGTCCCGCTGGGGTGGTGAAGGTGGCTGAGGCCCGCGAGGCGGTGGGGAAGCTGCGGTTCGATTCCACGGCTGCCGCTACGCTCGCCCCGAGGCCCGCGCCCCCTGCCACCGCTCCTGGTGCTGCCGCTGCCGCCGGCCCGACCGTCGGGGCCGTCGTCGGGGAATACTTGAAAGCCCACGCCTCGGGGCGGTTCCTGCCGGGCCGTCGGAAGTCTGCCCCCACGGCTCGAACCATCGACTTTTACGCTGATGTCTACGCCGCGACCCTGAGGGGTGAATACGATGCCGCCCCGCTGTCGAAGCTGGCTGCCGACTTCCCGAGGGTGTTCGATGCCCTGAGCAAGCGCGCCCCGTACCAGGGGAACCGCATGCTCCAGTTGGTGCGAAACGTGTTCGCCTACGCCGTGTCGGTGGGGCAGTGGAACGGGCCGAACCCCGCGGTAGACACCGGGGTAGGTCAACGGGTCACCCGGAACCAGGAACACCACCGTGAACGGTTCCTGACCGACGCCGAGGCTGCCCGCCTTCATCGTGCCCTCGCGGCTGATCTGCCGCTATGGCGCGACTTGTTCACCACCAGTTTGACCACCGGGCAGCGAATGGGGGCATGCTGTCGGATGCGGTGGTCTGACCTGGAGCTGTCGGGTCGTTCGCCATGCTGGCGAATCCCTCGGGCGGACAGGAAGGGCCGCAAGGGTGGACACGTTGTCCCGCTCGCCGGCGAGCTGCTCGCCATCCTGATGCGACGACAAGCCGAGGCTACCGCCGGCGTCCCGTGGGTGTTTCCAGCCGAGGAAGGGGAAGGGGCTGTAGAGGTCTACAAGGGGGCTTGGAAGCGGGTCATTGAACGCGCCGGCCTGTGGTCTGACGATCCCGAACAACGCCCCCGACCGCACGACTTGCGGCGGACATGCGGCGCAAGGATGACTGCCGC
>JBJSXB010000149.1:0-6080 GCA_046086245.1 Planctomycetaceae bacterium | reverse complement strand
GACGGCGAAGGCCGCCGCGGGGTCATGGCAGAACTCGTAGGCATGTCCGCCTGGTCGGCGAGCATCTTCCGCACCGTCTCGCCGATCAGCCGCTGATCGTCGATCAGCAGCACCCGATGGCGGGCGACGGAAGGGTCCGGCAGGCCGGGGATCGGACCCATGGATGAGGCGGCGCGGTGGAAACACGCCCGGCGGGCGCACTGGACACGCGAACCGCCCGAGCTGGGCATTCGCGGAAACTGGGGAACTAGGATTCGAACCTAGACTAACTGGTTCAGAGCCAGTCGTGCTACCGTTACACCATTCCCCAAACGTGCCCACGCGGGCTCCCGGGAGCGGTCCACACCGCGTCCGGGGATGGCGCGGCCCCACGTATCATGGACCGCACGTGGGAGCGTAGCCTCTCATCGGTGGCCTGACAATCGCGGCCCGGCTCCGCTGTGAAGCGACAAAAGGGAAGGCGTCGGGCCGCGGCGGCGGGTTTCCCCGGGGACGTCCGATGTTCGACCGCTGGGTGCTCGAGATCAGCCTCGAAGGCGGGCCGCCGGAGCGGATCTCCGTCACCCGGCCGCGCACCGTGATCGGCCGGCATCCGGGGTGCGACATCGCCATCCAGGACAAGAACGTCAGCCGGCAGCACGCGGCGATCGACATCGACGACGCCGGTGCGGCGCTCGAGGACCTCGGCAGCCGCAACGGCACGTTTCTCAACGGGACCCCGGTCCGCAGCCGCATGCCGTTGACCCATGGCGACACGATCGCCATCGCCAAGCACGTGATCCGGGTGATGAGCGCGGGGCATCACGAGGACCCCGACCACGGCGCCACCTGCCTGTTCGAGGATACCGACGGTGCCGCCGGTTTCGTCGACGGCGATGCGCAGTCCCCCTCGATCATCTCGCAGTTCGACCCGTCCGACGGTGGCGACGATCCACAGTCCGACGCCGCGGCGGCGGCGAAGTTCCGAGCGGTCACGTCGTTCGGCCGTCTGCTCGGCGCGGCGATGGCCTTCGACGACCTGCTCCCGCGGCTCGCCGACGCTCTGGTCGAGATCTTTCCCGGGGCGGAGCGGGCCTTCGTGCTGCTGGTCGATCCGGAGTCGAAACGCCTCGTCCTCCGTGCCAAGCGCGTCCGTGGCGCGGAGGAACCGGGGCCGGTGCGCTTGAGCCGCACCCTCGTCGAGCGGGTCGTCGCCAGCCGACGGGCGATCCTCTCCGCCGACGCCGCGGCCGACTCGCGATTCAACGTGCACGAGAGCATCATCCAGAACAACATCCAGTCGGTGATGTGCGTCCCGGTGCAACGGGACGACGGCGAGGTGCTCGGGGTGCTGTACGTCGATTCCCGCCAGCGGAGCGCCGGCTTCACCACCCAGGATCTGCACGTCCTCGCCGGGCTCGCCTCCCAGGTGTCACGGTCGCTCGCCCTGGCGATCGCCCACGACGAGGAACTGGCCCGTGAAAAACAGCTCCGCGATCTCGAGCATGCCCGGGCGGTGCAGCAGGCCCTCCTGCCGCGCGAGCCGGCGGCGATCCCGGGCTACGAGGTGTTCCACCACTACGAAGCCGCACGGCAGGTGGGCGGTGACCTGTTCGCCTACGTGCCGCTGCGCGGCGGGGCGATCGCGGTCGTGCTCGCCGACGTGTCGGGCAAGGGAGTCTCCGCGGCGCTGGTGATGGCGGCCCTGCAGGGCGAAATCCGCTTCGGCCTCGCCAGCGAGCCTGATGTCGCCCGCGCCCTCACGAGGATCAACGACGGATTCTGCCGGAGCGGTTGGGAGGGGCGGTTCGCCACCGCGCTTGTCTGCGTGATCGATCCCGCCGGACATCATGCGACGGTCGGCAACGCCGGCCACCATCAATTGCTCGTGCGCGGTGGCGACGGCACCGTGCGGCCGATCGCCGACGGGCTCGGAGACCTGCCTCTGGGCTACGTGCCCGGGCATGTCTATTCGTCGTGTGACATCGTCGTGCAGCCCGGCGACACGCTCGTGCTGGCGACCGACGGCATCACCGAGGCGCTCGACAACGAGGGGGGGTTGTACGGTCTCGAGCGGTTAACGCTCGTGCTCGCCGACGCCCGCGGCGACGTGGAGGCGATCGGTCGACGCGTGCTCGACGACGTCGCACGGCACACCGCGGGCCAGGTGCAGAGTGACGACATGTGCCTGATCTGCCTCCGGCGCCTGGCGACGTCGGGCGAGGCGACGCGGTGATCGCCACAGCGTGTCCACGGCCCGCTACCGGCGCGGCCGCGGGATGCGCCCGGCCCCCTGCCCTCCGCGACCGCCGCCACCACGGGAGCGGCGCTTCAACGGCGCGTCTTCTCCCCCGCGCAGTCCGGAGATCCGGTCGCGAATCGCCGCTGCGCGCTCGAAATCGAGTTCGGCCGCGGCCTCCATCATCTCCGCCTCGAGCCGTTCGAGCAGCTCGGCGGTCTGGCGGGCGCCTTCCTCCGACCGGCCGACCGCACTGAACGCGGCGGCCCGCGCCGACGCCTCGGCCTCGATGCCGGCGCGCACCTCCTTGCGGATCGTCTCCGGGGTGATGCCGTGGGCCCGGTTGTAGGCCTCTTGCATCTCCCGGCGCCGTGCGGTCTCGTCGATCGCCTGACGCATCGAATCGGTGACGATGTCGGCGTAGAGGATGACGCGGGCGTCGACGTTGCGTGCCGACCGGCCGATCGTCTGCATGAGCGACGTCTCGCTGCGGAGGAAGCCCTCCTTGTCGGCGTCGAGGATCGCCACGAGCGAGACTTCGGGGAGATCGAGCCCCTCGCGGAGCAGGTTTACCCCGACGAGCACGTCGAAGGCACCGGCCCGAAGGTCGCGCAGCAATTCGACGCGCGCGAAGGCGTCGAGTTCGCTGTGGAGCCACTTGCAGCGTACGTTGCGTTCCTGGAAGTAGGCGGCGAGGTCTTCGGCGAGCTTCTTGGTGAGCGTGGTGACGAGCACACGGCTGCCGGCCGCGACCGTTTTCTCCAATTCGGCGGTGAGGTGGGGCACCTGGTCGCGGGCCGGCACCACCTCGATGCGCGGGTCGAGCAGACCGGTGGGGCGGATGATCTGCTGCACCACCTCGCCCCCCGTCCGGTCGAGCTCCCACGGGCCCGGGGTGGCCGACACGAACACCGTCTGGTGGAGGCGTTTCTCCCACTCTTCGAAGGTGAGCGGACGGTTGTCGAGGGCGCTCGGCAGGCGGAAGCCGTGATCGACGAGGGTCATTTTCCGGCTCCGGTCGCCGGCGTACATGCCGCGGACCTGCGGCACCGTGACGTGCGACTCGTCGACGAAGAAGAGGAAGTCGGGCGGAAAGTAGTTGAACAGCGTGTCGGGCGTGCTGCCGGGCGCGCGACCCGACAGGGGCCGTGAGTAATTCTCGATCCCGGGGCAGAACCCGGCCTCGAGGAGCATCTCGATGTCGAATCGCGTGCGTGCCGAGAGCCGCTGTGCCTCGAGGAGCTTGCCCTGGCTCTTCAGCTCGTCGAGGCGGGCTTCGAGCTCGGTGCGGATCGTGGCCACCGCGGCGCGCACACGCTCCTCCGGCATGACGAAATGCCGGGCGGGGTAGAGATAGAGTTCGTCCTTGCGGGCGACCACCTCGCCGCTCAACGGATGGGTGATGGCGATCGATTCGATCGTGTCGCCCCACAGTTCGACCCGGGCGGCGAACTCGTCGTACGGGGGCCAGATGTCGATCGAGTCGCCACGGACACGGAACCGCCCGCGTTCGAGGGCGACGTCGCCGCGCTCGTAGTGGATCGAGACGAGATGCGCGATCAGGTCGTCGCGCGACAGGGTCTTGCCCGCGGCGAGGCGCACCACCATCGCGCGGTAGTCGTCAGGCGATCCAAGGCCGTAGATACAGGAGACGCTCGCCACCACGATCACGTCGCGGCGGCTGACGAGGGCGCTGGTGGCGGCGAGGCGGAGGCGGTCGATCTCCTTGTTGATCGCCGCGTCCTTCTCGATGTAGATGTCCCGCTGCGGGATGTAGGCCTCGGGTTGGTAGTAGTCGTAGTAGCTGACGAAATAGTGGACCGCGTTGTGCGGGAAGAAATCGCGGAACTCGGCGTACAGCTGGGCCGCGAGCGTCTTGTTGTGCGACAGCACGAGCGTCGGCCGACCCACCCGGGCGATCACGTTGGCCATGGTGAACGTCTTGCCCGAGCCAGTGACCCCCATGAGCACCTGGGCGGGCCGTCCCGTCGCGATTCCGTCGACCAGGGAGGCGATCGCCGCCGGTTGGTCCCCCGCCGGCTCATAGGGCGAGACCAATTCGAACACGCCGGGCACGATCCGCGGGGCGTCGTTCATGGCGCGGCGATCCCGGCGGCAAGCGGCCGCAGGTGGGGGGTGATCCGCTCGAGCGTCGCCGGGCCGATGCCCGGCACGTCGAGCAGGTCGGCGGTCCGGCGGAAACCGCCGCGTTCGTCGCGGTGGGCGACGATCCGCGCGGCCAGCGCCGGCCCGACGCCGGGCAGCGGGGTCAATTCCTCCGCGGCGGCGGTGTTGAGGTCGACCGTGTAGGCCAGTGGAACCTGCGGCGGGGCGTCATGATGCACCCACCGCCCCCCGGGACCGCCGCCGGCGAGCCACCACGTGGCGAGCAGTGTCAGTGCCGCCGCCAGCACGCCGGCGAGCAGCGGTTGCGATCGGCGCGGGAGGGCTTCCTGCGGCAGACTGGAAGGCATGACGGGGGTTCCGGGCGTCCGCTGCGGGACCGTGCCGGTTACTATACCGCTCCGCGTCCCTCGGCCCGTGTCCTCGCCTCCCGCCTCGTCGCTTGCACCATGCCTCCTCCAGCCGATTTCGACCAGGCGACGTGGGATGCCACGCTCGCGGCCCACGTCGCCGCCCGCGCCGGTGAATGGCTCGCCGAGGATCTTGGACATGAGTGCGATTGGACGACGCTCGCGACCGTCACCGCCGACGCGACGGCGCGGCTCGGTGTCGTCGCCCGGCGTCCCGGGGTGATCGCCGGACTCTCCGCCGCGGCGATCGTGGCCAGCGTGGCCGACTCGCGGCTCGCCTTCACCCCCGCCGTCGCCGACGGCGACCGCGTCGAGCGCGGTGCGGTGGTGGCGACGCTCGCCGGTCCCACCCGCAGCATCCTCACGGCCGAGCGGACGGTGCTCAATCTGCTCGGACGGATGTCGGGCGTGGCGACCGGCACCGCGGAACTCGTCGGCGCCGTCGCGGGAACCGCCTGCCGCATCTACGACACCCGCAAGACGGTGCCCGGGTGGCGGCTTCTCGACAAGTACGCGGTGCGGATGGGAGGTGGCTGGAACCACCGTCACGGCCTCTACGACGCGATCCTCGTCAAGGACAACCATCGCGGCGCGTTGGCGGCGGCGGGGGTCGATGCCGCCGGGGCGGTCGCCCGGGCTCGGGCGTTCGTCGCCGCGACGTTTTCGCCGACCCGCGCGGCCGGCATGGTGGTCGAGATCGAGATCGACGCGCTGGCCGATCTCGAATCGGTCCTCCGCGCCGGTCCCGACGTGATCCTGCTGGACAACATGCCCCCGGCCGACCTGTGCGCCGCGGTCGCCATCCGCGACCGGGTGCGGAGAGATGTGGTTTTGGAGGCTTCGGGCGGTATCCAACCCGACACCGTCGCCGCGGTGGCCCGCACCGGCGTCGATCGCATCAGCACGGGTTGGCCGACCCATGCCGCGCGCTGGCTCGACATCGCGCTCGATTGGTGACTTGACGCTCTGCGTTCAGGTACACGGCGCAGAACGGCACGGCGCGTTTCGGCAGCGCCCGGATCGTGCGATGGCCTGGCCCGTGTCGCGTGGCCGTCCGGGAGTGCGTGCCCGTCGAGGCGCGCGAACCCCCTCCGCTGACGCTTGCACCGTCGGGCGTGCCCGCGGCGAACAGCCAACCTCAGACGCCTCGCCGCGGACGGCTGGCCTCAGACGCCCAGCAGCCGATTGCGTTTCGTTCGTCGCTCGGCACGAAGCCGTGCCCGACGTCGAGTCTCGCTCGGTTTCTCGAAGAATTCGCGCCGCCGCATCTCCTTCTTGATGCCGCTGCGCTCGACCAGTTTGCGGAACCGGCGGACCGCTTCCTGGAT
>JBJSXB010000148.1:0-7070 GCA_046086245.1 Planctomycetaceae bacterium | reverse complement strand
CGAGAACGGCATCTACTCGTTCCACCCGGGTGGGGCGATGTCGGTGCGTGGCGACGGCTCGGTGTTCTTCCTGACGGCGGACGCCGCTGCCAACATCGTCGCCGCCGCGGTCACCCGCGACGGCACCGAGAACGTCAGCCTCGAGTAGTGATCCCGGTTCCGGTGGTCCACGTGGCGCCAACCGCGCCGCACGATCGCCGTTCCGCGGTATCGTGAACCACAGACGCCGCCCGGTGGGCTCCCGCCCGCCGGGCGGCGTCGTCGGGTCGGTGAGGATCGATTCCTTTCTCCACAAGTGAGTGCACGCCATGGCGAGCCTTTCCGTCGACGTTCTTCCCGGTTTTCGCGGCCGCCGAGGTTCGTTCGGCCCCGACGGCGTGTCGCCCGTGGGCGGTATGTGGCGCCGGATGGCGGGTTGTCTTCTGGTCGGCGGTCTGGTGTTGGTCGCCGGATGTGCGAAGTCGGGAGAGAAGCTCTACCCGGTGAAGGGCAAGATATCGGTCGACGGCAAGCCGGCCGACGGCGCGATCCTGTTGTTCCACCCGCAGGGCGGCGGCCAGGTGAGCACCGCGACTGCCGATGCCAACGGCAACTACGCCTGTGTCCACAACACCGCTCCCGGGATGCCGATGGGCAAGTACACGATCACCGTGTCGTGGCCCGATCCCGCGAAGCGCAACGCCACCAGCACCGCGATGGGGCAGACGCCCGACGTTCCCGATCTGCTCCGCGGCAAGTACGCGATGCGCGAGCGCTCGACGCTCACGATCGACGTCACCCCGACGACCACCGAACTGCCGCCGATCGAGATCGATTCGAAGTAACGGCGGCGCCGGTTGTCCTGCCGGCGAGGCGCCGGTTGTCTTGCCGGCGAGGCGCCGGTTGTCCTGCCGGCGAGGCGATGGTTTTCATACCGGCCAGGCGAGCGTGTGGATCGCGCGCCAGGCCACGAGTTGGATCACCGCCGCTGCACACGCCAACCACGGCGCCGGCAACGGCACCCAGGGAGTGCCGCGGGCGGCCAGACGGTTGATGCCTTCGAGGCCGACGAAGACGGTCGCCGTCGCGAGGGCCGCCTGCCACCCGCATGCCGCGCCCCACAGCGCCAGGCAGGCGGTCGCCCAGGTTCCACCGCCGAGCGATCGCTCGATGATCGTTCCGAGTGCTCCCCCCACCGCGATGCCGACCACAGCGACCGCCACGCCGGCATGGAGCCAGGCGGGTGAAGCGGCGGCCCCGGGCGCCAGCGGCAGCGGATGGAGCGTCGGAAACACCGTCGGCACGAGCGCCGCGACGGCGATCACGGTCGCCTGGTGACGCCACGGGACGCTTCCTCCGTCGGCGGCAACGAGTGCCCACACGAGAAACGTCAGCAGCACCGCGAGGTGGTAGAGGAACAGACCGATCAGATCGAATCGCGGGTAGAGGACGATCCACACCAAACCGCTGAACATGTTCGGCTCGCGGACCGGGATGTTGGCTCCCCCGGAGAGCAACTCCATCTCCCACAGCAGCAGCACCAGGCCGCCACAGATCGCCTCCACGATCGGGTAGCGGGCCGCGATCAGCGCGCCGCAGTCGCGGCAGCGCCCGCCGAGGCGGAGCCAGCCGACGATCGGCACGTTGTCGCGGGCGCGGATCGCCGCGCCACAGGTGGGGCAGTGGGACCGGCCGCGCAGCGGCGAACGGCCCAGCGGGAGGCGGTGGACCACGACGTTGAGAAAACTGCCGACCGTCGCTCCGAGCACGAACGCGCCCAGCGTGACCATCCCCTGGATCACGAGCATCTGGATCTGGTCGCGAAGCGGTTCGTCGACGAACCGGCGCGCTGGCCGCAGCCACCGCTCGAGAGACACCAGCGCCGGGCGGATCAGCGGCACGCCGAGGCACACCGCCACCGTCCATCCGACGAGGGCCCGATCGGCATGCGTCGCCACCACCGCCGGCAGGGGCCGTGCCGCGGACTCCGAATCGTTCACCCGATCGCCCTCCGGGGCCCGTCATCCGCCGGGGATGCCGCCGCACCGACCCTGCGGTGCCTCGCCGGCCGACGCGATGATCGACCCGATCGCTGCCCCCGCCCAGGCCGCATGCTACGATACATTCCTGCAACTGCGTTGCTTTTGCACGCGGGTTGCGAACGTCACCCGCTCCGGAGCCCTGTGGGAATGGGGTCCTTGCTGCCACCGCCGAATCTGCTGCACGGCGTCGGCGCGGCGCTGGGTCGCGCGCTGACGCACGACTTCTGCCCCGGCGCCAATCGATGGGTGTATTGGATGAAGAAACCGATCGCCAGCCTCTCGCTGGCGATGGGTGCGGCACTCCTGTGCGCGGTGTTCGTCAAGCCGATCGCGCTGGTGGCGGCGGCGGCGATCGCGGTGGTGGTGGCGTTGGGATACGTGTGGCCGTCGGTCGCCGTGCGCGGCCTGTCGGCGACCCTGCGTTTCCATCAACCCCGCGTCGTCGAGGGTGATGTCGCGCGGGCGGAGGTCACGGTCCGCAACCGCTGGCCGTGGCCGGTGTGGGGGGTATCGCTGGTGGGGGATCTCGGCGGGCCGGCCTCCGTCGCCCTCGCGCGGGTCGCGGGGCTCTCGACGGCGACGTTCACCTGGGAATTCATTCCCCAGTGCCGTGGCTGCCATCCCGCGCGGCCACTCACGCTCCTGACCGGCTTCCCGTTCGGCCTCTCGCGCGCCGGCCGTGCCGTGGAGACGGTCCGTCCGATCCTCGTCTGGCCGCGCACGGTGGTCCTCGAGACGCTGCTCGACGCCGCGGAGACCAGGCCGTCGAGCGATCTGGTCTCGGAATCGCGCGCCGGGGAATCGGGCGACTCGACCGGCACGCGCCCGTTCCGCGACGGCGACTCGCTGCGCCGCGTCCATTGGCCGCTGACGGCACGTCTCGGCACGATGGTCGTCAGCGAGCGGCAGGCGCCCGTGCTCTCCGCCGTGCGGGTCGTGTTCGATCCGGAGCCCGCTCTCCACGATGGGGTGGGCCCAGACGGCACCCTCGAACATGCGATCCGCATCGCCGCCAGCATCGCCACCGCCTACCAGCGGCAGCACGCGGCGGTCGAATGCTGCTTCGGTCACACGATCCTCCGCGTCGGTCCCGGTGAGCCGGGCCTGCGCCGCTTCCTCGACGATCTCGCCCGCTTCCGCCCCGCGGCCGACGGGGAGTCGTGCCCGCACGGGGGGCACCACAGCTGCCGCCGCATCCACCACCGCAACTGCGGCGTCTTCCAGGTGTCGATCGTCACCGCGCGGTCGCTGGCGCGGCGCGTCGAGCACCGGCATGTCCACGGCGACCGCCTGTGGATCGTGTTCGACACCGACCCCGCCGGGCCACGGCCGACGCTTCCCGGGCGGACGCTCTGGCTCTCCGGCAGCATTCCCGAGGCGTTCCGCCGCGGCTGGAGGAATCTCTGCCATGCGGGCTGATCCTCCCCCGGCCGACACCCGCCTCGGCACACGCCTGCTCACGCTCGGCCTCGCGGTCGTCGCCACCGCGACCCTCGAGGCCACCGGCCTGTTCATCGACGGGCTCCGCGACGCGCTCCTCTTCGGCGCCGCCGTCGCCGGCGCCGCGGCGCTCGTCCTCGTGGCGTCGATCGCCGTCGGCCGCTGGCCGGCGCTGGGGCGCACACCCCGGCAGCGGCTCGCCATCGTCGGGATCGGCACCGTCGCGGCCTTCGCGGTCGAGATCGTGATCCGCGAGGTGCTGGCGGCGCCGTTGCCGGTGGAGAAACTCCCGCTGGCGCTGTTCCGCGACGCGGTGCTGTTGCTGGCGCTGTTCTCCCATCATGCCGACGCCCAGCGGATCGGCGGCGTGCTCGCCACGTTCCTGGTCATCTTCGCGTCGGCGCTCGCCGGCCACCTGTGGATCCAGGGGTTGGTCGTCGCCTTCGCACTGGTCGGCGTGTGGTGGCTGATGGGGAGCTATTGGGAAACGCTCGACGGCGTGCTGGTCGCCAGCGCCCACCGCGGCGTGCCGCGGACGTGGCTGGTCGCCCTGCCGGCGCTGCTGCTGCTGGTGCTGTTGGCACTCCCCGTGGCGGGCCGCCAGCTCCACGCCCTCGACGGGTTCATGCCCACCTCCGGCGGCCAGGACCGCGGCGACCGCCGGGCGACGTCCGGAGTCGGCGATGGTGACGATCTCGTGGCCGGCCTGGAGAACATCAAGAGCTTCGCGCCGATCGACGACGCCCCGTTCATGACCTCGCACGAGCCGGCGCTCTACGACATCTTCGACGACACCTACAACGAACCGCAGCGCGTCAAGAAACAAGAGCGCGCGATCAGCCTGCCGCCGCAGACCCCCAAGGCGCGCGAGCGCCACGACGCCGCCACCTCGCAGCGTGCCAGCCGCGAGTTCTCCCTGGTGCGCAAGCCGGGGCGTCCCGACCGCAAAGCGATCGCCGACCTCGCGTCGGCCGCGGTGTTCCACGTCAAGGGCCGCGTCCCACTCCACCTGCGCCTCGAGGCGTTCGATCGCTACGACGGTGTCGAGTGGTATCCCGAGCCGGAGCCCGACCCGAGCGACGGGGAGCTCATCCCGCGGCTCACGATCGAGACGCTCCACGGGCGGCCGTGGCTGCGGGTCGAGTCGGTGGTGGCCCTCGACGGCTACGGGACGCCGGAGACGCACGCGGTGAAGATCGTCAATCTCAAAAGCCCGCGGATCCCGGCACCCGCACACCTGCTCGCCGTGCACGTCGACAAACTCGCGCAGGCCGATTTCTATCGCTGGGCCCAGCCGGGCATCCTCCGCCTCGATCGCGACAGCGTGCCCTCGTTGACCCCGATCCACGTGCAGTCGCGGCCGATCGATCCGCGCCGGCGCGGCAGCTGGTCGCTGTTGGCCAACGCCGGTCCGGAGTCCTACCGGCAGTACGGCGACGATCCGGAATCGCTCGCAGTGCGGACGCTCGTCGCGTCGTGGGTCGAAGGATTGCCGCGCGGCTGGCCGCAGATCGATCGCATCGTGGAGCGCATCCGCACCGACTACCGTCTCGATCCCGACGCCAGGGCGCCGGCCGAGGGAGGGCACGCCGTCGCCGACTTCCTCCTCCGGTCGCGCCGCGGACCCGACTACCTGTTCGCCTCCGCCACGGTGATGGCGCTGCGCGGTCTCGGCTACCCGGCCCGGCTGGTGAGCGGTTTCTACGCGCGGCCGGAACGGTACGACCGCCGCGCGGGCCACACCGCCGTGCTCGCCCAGGATGTCCACGTCTGGCCGGAGTTGCTGGCGGCGACCGGACACTGGATGACGCTCGAGCCGACCCCGGGATACGAGGTGCTCCAGCCGCCGCTGTCGTGGACGGAACGGGCCGCCGCCGCCGCCCGCGCCGGACTGGCGGCGATCGCGCGGAGGCCCTGGCTGTCCGCCGTCGCGCTGGCCGCCGCCGTCGCCGCCTTCCTCTCCCGGCGCCGGCTCGCCGACCTCCTCGACGCGCTGGTGTTCCGACTCCGGCCCGGCACCGTCGGACGGACGACCGTCCGCAGCCTCGTGTACCGTCTCGATCGCCGCTGCCGGCGGGCCGGCGTGCCACGGCCCCCGCACGTGACGCCGTCGCGCTGGCTCGGTGAGCTCGCCGACACCACCGGCGCCGGGCCCGGCGCAACAGCGGACGTGCTCCGGCTCTTCGAGGCGGCCCTCTATGCGCCGGCCGGCACCGACATCGAACCGGTCCGCGCCCGCGCCCTCGCCGCGGCCGCCGACGGATACTGGTCTTGGGACCGGCTCCGCGCGACCGCACGCCGGCCGCGGACCGCGACCGCGCCGATCATTCCCTCCGGAAGACGCCGATGAACCACACGATCACCGCCCCCGGCCCCGCCCCCATCCCCGCCACCGCCACCGGCGACCGGGCGGCGATCGACGCCGTCCGGCGGCGGCTCGAACAGGTGCTCAAGGGCAAACCGGGCGTCATCCGCCGGGTGCTCGAATGCCTGCTGGCACGCGGTCACTTGCTCCTCGAAGACCGTCCCGGTCTCGGCAAGACGACGCTCGCCAAGGCGCTCGCCGACGCCGTCGGCGGCCGCTTCGCCCGGCTGCAGTGCACCCCCGATCTGCTCCCCAGCGACATCACCGGCTTCTCGATCTACAGCCAGAAGACGCAGGAGTTCGAGTTTCGTCCGGGTCCGGTATTCGCCGATATCCTCCTCGCCGACGAGATCAACCGCGCCACCCCGCGCACCCAAAGCGCGCTGCTCGAGGCGATGGCCGAGCGCCAGGTGACGGTCGACACCAGGCGCTTCCCGCTCGCCTCGTCGTTCTTCGTGATCGCCACCCAGAACCCGCACGAGCAGCACGGCACCTATCCACTGCCCGAGGCGCAGCTCGACCGGTTCGCGATGAAGCTCGAGATCGGGTATCCCGACGCCGACGACGAGGTGGAGATGCTCGCCGCGGTGGTCGGCGAGCCGGCGCGGCCGCGCGCCGCCGAGGCCGAGGCGCTGCTGGGGCCGGATCAACTCGATCGCATCCAAGCCGCGGTCGCGGCGGTGCCGGTGGCGATCGCGGTGCAGCGCTACATGGTCGAGCTTGCCCGGCGGTCGCGCGCTCATCCCGGGGTCAACCTCGGGGTCAGTCCACGCGGCCTGCTCACCTGGCAGCGCGTCGCGCAGGCTCGGGCCTGGCTCGAAGGACGGGCGTTCGTCAGCCCCGACGACGTGCAGCACGTCGCGGAGCCGGTGCTCTCGGTGCGCTTGGGTATCGACGGGGCCGACGCCGGCGCGGTGACCACCGAGTTGATCGGCAGCGTCGCCGTACCCTGACCACCCGGGGGCAGCCGGGCCCAAAAACCCCGCCTCGAGAGGGGTTTTTCCTCGACACGCCCCCGACCGTGTGGCAGACTTCCCGGTGGATCGTCGGTCACACGGCGTTCCCCCTCCCACCCGCCGCTGCGCACACCCCTCCCTGCGCAGTTCTGCCTCGGAGCCCCCCGATGCGCTGCACCGGCAATCACCTCGGCCGTCGCGGATTCCTCTCTGTCGGCGTGGTCGGCGGCCTCGGTCTTTCGCTCGCCGACGTCCTCCGGATGGAGCAGGCGCGGGCCGATCTGAAGA
>JBJSXB010000147.1:0-4275 GCA_046086245.1 Planctomycetaceae bacterium | reverse complement strand
CCCCGCGACTGCCCATCGTGAGCACGGCGCCGTCGGCGAGGCTGACGCTCGAGTAGCCGACGCCGCACAAGGTGGTGGTGGCGAGAAGTGCCGGCCCCTCGTCGGGCCAGCGCCGCGCCAGACCCTCGTCTGGCGAGCGGTTGTCGCGCTGCGGGCCGCCGAACTGGTTCCACCCGGTCTCGGCGGCCGGAGCGGGAACGCCGACCGCCCCCGCACACGCCAGCACCAGCGTCCCGACACGCGATCCAAAGCGGTCCATGACGCGGCTCCCGGGTGGGATGGAACAACCGGCAGTCTGACCGTGACGCGGTAGCGCCGCAATGCCGCCGCGCCCGCGGGGCGGGGCACGCGATGACGATACGATGGTGTTCGCCTGGGTGGGGTGCGGGAAGGGCGAGGTGACGATGGGCGGCGGTGAGTCGATGGTCTGCGTGCGCTGGATGGCACTGGGCGCCGTGCTGGGGGCGGGCCTGTCGTCTGGGGCGGCGGCCGACGACACGCGCTTCGATCGCGACATCCGCCCGCTGCTGGCCGACCACTGTTTCGCCTGCCACGGCCCCGACGCCGCGGCCCGGCAGGCCGGCCTGCGGCTCGACACCCGCGCGGGCGCCACCGCCGACCGTGACGGCGGGCCCGCGGTGGCGCCGGGCGCGCCCCGGGCAAGCGTGCTGGTGGCACGCGTCCGATCCGACGATCCCGATCTGGTGATGCCGCCGCCGGCGACACAGAAGCCGCTCACCGCCGCCGAGCGGGACCTGCTCGAGGCGTGGATCGCGGCCGGCGCTCCCTACGAGGACCACTGGGCGTGGCGGCCGCTCGCGCGCCCGGTGGTGCCTTCCGGGGACCATCCGGTCGATGCGTTCGTCGATCGCGCCTTGGAGCGGGCCGGGATCGAGGCGCTTCCCGAGGCCGATCGTGACACGCTCGTCCGCCGGCTGTTCCTCGATCTCGTCGGCCTTCCCCCCGAGCCCGCCGTGGTCGATGCCTTCCGCGACGATCGCACCCCCGACGCCTGGGAGAAGCTCGTCGACCGCACGCTCGCCAGCCCGCACCATGCCGAGCGGCTCGCGGCGTGGTGGCTCGACCTGGTGCGCTATGCCGACAGTGTCGGCTATCACGGCGATCAGGCGGTGGTGATGTGGCCGTATCGCGACTGGGTGATCGAGGCGTTCCGCGACAACATGCCATTCGACCGCTTCACGCGCGAGCAACTCGCCGGCGATCTGCTCCCCGACCCGACGCGGGCCCAGCGCGTGGCAGCCGCGTACAACCGGCTCAACATGATGAGTGCCGAAGGGGGCGGACAGGACAAGGAGTACCACGCGAAGTACGCCGCCGACCGCGTCCGTGATGCCAGCGGGGCGTGGCTGGGAGTGACGCTCGGCTGCGCGGAGTGCCACGACCACAAGTTCGATCCGTTCACGACGCGTGACTTCTACGCGTTCGCGGCCTTCTTCGCCGACGTCGCCGAACGGGGGATCTACCACGGGGCCAACGCCGACGGCACCTGGGGAGAGATGATGCGGCTCCCCACGTCCGCCGAGGCCGCCCGCGAGCGCGAACTGGAGCATCTCGTCGCCACCGCACGCGGCCGGCTGGCCGCCGACACCCCCGCGCTGGTCGCCGAGCGCGCCAGCTGGATCGCCACCGAACAGAAACGCCTCGCCAGCGCGGCGGATGCGACCGTCGCGCCGGGGTCGGAGGACGTGACGGCGGCGCTGCGCACGCCGCGGGAGGCGCGGACCGCCGGGCAGGAGCGGCTGCTCGCCGACCACCACCGTGGTATCGCCGCCGTAACGGCGCCCCTCCGCGCCGAACTCGCCCGCCTCGAGGCCGACCGCGACGCCCTCCGCGCGGCCCAGACGCGGATGCCGGCGACCGTGGCGGCGCCCCCGCGGACCGTGCGGATCCTTCCGCGCGGGAACTGGATGGACGAGTCGGGCGCGGAGGTGCAACCGGCGACACCGGCGTTTCTCGGGGGAGACGCCGGCTCCACCGGACGGCCGACGCGGCTCGACCTCGCCCGGTGGATGACCGCGCCCGACAATCCGCTCGTGGCCCGGGTGCTCGCCAACCGGCTGTGGGCGTTGTGCTTCGGCGCGGGGCTCTCGCGGCGCCTCGACGACCACGGCGCGCAGGGGGAGCCCCCCAGCCATCCGGAGTTGCTCGATTGGTTGGCATGCGAACTGCGCGACGGCGCCGCCCCGTGGGACGTGCGCCGGTTGCTGCGCACGATCGTCACCAGCCGCACCTACCGCCGCGCGGCGTCGGCGCCGACGGCCGCCGACCCCGACAACCGGTTGCTCGCCCGGCAGACGCGGTTTCGCATCGACGCCGAGGCGGTGCGCGACACCGCGCTGGCCGCGGCCGGTCTGCTCGTGCGCGACGTCGGCGGGCCGAGCGTGAAGCCCTATCAGCCGGAGGGCTATTGGGACTACCTCAACTTTCCCAAGCGGGCATGGCAGGCCGATGCCGACGAGCGGCTGTGGCGCCGCGGGCTCTATGTTCACTGGCAGCGCCAATACCTCCATCCGGCGCTGGTGATGTTCGACGCGCCGAGCCGGGAGGAGTGCACGGCGCGACGACCGCGCACGAGCACGCCGCTGCAGGCGCTGGTGCTCCTCAACGATCCTTCGTTCGTGGAGGCGGCGCGGGCGCTGGCCGTCCGGGCGCTGGCCGCCGCCGATACCGCGCCCGACCGGGCGGCATTCATGCTGCGCCGGGCCGTCGGCCGGGTGCCGGACGACGCCGAGGTGGCGGTCCTCGTCGAGTTGGTCGAACGCCATCGGGAGGCATTCGAGCGCGACCGCGATGCGGCCACGCGCCTGCTCGCGGTCGGCACGTTGCCGGCGCCGGCGGAAGCCGACGCCATCCTCCTCGCCGCCTGGACGAGCGCGGCGCGTGCGGTACTCAACCTCCAGGAAACCTATACCCGGCCATGAACGCCTCGTCGCAGCCCACTCCCGCACCGGCCTCGAAGTCGAGCGCCCGACGCGGCTTCCTTTCCCGCGCTTCCGGAGGCCTGGGGACGCTCGCCCTGGCGACGCTCGCGGGGCATGTCGCGGCGACGCCGGCCGGAACGTGGCCGGGGGTCGTGCGCCCGCTCCATCTTCCCCCCCGCGCGAAGCGCGTGATCTGGCTCTACATGGCGGGCGGAATGACCCACCTCGACACCTTCGACCACAAGCCGAAGCTCGCCGCGATGCACGGCCAGCCGATGCCGGAGAGCTTCACCAGGGGGCAGCAGATCGCGCAGCTCCAGGGGCAGCCGCTCACCTGCCTCGGGCCGCAGCACCTCTTCACCCGTGCCGGCCGCAGCGGACAGGAGATCAGCGCGGTGTTCCCCCAGATCGCCGCGCGGATCGCCGACCGGATCGCGATCGTCAGGAGCCTCCACACCGAGGCGATCAATCACGACCCCGCGCACACCTTCATGAATACAGGCTCGATGATCTCCGGTCGTCCCGCGGCCGGGAGTTGGCTATGGTACGGCTTGGGCACCGACGCCGACGATCTGCCCGGTTTCGTCGTCATGGTGAGCACCGGCCGCTACGGACAGAGCCAGCCGATCGCCAGCCGGCAGTGGCACTCCGGCTTGCTGCCGAGCCGGTTCCAGGGGGTCGAGTTCCGCTCCAAGGGAGATCCGGTGCTCTACATCGGACGGCCTGCGGGGGTCAGCGCCGAACGGCAGCGCGACGTGGTCGACGCCGTCGGCCGTCTCGACCGGCTCCGTGACGAGGTGATCGACGATCCGGAGATCGCGGCGCGCCTCGCGCAGTACGAACTCGCGTTCCGCATGCAGGCGAGCGTGCCGGGGCTGGTCGATCTGGCCGACGAGCCGGCGAGTACCTTCGAGCTCTACGGCACGAAGGGGGGCGATGGCTCGTTCGCCGCCAATTGCCTGCTCGCCCGCCGGCTCGCGGAGCGCGGAGTGCGCTTCATCCAGCTCTACCACCGCGACTGGGATCACCACGGTGCCGTCCGCGATCACGTCCGGGGAACCGCGGCCGAGGTCGATCGCGGCGCTGCCGCCCTGGTCGAGGATCTGTCGCGCCGGGGCATGCTCGACGAGACGCTCGTCGTCTTCGGCACCGAGTTCGGGCGCACACCGATGGCCCAGGGCGACGGCCGCGACCATCACATGAAGGCGTTCTCGATCTGGCTGGCCGGCGGTGGGATCAAGGGGGGGATCACCCATGGAGCCACCGACGAGCTCGGCTACGGCGTCGTCGAGCATCCGGTCACGGTCCATGATCTCCACGCCACGCTCCTCCA
>JBJSXB010000146.1:0-10543 GCA_046086245.1 Planctomycetaceae bacterium | reverse complement strand
ACAGCATCGACAACGGAATCACCTGGACGACCGTCGCCGACGGCGTGTCGACGAACACCAGCGCGACGGTCAATGGCCTCGTCAACGGCACCAGCTACCTGTTCCGCGTCCGGGCGATCACCGAGTTTGGCCCCGGTGCGGCCGCGGTCACGGGTCCGGTGACGCCGACGGCGGCGCCGGCGGCCCCGATCGGCCTGACGGCGACGCTCGGCAACCAGTTCGTCGATCTGGCCTGGGCCAACGTCGACACCGGCGGTCTGCCGGTGACCGACCACGTCGTCCAGTACTCGAACGACGGCGGTACGAACTGGACGACGTTCGTCCACGCGCCGTCGGGCGCGCCGTCGATCCGCGTGACCGGCCTGACCAACGGGACGGCCTACGTGTTCCGCGTCGCGGCCACCAACGCCACGGGCACCAGTCCGTTCTCGGGCGTCGCCGGTCCGGTCACGCCGCTGGCGCCGGCCACCGCGCCCACGGGCCTGGTCGGCACGCCGGGTGACCGGCGCGTTTCGCTTGCCTGGTCGGCTCCGGCCAACGACGGCGGCTCGCCGGTCACCGACTACGTCGTCGAATACCGGCTGGCGTCGGGCGGCGGCTGGCTGACCTACCCCGACGGCGTGTCGGGGACGACGGGGGCCACGGTCGACGGCCTCGTCAACGGCACGAGCTACGTGTTCCGCGTGACGCCGATCACCACGTTCGGTGCCGGTGCCCAGTCGCTCGTGTCGAGCCCGGTGACGCCGGTCACGGTGCCCACGGCACCCGGCGCGCCGTTCGGCACGCGCGGCGACCGGCAGGTGGCGCTGTCGTGGACGGCCCCGAGCGACAACGGCGGTACGCCGGTCACCGACTACGTCGTCGAGTTCCGTGAGAACGTCACGGGCGCCGGGTGGCAGACGTTCGCCGACGGGGTCTCGTTCGCCACCAGTGCGACCGTCACCGGTCTGGTCAACGGCACGAGCTATCTGTTCCGCGTCCGGGCGGTCAACCTCGCCGGCAGCGGACCGGTGAGCGCCGAGTCGTCACCGGTCACGCCGCTGACGTTCCCGGGGATCGTGCAGGCGGTCGGCACCGTCGCCGGCAACGGCCAGGTGCGGCTGTCGTGGACGGCGCCGGTCGACAACGGCGGCACGCCGGTCACCGACTACGTCGTCCAGTTCCGCCCCGACACGGCCAGCGGGCTGTGGTCGACGTTCGCAGATGGCGTGTCGGCGACGACCGGAGCGACGGTGACGGGCCTCACCAACGGCACGGCCTACCGGTTCCGCGTCGCGGCGGTGAACCCGGTGGGCATCGGATCGTTCGTCGAGGCCGGACCGGCGACGCCGTTCACCGTGCCGGGCACGCCGACCGCGCTGTCGGGCACGATCGGCGACTCGCGCGTGACGCTGTCGTGGACGGCGCCGGCGGCGACCGGCGGCAGCCCGATCACCGATTACCTCGTGGAATACCGCGTCGCGGCCGCGGGCAGCACGTCGTGGACGCCGTTCACCCGCAGCCCGTCGACGGCGACCAGCGCCGTGATCACGCCGCTGGTCAACGGAGTCGGCTATGTGTTCCGCGTGACCGCGATCAACGCGGCCGGTCCGGGCACGCCGAGCACGTCGACGGCGACGCTCACACCGGTGACCGTGCCAGGGGCGCCGACCGGCGTCGTGGCGACCGGTGGCGACGGGCAGGCGACGCTGTCGTGGGCACCGCCGGCGAGCACCGGCGGCAGCCCGATCACCGACTACGTCGTCGAGTACAAGCGGCTCTCCGACGCCACCTGGACGACGTTCGCCCGGGCGCCGTCGACGACGCCGGGGGCGACGGTGACGGGGCTGACCAACGGGTTCAACTACCAGTTCCGTGTGACGGCACGGAATGCCCAGGGCCTCGGCGCACCGTCGGCATCGAGTGCCGGTGTGACGGTCCGCGGCCTGCCCGGGGCGCCGAGCGGCGTGGTCGGCACGCGCGGCGACAGCCAGGTTACGGTGACCTGGACGGCCCCGGTGAGCAACGGCGGGTCGGCGATCACCGACTACCTCGTGGAATACCGCCTGCTGCGGAACACCACGTGGACTCCGGTGGTGCGCCCCGCCTCGACGGCGACCAGTGCCGTGGTGACGGGGCTGGTCAACGGCAACAACTACGCCTTCCGGGTGACGGCGCGGAACGTCGTCGGCCTCGGCCCCGCGTCGGCCGAGTCGGCGGGTGTGACGGTCTACGGCACGCCGTCGGCGCCGACCGGGGTCGTGCCCACCGCCGGCGACCGGCAGGTCGCGCTGGCCTGGAGCGCCCCGGCGAGCAACGGCGGGATGGCGATCACCAACTACATCGTCGAGTACCGTCGCGTCAGCGACGCGGTCTGGACGACGCTGTCGCGTCCCGCGTCGACCGCGACCAGCACCGTGGTGACGGGCCTGACCAACGGGTTCAACTACGTGTTCCGCGTGACGGCGGTGAACGTCGCCGGGAGCAGTGCTCCCTCGGCTCAGTCGGCGGCGGCGACGCCGCTGGCCGTGTCCGCGGCGCCGACCGGCGTCACCGGCACCGGCCGGGCAGGAAGTGTGACGCTGCGGTGGAACGCCCCGACCGACAACGGCGGCGCGGCGATCACCGATTACGTCATCCAGTACCGCGTCAATCTCGCGGGCAACGACTGGGTGACGGTCGTCCGAGCGCCGTCGACGTCGCTGTCGGCCGTGCTCAGCGGATTCACCGTCCGGACCGGGCACCTGTTCCGCGTCGCGGCGATCAACGCCAAGGGCCAGAGCGCCTGGTCGGAGATCGGCGGCCCGATCAACCCGTTCGCGAGCTGATCGGCACACGGGGGATCGTGCAGCGCGGGCCGTGTGCGAGCCAGGTTGCCAGGCCTGCCGCGCCGATCGCGGGCTGCGCGGTCCAGGGGGAATGGGCAGACCGGCGACCGCGTCAAACTCGCGCGCCGTCGGGTCGGCTTCCCCAGCTTCCGTGACCGGTATTCGACGAACGACGGTCACGACCGGTGCGACCGGACGACGAAAACTCCCGGGAACATTTCCCCCTGGGAGGATCATCACGCCATGAGCGCTTGGTTGGATCGCGGCACGGGTGCCGCCCGTACGGGTCGTGCCGGCGGACGGACGGGGATCGGCCGGCGCTGGGTGCGCGTGGCGGCGGTCGCCCTGGGGATGTCGGGTGCGTCGCTCGCGGCGGGGCAGGGGTTCGACGACCTGCTCGGGCCCACCGGCCCCGGCCAGGTCGCCGGCGACGTCTCGATCATGGTGCCGGACGACGGCGGTGCGCCGGCCGACGAGGGCGCGGTCGTCCTTCCGCCGGGCGGAGCGATCGACGACGGCGCCGCGACGGACTTCGTCGATGGCGGTGAGGCCGCCGACGGGGGCACCACCGGGCTCGGCCGGATCGTCGGCGTGTGGCCGATGAACGGCGGGACCGGCGGGTGGTTCCCGTCGTCCGGTCTCGAGCCGGGCGTGCCGAGCGGCGGCTATGGAGTGGTCAACAACCTCCTCCTGCCGACCTTCCCGCGCATCCAGGTGCAGGTCGACGCCCTGATGCTGTGGCAGAACAACCCCGTCGGCCGGCCGCTGTTCGTCGAGACGGCCCCGGCCAACCGCGTGGCGCTCGACGCCGCCAATGCCACCAGCCAGATGGCCCTCGGCCCGCGCGTCGGCGTGCTGCTGAACCTCGACAGCGTGTACGCCATCGAGGGCAACTACTTCACCGTCCGCAACTTCTACGGTGAGCAGTCGACGCCCCACACGCAGGGCGGCTACCAGCAGGTCAACCTCGCCGGTTTCAATTTCGCCGACATCAACTGGGCCCAGGTGACGAGCACCGGCCAGATCCAGTCGGCCGAGCTCAACTGGCGGCGCCGGACGTGCGGACCGATCACCTGGCTGGCCGGCTTCCGCTGGGTCGAATGGAACCAGACGATGACGGTCACCGACCAGTACACCGACACCACCGCGACGCCGCCGATCGGCTCCGACCAGTTCGTGGTCGGCACGGCGAACGACCTGTACGGCGGCCAGGGAGGGATGGACGTCGTCCTGTGGAACGACGGCGGCCCGGTGAAGTTCAGTGCCGTCGGTAAAGCGGGCGTGTTCTACAACACCGCCCTGCAGCGCTCGACGGTCACCTTCGCCGGCTCGCCGATCGGCCCGCTCGCCGCCGCCGCCGACCAGACGTCGTTCTTCGGCGAGTTGGGGATCCTCGGCACGGTTCGGCTCAACAAGTGGTGGAGCTGGCGCGCCGGGTACAACTTCTTCTGGCTGTCGGGCGTGGCGGTGCCGACGTCGCAGCTCTCGATCACCAACGCCAATCTCACGGCCGGACCGGCGGCGGTGGCGGTGAACACCAACGGCAGCGTGCTGCTCAACGGCGTCTCGACCGGCCTCGAGGCGCGGTGGTGACAGGGGTCGCGCGCCCCGCGCTGCCGGCGACGGCCGGCGCCCGCGGCGCGAACGCCCGCAGGGCTTCGCCGGTGTGGCTGCGGAGCAGGGGGGCTTCGGCGCCGCCGGCGGAGCCCTGCTGCGTTTCCCACCGTGTGGCGTGGATCACCACGTCTTCCGGCGGCCCCGCCACCACCACGCGGCCGCCCCCGTCGCCCGCCTCGGGGCCCATGTCGATCACCCAGTCGGCGGCGGCGATCACCTCGAGGTTGTGCTCGACGACGAGGACGGTGTTGCCGGCGCCGACGAGCCGCTCGAGGACCACCAGGAGCTTCTCGATATCGGAGAAGTGCAAACCGGTGGTCGGCTCGTCGAGGATGTAGAGCGTGCGGCCGGTGCCCGGCTTGGCAAGCTCGCGTGAGAGCTTGACGCGCTGCGCCTCCCCTCCGGAGAGCTGCGGCGCCGGCTGGCCGAGCGTGACGTAGCCGAGCCCGACGTCGACGAGCGTGTCGAGGATCCGCGCCACCTGCGGCACGGTGGAAAAGAACGCCGCCGCCTCGGCCACGTTCATCCGCAACACGTCGGCGATCGAACGGCCGTGCCACGTCGCGGCGAGCGTCTCGGTGGCGTAGCGGCTGCCGTGGCAGTGCTCGCATTCGACCCATACATCGGGGAGGAAGTGCATCTCGACCCGCCGTTGACCGAGCCCCTCGCAGGCCTCGCAGCGGCCGCCGGCCACGTTGAAGCTGAACGACCGTGGAGTGAGTCCGCGCGTCTTCGCACCGGGCACCTTGGCGAACAGCTGGCGCACATGGTCGAAGACGCCGGTGTAGGTGGCGGGCGTCGAGCCGGGGGTCGAGCCGATCGGCTCTTGATCGACGAGGATCACCTTGTCGATCGCATCGAGGCCGGTGATCGACCCATGACGCCCCGGCTGCTCCCGGGCCGCATGGAGGCGGCGCGCGATCGCCCGCCACAGCACCTCGAGGACCAGCGACGTCTTGCCCGAGCCGCTCGGCCCGGTGACCGCGGCGAGCACGCCGAGCGGAACGTCGACGTCGATTCCCTTCAGGGTACGGTGGCTGGCGTCGCGGACGCCGATCCAGCCGCTCGGCTCGCGCCGCCCCGTGGCGGCGACGCGTGCCAGCGACGCGTCGCAGGCGCGACGGTCGGCGATGAACGGTCCGGTCACGCTCGCCGGGTCGGCGGCGAGCCGGGCGGGCGCCGCCCGGGCCACGATCAGCCCCCCCTCGCGGCCGCTGCCGGGGCCGAAGTCGAGGGCGTGGTCGGCGGCGGCGACGACATCGCGGTCGTGCTCGACGACCACCAGCGTGTTGCCCAGTTCGCGGAGGCGACCCAGGGCGCGGATCAGCCGATGGGTGTCACGGGGGTGGAGACCGATCGTCGGTTCGTCGAGCACGTAGAGCACGCCGGTGAGACCGCTGCCCACCTGGGCCGCCAGCCGGATGCGCTGCATCTCCCCGCCCGAGAGGCTGCCGGCCGGGCGGGCGAGGTCGAGGTAGTCGAGGCCGACGTCGACGAGGAAGCGGACTCGCGACACCAGTTTACGGAGCAGGTCGCCGGCGATCGATCGCTCGGTGGCCGTGAGTGACACCCCCTCCAGCGCGTCCAGCAGCCGCCCCAGCGGCATCCGGCACCAGACGTCGAGCGGCCGATCCCAGAGGGTGACGGCGGAGGCGACGTCGGCGAGCCGACTGCCCCCGCAGCCGCTGCACGGCACCTCCCCCATCACCGCGTCGACGCGGGCGCGGAGCCCGACCACCTGCCGCGCCGCCTCCTCGCAGGCGTTCTCCAGCCCCTTGAAACGGAACGAGAACCAGGGGCCGCTCCCCGCCGTGCCGCGGGGGCGGGGCACGTCGATCCAGCGATCGCCCGTGCCCTCGAAGAGCACGCGCTGCTGGAGCCCCGAGAGTTCGGCCAAGGGGATGTCGAGCGGCAGCCCGGTCGCGGCGGCGAGCGCGCCGAGCATCGCGCGGCTCACCGGAGCCTCGAGCGTGGGCCAGAGATCGAGGGCGCCGTCGGCGAGCGTCCGACCGGCGTCGCGGACGAGCGCCTGGTGCTCGACGCCGGTGCGCGTGCCCAGCCCGTCGCACTGCGGGCACCATCCCAGCGGGCTGTTGAAGGAGAACTGCCGCGGCTCGAGCGGGCGGAAGCCGCGGCCGCACTGCGGGCAGGCCATCAGCCGGCTGGCGACTTCGACCGGCCAGTCGGGCTCCTCCAATCCTTCGGCCGCGCGCGCGACGAGCATCGTGCCGCCTCCCGCGTCGAGAGCCGCCTCGACCGACTGTGCCAACCGGCTGCGGCCCGACGCCGCCACCGTGACGCGGTCGATGACGATCTCGATCCGGCTCCGCCGCCGCTTGTCGAACGAAGGGGATTCATCGAGCCGCACCGAACGACCGTCGATGCGCACGCGGACGTGGCCCGCGGCGCGGAGCGTCGCCAAGAGCGCCTCGGGGGTCTGCCCGGGGCGCAGTTCGACCGGCGCCAACAGCAGCACGCGCGTGCCTTCGGGAAGGGCGAGCAGTCCGTCGACGATCTGATCGACACTGCGACCGCCGACCGGGATCCGGCAGTCGGGACAGTGGAGACGGCCGAGCCGGGCGGCGAGGACCCGGAAATGGTCGTACATCTCGGTGAGCGTGCCGACGGTCGACCGGGGCGTGCCGCCGGTCGACCGCTGCTCGATGGCGACGGCAGGCGAGAGGCCGTCGATCCGTTCGAACAGCGGTTTGGGCACCTGGCCGACGAACTGGCGGGCGTACGGGGAGAGGCTCTCGACGTACCGGCGCTGCCCCTCGGCGTAGAGCGTGTCGAAAGCCAGCGAGGTCTTGCCCGAGCCGCTGGGCCCGCAGCAGACGGTGAGCGCCCCACGCGGGATGTCGGCGTCGACGTGCCGCAGGTTGTGCTGGCGCGCGCCGCGGACCACGATCGCCGCAGGACCGGGATCGATCGACGCGGCCGCCGCCCGCTCGAGCGAGAGGCGCTCGTCGGCCGACGCCCGGCGGCGACGCCGCGCCGCGGCCGGAGCCGGCCGCGCCGCCAGCAGCGGCGCCAGCGCCTTGCCGGTGGCCGATCCGCGGGCCCGCGCGAGCCGTTCGGGAGTGCCGGTGGCGACCACGCGCCCTCCGCCGGCGCCCCCTTCGGGACCGAGATCGATGCAGTGGTCGGCGCGTTTGACGACGTCGAGGTTGTGCTCGACCACGAGCACCGTGTTGCCGGCGTCGACGAGCCGATCGAGCACCGTGAGCAGTTGCCGCACATCGGCCATGTGCAGCCCGGTGGTCGGCTCGTCGAGGATGTAGAGGGTGCGGCCGGTGGATCGTTTGGCCAGTTCGCGGGACAGCTTGACGCGCTGCGCCTCGCCGCCGGAGAGGGTCGGCGACGGCTGGCCGAGATGGAGGTAGTCCAGTCCGACATCGCACAGCGTGCCGAGCTTGCGGGCGATGTCGGGTGCGTCGGTGAACAGGGCGTGCGCCTCGCCGATCTCCATGCCGAGGAGGTCGGCGACGTTGCGGCCTTTCCATCGCACCTCGAGCGTGTCGCGGGCGAAGCGCGCGCCACCGCACTGCTCGCAGGTCACCCAGATGTCGGCGAGGAAATCCATGTCGAGGCGCACCGACCCGTTGCCCTCGCAGGCCTCGCAGCGTCCGCCGGCGACGTTGAAGCTGAAGCGACCGGCTTTCCAGCCGCGTTGCTTCGCCTCGGGAAGCATCGTCAGCAGGTCGCGGATGTCGTCCCACACCTTGACGTAGGTCGCCGGATTGCTCCGCGGCGTGCGGCCGATCGGAGACTGGTCGATGACGATCACCTTGTCGAGGTGCTCGGCGCCCTCGAGAGCGGTGAACGCCCCCGGCCGGGCCGCCTCGCTGCCGAGCCGTTGCCGCAGCGCCGGTTCGAGCACGTCGCCGACGAGCGAACTCTTGCCGCTGCCGGAAACCCCGGTGACGCAGACGAGCAGGCCGAGAGGGATCTCCACGTCGACGTCGCGGAGGTTGTTGTGCCGCACGCCACGCAGCGCCAGCACCGGTCCGGCCGGCTGCCGCCGCCGCTTCGGCACCGCGATCACCTCGCGGCCGGCGAGAAACGCGCCGGTGAGGCTCTCCGGCGCCGCGGCGACGTCGTCGGGGGTGCCGGCCGCGACCACCGCGCCGCCGCGCTTGCCCGGCCCGGGGCCGAAATCGACCACCCAGTCGGCGGCGCGGATCGTCTCCTCGTCGTGCTCGACGACGACGACGGTGTTGCCCTTGTCGCGGAGCGTCGCCAAGGCGGCGAGCAGCCGCGTGTTGTCGCGCGGGTGGAGGCCGATCGAGGGTTCGTCGAGCACGTACAGCACCCCCGACAGGCCGGAGCCGATCTGCGCCGCCAGCCGGATCCGTTGGCTTTCCCCGCCCGACAGCGTGGGGGCCTTGCGGTCGAGCGCCAGGTAGCCGAGCCCGACCTGGTCGAGGAACTCGAGCCGCCCACGGATCTCCTTGAGCAACTCGACCGCGATCGTCGCCTGTGTGCCGTCGAGGTCGAGCGCGGCGAGGAAGGCGCGGGCGTCGGAGATCGGCAGGCGGCACAGACCGTCGAGCGACAGTTCCGCCGGGAACGGCGCCGCCAGCCGGCGGGCCGCCGCGGGCCGCGCCGCCGTGCGGATCCGCACGGCGCGTCCCTGCGGACCGAGGCGTGCCCCCTGGCAGGTGTCGCATGGCGTGACGCTCATCACCTTCTCGATCATCCGCCGCATGATGCCGCTCTTGGCGTTGCGCCAGCGGTTGGCAAGCAGGGCTCGCAGACCCTCGAAACGCGTCTTGGCGCCGCGTTCGGACCGTCCGCGCTTCCAGCGGATCTGGATCTCGCCGACGCCGCTGCCATCGAGCCAGATCCGTTTCTGCGCGGCCGACAGGTCCTGCCAGGGGGTGTCGAGGAGCGTGCCGGCGGGGAGCCGCCGGGCCGCCTCGGCGTGGGCGGCGACGCCGACGACCAGTCGACGCAGCCAGCGCGGCATGTCACGGACGCTGCCGAGCACGCCGATCGCCCCCTTGCGGAGCGAGAGAGCCGGCGCGGTGACGAGCTTGACCGGATCGACGCCGTAGATGTCGCCGAGCCCGTCGCACGCCGGGCAGGCGCCCTGCGGGCTGTTGAAGCTGAACAGCTGCGGCTCGGGGGTGTCGAAACTCGTGCCGCACGCCGCGCAGGCGTAGCGGCTTGAGAGCACGAGGTCCGCGGCCACCGGCTCCGGGCTGCGCCCGCGGCGCGGGGCTGCCGCCGATTCCTCCGCGGCGACGATCACCTGCCCCCCACCGGTGCGCAGCGCCAGTTCGACCGCCTCGGCGAGGCGGCCGCGCGTCGCCGCCGACGGCACGAGCCGATCGACGACCACCTCGATGGTGTGCTTGACCGCCTTCTCCAGCGGCGGCGGCTCCTCCACCCGGCAGATCGTGCCGTCGACCCGAGCGCGGGTGAACCCCTGGCGGACGAGGTCGGCGAACAGGTCGCGGTGCTCACCCTTCGCGCCGCGGACGAGGGGTGCGAGTACCATCACCGCACGGTCGCCACGTGCCGTGATGATGCGGCCCACGATCGCGTCGCGCGGCTGCGCCTCGAGCACGGCGTCGCAGGTCGGGCAATGGGCGGTGCCGACCCGCGCGTAGAGCACACGGAGAAAATCGTGGATCTCCGTCATCGTCGCCACGGTCGAGCGCGGGTTGTGCCCCGCCGACTTCTGTGCGATGGAGATCGACGGCGACAACCCGGTGACCGCATCGACGTCGGGGCGCGGCAGTTGGCCGAGGAACTGCCGGGCGAACGTCGACAGGCTCTCGACGTAGCGGCGCTGCCCTTCGGCATAGAGCGTGTCGAACGCGAGGCTCGACTTGCCCGATCCGCTGACGCCGCACAGGCACACCAGGCGGCCGCGCGGCAGGGCGACGGTGACGTCGCGGAGGTTGTGCTCGCGCGCCCCGCGGACGACGATGGGTGGAACGTTCATGGAGGGCCGAGGGAGGGTGCCGCGCCGGCCCAATTGTAGCGCCGTGCGACGGCAGGCTGGACAGGCTCGAAAGCCGGGAATACGATCGACTTTCGTTCGACGGTCCCGCCCCGCGCGGGGTCTTCGGGGCGGTAGCTCAACTGGGAGAGCGCGGCGTTCGCAATGC
>JBJSXB010000145.1:0-8728 GCA_046086245.1 Planctomycetaceae bacterium | reverse complement strand
CGAGCGCGGGAACGCGACCGCTGGCGGTCGATCGTCGATGACGTGTTCCCGGGAGCCGCGCAGGCGCCGCAGATCTTCGCCGAACTGTGGGACCACTTCGGCAGTCCCTCGGCCTGGAGGCCGTTGGAACAGGGGGTGGCGCTGGTGGCCGCGGCGCGGGCCGCCGGTGTCGAGGTGGCCCTGGCGAGCAATTTTGACGAACGGCTGTTGGCCATCGCGCCGGCGATCGCACCGTTGGCGCTCGCGCGGCACGTGTTCGCCTCGTCCGAACTGGGCTGGCGGAAGCCGGCACTCGGTTTCTTCCGCGCCGTCGAGGTACGACTGGGGCGGCGTCCCGACCAGTTGTTGTTGGTTGGCGACGACCCGCGGCTCGATCTGGCCGCGGCGCGGTCGGCCGGATGGCAGGCCCGCGCCGTGGACGCGTGAGCCGGCGCCGACCACGCCCGGCGGGAGGCGGCAGATGCGACTCCGCGCCCCCCGGGGTATCATCCGGCGTCGCTTCCCGTTCCGCCCCCGGAGTACCGCCCCATGGCCTTCCGTCCCGCCCGCCGTCGTCTCCTCGCGGCCGCCGGCTGCACGGCGCTCGCCGCGGCGGTGCGCCCCGCACTGGCGGCCGCCGCCGACCCGAACCTCGGCATCCAGCTCTATTCACTCCGCGGCTACAAGGTGGACGAGGCGCTGGGGCACGCCCGTGACCTCGGCTTCCGGCACGTCGAGTTCTACGGCGGGATGTTTCCCCTCGACTCGACACCGGAGCAGATCGCCGCGCTGCGGAAGAAGGTCGCCGACCTGGGGCTCACGATCACCGCCCATGGCGTCAACGGGTTCGGTGGCGACGCCGCCGCCAACCGCAGGGTGTTCGAGTTCGCCAAGGCCGCCGGCATCCCCATCATCACCGCCGACCCGTCGCCCGATGCCTTCGCCAGCCTCGACGAGTTGGTGAAGGAATTCGACATCCGCATCGCGATCCACAATCACGGACCGAAGCATCGCTACAACAAGGTCGTCGACGTGCTGCGGGCGATCGAAAAGCACGACGCGCGGATCGGGGCCTGTGCCGATCTCGGCCATTACATCCGCTCCGGCGAGAAGCCGGTGGAGGTGATCCGCCTGCTCAAGGGAAGGCTGTACGGCATCCACCTCAAGGATTTCGCCGAGATGCAGGACAAGACCAGCGGCGTGATCCTCGGCAAGGGTCACCTCGACGTGCCCGGCGTGTTCGCGGCGCTCGAGCAGGTGGGCTTTCCCGCCGACGGGGCGCTGTCGCTGGAATATGAGGAGCACCCCGAAAACCCGCTGGCCGATATCCGCGAGTGCCTCGAGGTGGCCCGCGGCGCGTTGGCTGCGGCCTGACGGGAGGAGACGATGAGCATGCGCATCGCGCCGCTGGCCGTGGCCTCGATCTGTGCCGCCGCCCTGGCGGCGACCGCCGCCGACCGCCCGCCGCCGGCCTCGCTCGATGCCGCGATCGCGGTGCTCCGTGCCGTGGACCACGAGGGACGGGGCCATGCCGCGGCGACCGCCGCGTGGCCGGTGGCCGCGGGAGGCGGTGTCGCGACCTTGCCGCGTCTGCTGGCGGGGATGGATGGCGCCAATCCGCTGGCGGCCAACTGGCTGCGGGCGGCGGTCGACGCCGTACTCGCGCGCGGGGAGCCGCTGCCCCTGGACGACCTCGAGGCCTTTCTCGTCGACACCGGCCACGATCCGCGTCCGCGCCGGCTGGCGTACGATCTCCTGCACGGTAAAGCTCCCGACCGCGCTGCGCGGTTGCTCGACGGAATGCTCGACGACCCGAGCGTCGAATTGCGGCGCGACGCGGTCGCCGCCCTGGTGGCCCGGAGCGACGCCCTCGCCGCCGCCGGAGAGGGGGTGAACGCGGTGGCCGGTCTGCGCCGCGCGTTCGCCGCGTCCCGCGACGTCGAGCAGGTGCAGGCGATCGCCAAGGCGCTGGAGAAGGGTGGAGTGAAGGTCGATCTCGCCCGGCACTTCGGCTTCCTGCTCGACTGGCGGGTGATCGGGCCGTTCGACAACCCGGGCGGCAAGGGATACCAGACGGTCTATCCGCCCGAGCAGGCTCCCGAGCGGGCCGAGCCGGTCGACGGCAAGTTCGGAAAGGTCGAGTGGCGGCCGGTGACGACCGCCGATCCGCTCGGCCTGGTGGACGTCAACGGGGTCTACCCGCCGCCCGCCGACGGCCCCGCGCCGCCCGGGGGGACGAAGGAAGGGCTCAAGGAGGTGGTCGCCTACGCCGTCGCCACCTTCGATTCCCCGCGCGACCAGGAGGTCGAGGTGCGTCTCGGCACGAAGAACGCCTGGAAGTTGTGGGTCAATGGCACGCCGGTGTTCGGGCGTGACGAATACCATCGCGGTATGGAGATCGACCAGTACCGTCTGCCGGTGCGCATGGCCCGCGGCCCCAACACGATCCTGCTGAAGCTCTGCCAGGACGACCAGCGCAAGCCCTGGACGACCGAATGGGAGTTCCAGCTGCGGGTGTGCGACCGGGTGGGTACGGCCGTGCTCGCCGCCGACCGCTGAACCTTTTCCCGGGGACTCGCCGATGACGACGATCTTCTGCCGCGGCGGATGCCGCCCGGGTCACGCGCTGGTGTTGGTGGCGCCCGTGCTCATGGCGCTGGGGGCCGCCGCGCGGGGCGAGGACTGGCTCACCTTCCGCGGCGCCGGCGGCGGGAGCCGCGCCGCCGCGGGCACGCTCCCCACCGAGCTCTCCGCCGACGCGGTGCGCTGGTCCGTGGCCCTGCCCGGCCGCGGTCTCTCCGGGCCGCTGGTGGTCGGTCGCCGGGTGTTCGTGACCACGAGCGACGGGCCGCTCCAGGACCGTCTCCACGTCGTCTGCCTCGACGCCGCCAGCGGCGCGATCCTCTGGGACCGCCAGGTGTGGGCGACCGGGCGGACGATGTGCCACTCCAAGACGAGTGTCGCCGCCCCGACGCCGTGCAGCGATGGCCGGCGCGTCTACGCGGCGTTCTCCTCCGGCGACGTCGTCTGCACCGACCTCGACGGCGCGCTCCAGTGGGTGCGCGGCATCACCTACGATTATCCCAACGTGAGCAACAGCCTCGGCATGGCCAGCTCGCCGCTGGTGGTCGGCGACGTGGTCGTGGTGCCGATGGAGAACGACAGCGAGAGCTACACGCTCGGCCTCGACGCCACCACCGGCGCCAACCGCTGGCGCCTCGACCGTCCGAAGGGCGCCAACTGGACGTCGCCGGTCGATCTCGGCGGGGGCCTGGTAGCGCTGCAGTCGAAGACGGGAGTCGACGCCGTCGCCATCGCCGACGGCACGACCGCGTGGCGCTACACCGACGGTGCCGATACGGTCGCCTCGAGTTGTCTCGAAGGCGGCGTGCTCTACGTGCCGAGCAACGGGGTCACCGCCCTGGCGCTCGACGCGGCCGACCCGACCCGCGAGCCGCGGCAGGTGTGGCGCAGCAACCAACTCACCCCCGCCACGGCCAGCGGGCTGGTCGCCGGCGACGCCGTCTACTCGATCAACCGCGGCGACGTGCTCACCGCGGGGGAACGGGACACAGGCAAGCGCCGCTGGCAACTGCGGCTCCAGGGGCCGTTCAGCACGACGCCGGTGACCGACGGTGCCCATCTGTGGGCGGTGAACGAGGGAGGGCTCATCCAGGTGGTGCGGCTCGGCAAGGAGGAGGGGCAGATCGTGTCGACGCTCGATCTGGCCGACGAGATCCTCTGCAGCCCCGCGGTGTCGGACGGGAGTCTGTTCGTGCGGAGCAACTCCCATATCTACCGCGTCGGCAGATGATCGCCGGCGGGGGTCATTCGTCGCTTTCCCCCCAGCCGCGCAGCCGGCAATGCAGCAGGGCGATCTTCCCCATGAAGTGATCCATGCGGTAGGCGCCGGCGGCGGCGGTCATGTGGCGCCGCGCGCGCGGCGTGTCCCCTTCCGCCTCGGCGAGCAGACCGAGGTAGAGGTGGGCGTAGCAGAGTTGGTTGCGCCGGGCCGACTCCGGACCGGTGGCGGCGGCGTCGAGCACCGCGGCGGCGGTCCCCGAGCCGCGGTAGAGGTCGAGCACCTCCTTCATCGGCACCCGCGCGTCGGCTCCCACCGGCAGCATCGCCCGGCGGGCGCTGGCCACGTCCGCCGCGCGGGCCACGCAGGCGAAATGCCAGGTGACGTTCTCCACGTCGGCGGGATTGACCTCCTTGTGCCGCTCGAATTGACGCTGCCCGTCGACGAAGCGGTCGGCGTAGTAGAGGGCCAGACCGCGTTGCCATAACTCCGGCTCGATCTCCGGCCGCAGCCGCACCAATTCGTCGAACAGATCGGCCGATCGCTTCGGCTCCGCGGCGAAGAGCGCGTCGACCGCAGCGGTGAACACCTCGCGCGGTTCGGCCGCGCCGGCGACGGTGGCGAGGAGGATCCAGGCGCAGACCGCCGCGCGCCGCGTGAGAACGTGGAGGGGGATCACGATGGGGCTCCGGGGGGTGTGAGGGGAGGCACGAGGGGGTGGACGACGCCGAGGAGCAGCGCACAGGCGACGGTGGGCATGGTCGCCGTGAGGACGGACGCCGTCGATCACCCCGACCGTCGCCGTGTTGCCGCCCAGTTCACGGGTGATGAACGCCGGCAGCAGCGGGTAGATCGCCTCGCCCGACAGGTCGGTGAGAAAACTCGTCCATCCCAGCGCGCGGACGGTGGCGGGGAGGGGCGGATTCGTCGGCGACGCGGGTGCGGGCATCGTTTCAGCGTCCGCCCTCGCGCCAGTCGCGCCACGTCCAGGCGAGCATGTCCGGGAGCACCATTCCCCCGTGCTTGCCGTTGTGGCCACCGACGCCCCCGATGAAGAGATGGTCGTAACCGGCGAACGCCAGGGCCTTTTGCATCTGCAGATTCCCGAGCCACCAATGGCCGTGTCGGTTGTCGAGATCGTTCTCGCCGTCCTGGAGGGCGACGCGGATCGGCTTGGCCGACCCCTTGGTCTGGCGCACGAGCGACGGATAGTGATCGCCGCCGCGGATGTCGGTGAAGCTGCCGACGTGGGAGATGACCTTGCGGAACAGATCGGGGCGTTGGAACGCCACCGTGAAGGCGCAGATTCCCCCCGACGAGATGCCACAGATGGCCCGCCATGCCGGGTCATCGGTGAGCCGGTGGGTCCGCGCCACCTCCGGCAGGATCTCCGTTTCGAGGAACCGCGCGTAGGCGTCGGAGAGGGTGTCGTATTCGAGGCTTCGGTTGCTCGGCCGCGGCTCCCACCCCGGCGTCTCCCCCGGCAGCGCCTCGCCGACGTGGCCGGGGTCGAGGAAGATCGCCACCGCCGGCGGCATAACCCCGGCATCGATGAGGTTGTCGAGCACGATCGGCACGCGGAACTGGCCCGTCTCGTTCACGTAGGCGTGGCCGTCCTGGAAGACGATCACGGCGGCGCCGCCATTGCCGGGGGCGCGTCCCGTCGCAGCGAGCGCGGCCAGATGGGAAGCGGCGGGCGAGTAGATCCACATCCGCCGGATCGTGCCCGGAAACACCCCGTCGGAACGGATCACCCGCTCCTCGACGGCTCCGCGCTCCACTCCCGCGCCGCGCGTCGTGCTGGTGGCGGTGAGGGCGTAGCCAGCGTCGGGATCGGCAGCCGGTTGGGCGATCGCCCGCGGCGAGAGCCGGCCCGCCCACAGCGCCAGAATCACGGTGGTGATCACGGCGCCGTGCCGCAACGCCGGCGGGATCATCGTCGGGAGGATCATCGTCGGCTTCTCCGGCGGAGTACCAGTCCGATCGGTACCATACCGGCCATGGTCGGGTCGCTGCATCCCGTGTTCGTGCCCTTGCTGGCCGCCGGCCGCGAGGAGGCTCTCCGGCCGTTGCTCGTCCAACTGGTCGTGATCATGCTCGCCGCCCGGGCCGGGGCGCTGGTCGCGCGCTGGGCACGGCAGCCGAGCGTGGTCGGGGAGATCTGCGCGGGGCTGCTCCTCGGGCCTTCGGCGTTCGGGGCCTTGGCCCCCGAACTCTCGGCGTTCGTCTTCCCCCGCGGAGCCGCGGCGGTGGGTGGGCTCGAGGCGTCGCTCACGGCGTTCAGCCAGGTGGGGCTCGTCCTCCTGTTGTTTCTCATCGGCATCGAGTTCGACTTCTCGCACATCCGCCGCCAGGGGCGGTTGGCGGCCTTGGTGAGCATGGCGGGGATCGTGGCCCCGTTTTCCCTGGGGATCGGCCTGGCGTGGCTGATGGTGCCGCGTCTGGAGGCACTCGGGGCGGGCGCGGCGATCGACGTCCGCTCGTTCGCCCTGTTCATGGGCACGGCGATGTCGATCACCGCGATCCCGATCCTCGGCCGGATCCTCATCGAGATGGGGCTGCAGCACAGCCCGCTGGGCGCGCTGGTGATCGCCGCCGCGGCCTGTGACGACGCCGTCGGCTGGACGTTGCTGGCGGCGGTGTCGGCGATCGCCACCGGCAACTTCGATCCGCACGCCATCCTCGCCATGGCGGTGGCCACGCTCGCCTTCGCCGCGCTGTTGGTGCTGGTGCTGCGGCCGTTGCTCCTCCCTTGGCTGGAGCGGTGCCTCGGCGCGGGCGGGAATTCCCACGACCGGCCCGCCGGGCTGCCGCTCGGGGTGTTGTCGGTGCTGCTGGCGCTGCTGTTCGTGGCGGCGCTGATCACCAGTTGGATCGGCATCTTCGCGATCTTCGGCGCGTTTCTCCTCGGCGCGTCGTTGTCGGGATCGGCACGGGTCCGCGAGGCGATCGCGGCCCAGTTCGCCGATTTCGTGACCGTCTTTTTCCTGCCGATCTTCTTCACCTTCACCGGCCTGCGCACCAATGTCGGCTCCCTCGCCACCCCCGAGGCCTGGGGCTGGGCGGCGGCGGTGTTCGCGGTGGCGGTCATCGGCAAGTGGGGGGGCTGTGGGCTCGCCGCCCGGCTCGGCGGTCTGCCGGCCGGAGAGGCGGCCTGCGTCGGCGTGATGATGAACACCCGGGCGCTGATGGAGTTGATCGTCGTCAACGTCGGCATGGATCTGGGGGTGATCCCGCCGGCGGTGTACTGCATGCTCGTGATGATGGCGATCGGCACGACCCTGATGGCGACGCCGCTGGCGACCCGGCTTCTCGCTCGCTCCCCCTACGGCGGCCGTCTGGTGGAACGAGGTTTTCTCCACCACGGCACCGTGGCCTCACCCGCAGGAGTGCGATCACCATGATCCCCGTCGTCGCCCATTCCGGCCTGCTGACGCTGCTCTATTGGGCGCTGATGATCCCGATCGCCGTCGTGATCCTGATGCGGACCACGGCGTTCTTCGCCGACGAGGGCCCGAGCACCGTGGCCGGCGCCCTGCGGACGATCCTGGTGATGGCGTTGGCGGTGTTCCTCACCTACGACGTGTCGGGATACGTCTTCGCCCGGGCGATGCAGGAGCCGAAGCTGGGGATCGCCTTCCCGCCGGGCTACGGCTATCTGCAATGGGTGCGCGAGCCTCTCGGGCTGAAATGGCACGTGCTCGGGTTCGTGCCGCTGATCCGCTACCTGCCGGTGCTCTTCGCGCTCTGCGCCGGCGGCATCGTGCAGGTGGTGCTGTGGCGGATTCCCTTCCGCGACGGCCTCGTGGTGTTCGTGGTGCAGTTGCTGCTCGACGTGTTCGCGATGGCGGCGCTCTCGCTGGTGTTCAGCTTCTTCGTCGGCGTCGGCGAAGGGGTGGAGGCGAAGGGCAGGGCACCGGCGCGCCCGCGGGCGGGCGCCCGCGCCCGGGCGACCCCCGACGCGCCACCGGCGCCGGGGCTCACGGGGATGCAGCAATCGATCGAGAAACTCGGCGCCGAAGAGGGGCCGGCGCTGCGCCGGCTGTGGAGCCGCTGGGCGGCGGTCAACGAGCGCCTCGCCCCGGTTTACGACCTCCTCGATCCGCTCACTCGCCATCTGCCGATCCAGGTCCGCGACTTTCTCCATGGCGGTGGCTGGTTGCTGGTCGGCACCGGGGCGCTGTGCGGCGTCGCCTGGTGGCGGACGCTCCGGGCCCGGCGATCGGCGGCTGCGGGATCGGCTTGGTGAAGAGCCGCTCACTGGCCGTAGACCGACAGCCTGCGGCACCTCGTCGACGAGTCGACGGGAGCGGCGTTCTCCCAAAACCGGCGGTGGTCGAGTGGCCGCCGGCGATCGACGGATGTGGCCACGGGCCGCGTGGGTTCCCGAGACGCGGACGGTTGACATGGCGGGGTTTTTTGCTACCCTCCTTTTTGATTCCCTGAGATCGTTTTTTCGAGGAACCGCTCCTGCAAGCACATCGATTCGCCGTCGGGTTTTCTTCGGAAGGCCTTCGGCTGGCGTCGTGCAGGGTTCTTTCGGTTCCGTTCGCCACACGAGTCCGCTGATCTGATTCCGCGTTCGGCCTTCGGGCAGATCGTCTGATCGGATCAAGGCCGAGCCGAGCCCCGTCGGTCGTGGCGACGAGAGGGTGTCTCCGTCGCTCGTTCGCTGGGGTCGGGCTGCCGTTGTGCCCGGCGGAGTGTCGCGGACGCTCCTGCGTTGATGCCGTGCCGTCGCTGATCCACCGTGGCGAATCGGGTGTGCGCGGGATCCCCCGCAACGACTCACCCATTCGATCTGCAGTTTTCTGCCTGGCGCAGCCGGGCTCATTTTCAAGGAGTGTTTTTCATGTCGCGCACGACGCTGTCGGATATTGCCGGTCAGTTGCTGACGGGCCTTGGATTTCTCGCCGTCGTCGCCGGAGCGATGTCCGGCTCGGTCGC
>JBJSXB010000144.1:0-12348 GCA_046086245.1 Planctomycetaceae bacterium | reverse complement strand
CTTCCACGCCGCGGCCGGGGGCGCGGCCTACACGGGCGGCGGCGGCGGCCGGCTCGCGCGGCTCGACCTCACGCCGCTGGTGCGGCTCGATCGTGCTGTGCTCGTCGGGGTCGCGGCCCGGGGGCAGGCGGCCTGGTCGTTCACGGGAGGGCAGGCGCCGGCCCGGGGCCTGTATCGTATCGTGATCCCGGTGGCTCCGGCCGCCGCCATGGAACGGTGACAACGGCATGATCGAGACCATCGACCTGACCAAGAAATACGGCGACTTCTTCGCGCTGGAGTCGCTCGACCTCAAGCTCGAGAAGGGCGACCTGTTCGGCTTCATCGGGCCCAACGGCGCCGGCAAGACGACCACCATCCGCATCCTCGCCACGCTCCTGGCGCCGACCTGGGGCGAGGCGTACGTTTGTGGGCATTCGATTTACACCCACCCGCGCGAGATCCGCCGCGCCATCGGCTACATGCCCGACATCTTCGGCGTGTACGACGACATGCGGGTGATCGAATACCTGGAGTTCTTCGCCGCCGCCTATCGCATCGAGGGAGCGGAACGGCGCCGCGTCGCCGAACGGTCGCTGGAACTGGTCGATCTGGCGGTGAAGCGCGACGAACTGGTCACGAGCCTGTCGCGCGGCATGACGCAACGCCTCGGCCTGGCGCGGGTGCTCCTCCACGATCCGCAGGTCCTGCTGCTCGACGAACCCGCCAGCGGTCTCGATCCCCGGGCGCGGATCGAGATGCGCGGGCTCCTCAAGCGGCTGCAGGGACTGGGCAAGACGATCCTCGTCAGCAGCCACATCCTGCCCGAGCTGGCGGACATTTGTAACCGTGTCGGGATCATCGAGTACGGAAGGCTTCTCGCCTGCGGCGACGTGCAGGACCTGCTCGCGCAGGTGCGTGGCCGCCCGGTGATTCGCTTCCGGGTGGCCGGACCCCCGGAAGCGGCGGCGCGGATCCTGGAGCGCTGCCCGGAGGCGGCCGCCGTGGTCGTTCGCGACGGCGAGGTGCTCGCCACGCTCGCCGCGGGTGTCGGTGAGCCGTCGGCGCTCGCCGCCCGGCTGATCGCCGAAGGGCAGCGTCTGCTGTCGATGCGCGAAACCGACGTCAACCTCGAGACCGCCTTCCTCGAGATCACGCGCGGCCGGCTGGGGCGACCGTCGGAGGAAGCCCGGGCGGCGGATCGTGCCGCGCGGGGGTGAGGTTGCGGCGGCCGCAACGCGCGCCGGCGTTCGCCGGCGGGCCCGTGACGGGGACCGTCGTCGCGGCGCCTGATAGACTTTCGGGTCCGCGACGTCGAGCGATCGGCGGCGGTGCACCGTCTTCACGGAGGGATTCCGATGCCGTCGTCCGCGCCCGCCGTCGCCCCGTCATCACGTGTGCCGTGGGCCGCGCTCGCCCTCGCCGTGGCGGGCGTCTTCCTCGCCCCCTCGTCCGCCTCCGCCTGGCAACCGCGCCCGGGGCAGGGGGGGGCCGCCGTGCGTTTGCCACAGCCCCCGGCGGAGGCGATCCCGAACACCCCGGAGGCGACGCTCGGCTACGCCTTGGGGCTGCAGATCGGCGGGCGCATGAGGGATGATTTCAACCGCCCCGACGCCGGCGTCGATCTCGCGGCGCTGGTCGCCGGATTGGGGGACGCGATTCTCGGCAGGCCGCCGCGGCTCGACGAGGAGAAGTCGATGGCGGCCCTCACCGCCTACGAGCAGAAGCTGATCCGGCAACGGCAGGATTTCGAGCGTCGCATGGCCGAGGTGGCGAAGACGAACCTCGCCAAGGGTACCGAGTACCTCGCCGCGAACCGGGCGAAGAAGGGGGTGGTGACCCTGCCGAGCGGGCTGCAGTACGAGGTGCTGGTCGAGGGCAGGGGGCCGCAGCCCACCGACGCCGACGTCGTCTCGACGTCGTACCGTGGCACCCATCTCGACGGCACCGTGTTCGACGCGACGGAGCCGGGGAAGCCGGCGACGTTCCCCGTGACGGCGGTCGTGCCTGGATGGCAGGAGGCGCTCTCCCTGATGAAGGTCGGTTCGAAATGGCGGATCACGCTCCCCGCCGAACTCGGCTACGGCGAGGCGGGGTCGCTCCCGGTGATCGAGCCCAACGAGGTGCTCGTCTTCGAGTTGGAGTTGCTGGGAATCGAACCGCCCGCCGCCCCGCCGCGTCGTTGAACGCACGGGCGGGGGGAATGGAGTCCTCGCGGGGAGGTGGCGTGTGAGTGCGCACCGGCACGCGGCGGTACGACGCTCGGGATTGGGCGCCTGGCTCGCGCTGCTGGCCAGCGCCTTGCCGGCGGCGGGGCAGGGCCCCCCCGGTGGCCGCGGGGGCGAATCCGCCGAGGCGGAGCGGACCCGGCAGGCGCGCGAGCGGATGGTGCGCGACGACCTCGTCGCCGGGGGCATCGCCGACCAGCGCGTGCTCGAGGCGATGCGGGCGACGCCGCGGCACGAGTTCGTCCCGCTGGCCCAGCGCCCGCTGGCGTACTTCGACATGGCCCTCCCGATCGGCGACAAGCAGACGATCTCCGGCCCGTTCGTCGTCGCCTTCATGACCGAGCGGCTCGAGCCGCGGGCCACGGACAAGGTGCTGGAAATCGGCACCGGCAGTGGTTACCAGGCGGCGGTCCTGGCGCCGCTGGTCGACACCGTGTATTCGATCGAGATCAGCAAGTTGCTCGGCGAGCGTGCCAGCAAGACGCTCGACCGGCTCGGCTACCGGAACGTCGTCACGCGGATCGGCGACGGGTTCGCCGGCTGGCCGGAGCACGCGCCTTTCGACAAGATCATCGTCACCTGTTCGCCCGAGGAGGTGCCCGCACCGCTCGTCGAGCAACTCGCTGAGGGGGGCCGCATGGTGATCCCGGTCGGCGAACGATTCGATCAGACGCTGGTGCTGTTCACGAAGCGCGAGGGTGCCCTGGTGCGCGAGGCACTGGTGCCGAGCCTGTTCGTGCCGATGACGGGGGTGGCGGAGGACGCCCGCCGCGTGCAGCCCGACGGCGCCCGGCCGACGCTCGAAAACGGAGGCTTCGAGACGCTGCTCGACGGGGCGGCCGGGTCCGCGGGGCGCGGGACGGCACTGCCGGGTGCGGCCGGAAGCGAACCGGGGGCGGTGCCGACTGCGTGGTACTACGGGCGGCAGGCGACACTCCATGCCGCCGCCGACGCCCCCGAGGGACACCGCTATCTGCGACTCACCAACGACCAACCCGGTCGGCCGGCACAGATCTTCCAGGGGTTCGCGGTCGACGGTCGGAAGGTGGCTCGGCTGACACTGGTAACGCGCCTGCGTGGCGAGGGGATTCGCGAAGGGATGAGCGCCGACGAAGCGCCGGCGCTCGCGGTGCAATTCTTCGACGAGCGGCGTGGGCGTTCGACGCGGCAGTTCGTCGGGCCCTGGCGCGGGAGTTTCGCCTGGTGCGAGGTGCGGGGCACGGTGCCGGTCCCGGGATGGGCGCGGGAAGGGATCTTCCAGGTCGGGTTGATGGGTGCCACCGGTCTGCTGGACGTCGACGACGTGCGGCTCGAGCCGATCGACCGCTGACACCGGACGGCTTCACGCCGGCCGGGGGACCTCCGATCGGGCCGCCGGACGGTTGTGGCGGCGGTTCGGGCCGGCCAACGCTCCGTGGCCGCCCCGGGGGTGATGGCCGTAGCGGTCGTGCCGGCGATACCGCCGCCTGCACAATGGCGGACGGGAAGAAGACGGGAGGGTCGACAAACTCGACCCAAGCGGGACAAACTTCTTGATTTGCCCGGATTGCGAACTATCGTTGAGCCACCGTGGGTCTGGGTAGCGGGCAGCGGTTCTGGCGTCGCGATTCACCCCTCGATCTTCATCACCTCACGTCACCTTCGCGGAGAAAGGCTCTGATGGTCATGCGTCACTGCTTCCGTCATGCGGGAGTCATCACATTTCTGGCGGTCGCCTCCATGGCCTGCGACGCGCAGGCCGGGTGGCACCACCGCTATCGCGCCGCGTACGGGTCGGCGGGCAGTTCGGGCGGTTCCTCGGGCGGCAGCTCGGGCGGGAGCTCGGGCGGCTCGTACGGTGGTTCGTCGGGCGGCAGCTCCGGCGGCTCGTACGGCTCGTCGGGCGGCAGCTACGGCTCGCACGGCTCCTACGGCAGCGTCGGGTCGCACCTCGCCGCGAAGCGCGCGTGGCGGTCGTACCGGCACTCGCTGCACCATGGATCGTACGGCTCGTACGGTTCCTCGGGCGGCAGCGCGGGCGGCAGCTCGGGTGGCTCTTGGGGCGGCAGCTCCGGCGGCTCGTCGGGCGGCGGCTCGTCGGGCGCCGCGTTCGGCTCCTACGGGTCGTACGGTGGGTATGGTCCTGCGGCCGTCTACTCTTCGGGATACTCGAGCTACCCGGCCGGGTCGGTGATCGGCGGCGAGCAGATCATCAGCGAAGGTCCCGCCTACGGCAGCGGCTCGATGATCGAGAGCGTGCCGTCGTCGGCTCCGATCATCGACAGCTCGTCGATCGAGCCGGCGGTGCCGGCCGACGGCGCGATGCTCGTCGTTCGGCTCCCGGCCGACGCCGAGGTGTTCGTCAACGGCGCCAAGACCTCCGCGACCGGCAGCCTCCGCCGCTACATGTCGCGCGGTCTGGCCAGCGGCCGTGAGTATGATTTCGCGGTCAAGGTCGTCACCAAGCGGGGCGAGGAGACGAAGGTCGCTTCCCTCGCCGCCGGCGGCCGTTCGACCCTCGACTTCACCGCCCCGGTCGCGAGCCGGACGGCGAAGAAGACGAGCCTCACGCTCCGCGTGCCGGCTGGCGCGAAGGTGTGGCTGGCGGGCAACGAGACGGTGTCGCAGGGTGACGTGCGGGTGTTCGAGACCGACCAGCTCACCGACGGTCAGGCGTGGCGGAATTACGAGATCCGCGTCGCCGCGATGGTCGACGGTCGCGAGCAGGTGGTGTCGAAGACGATCGACCTGATCGGCGGCAGCACCGTCGATCTGCGGCTCGATCCGGCCCAGCGGACGGCGGCGGCCGAGTCCACCGCCGCGGTGCGCTGAAGCGATCCCACCATCGGGAAACCACGGGAACTCCCGCGCGGCCTCGCGCCGCGCGGGAGTTCTTTTTTGCACGCCGTCGCGAACGCGGTCCATCTCGGCGCGGTTGTCCGGTTTCTGCGGCTTCCTGCGGCCGGCGATCGTGAACTACAGTCGCTTCGGCCCCCGGGTCGATCCCGACAGAGAGTGCCACGATGCCTTCCGCGCCCGTCGCCACCGTCGCCTGGAGCCGGCCTGCCCGCGTGGCGGCGTCGGCCTGCCTGTTGGTCTATCTGGCCGCCGTCGTCACCCCACCGTTGGCCGGCCCGCCTCCGGCGAGTGAACTGGCGCAGCGGTTGATCCAGCCGCTGCGCCCGCTGGTCGGCGCACTGTCGCTGGGGCACGGTTATCGCTTCTTCGCCCCCAATCCCGGTCCCGGGCACTCGCTGCGCTGGCGCCTGAACCGCGCCGACGGGACGTCACTCACCGGCAGCCTTCCCGACGCCGCCGCCGACTGGCCCCGGCTTCTCTACCATCGGCGCTTCATGATCGCCGAGAAGATCGCGGCCCTGGTGCCCCCCGCCGATGCGCCGGCCGAGGTCCGCGGCGGCGCCCGCCGCGAGTGGGTGCCGCTGGTGCGGGGAGTCGCCGGGCAGTTGCTCGACCGGCATGGCGGCTCCACCGTCGAGATCGATCTCGTCGAACACCATCTCCCCGGCCCCGAAGAGTTCTTGCCGGGCGACGTGGGGCCGGCGACGCCGCGTGGCGGCGACGTCGTCACCCCGCTGGGAGCGTTCGTCTGGTCGTCGTCGGCGGACGCCCGCGCCCGTGGTGCCGCCGAGCCGCCCGCCGATCCTCGGGAGGCTCGGCGATGACCCGCGGCCCACGCCAACAGCCACCCGACGTGATCCGCGGGCCATGGGGGGCCGGAGGACGCGGGTCGGCTGCCGTTGCCGACGAGTCGAGTTGGTTCGGCGCGTGGGCGAACGGCTGGAACGCCTTCTGGTTCACCCCCGCCGACCCGCTGCCCCTGGCGGTCGTCCGCATCGCCACCGGCGCGATTCTCACCTGGGCCAACCTCGTGTGGTTCGCCGATGCCTCCGCCTTCTTCGGCGACCAGGCATGGCTCCCACCCGCCGACGTGTGGCGTGCCAACGATCAACCCTGGCAGTGGAGTTGGTTTTTCCTCGACGGCGGCCCGGTGGCGGTCTGGCTCGGGGCAGCGGTGGCGGTGGTGGCGGCGGCGCTGCTGTGCGTGGGGTGGCTCACGCCCGTGGCGGCGATCGTGTCGTTGCTCGGATCGGTGAGCAGCGTCAATCGCGCACCGCTCAACGTCTTCGGGTTGGACGACACGCTGGGCCTGCTGCTGGTGCCGCTGGTGATCGGGCCTTCCGGCGCCGCGCTGTCGGTCGACCGCTGGTGGCGCGGGCAGGGCAGGGGGGCGCCGTCGGTCCGGGCCAATCTCGCCCTCCGGCTGATCCAGGTGCACCTCTGCGTCGTCTACTGGTTTTCCGGATGTGCCAAGCTGCTCGGCGGCAGCTGGTGGGAGGGCACGGCGCTGTGGGGCGCGGTGGCCAACGGCCAATACCGCACCCTCGACCTGACATGGACGGCGCGATATCCGCTGGTGGTGAACGCGCTCACGCTCGCCACGGTCTTCTGGGAGGTGACCTATCCCGCCCTGGTTTGGCCCCGTCTCACCCGCCGCCTGGCCTTGGGAATGGCGGTGGCGGTGCACCTTGGCATCGGCCTGGCGATGGGGATGATGGAGTTCGGCCTGGCCATGATCACCGCCAATCTCGCCTTCGTGCCGGTGGCGGCGTATCTGCGGCGCTCGGCCAGCCGGTCGGCGACCGATCCGGTTTTGCAACGCGTCAGGAGCGTCTCGTGATCGACACCATCGCCGTGGTCGGCGCCACCGGGGCCGTCGGCCGGATCATCGTCCGGCAATTGGTGGAGCGGAAGTTTCCGGCGCGACGGATCAAGCTCCTCGCGTCGGCACGCTCCGCCGGGCGTGCGATCGACGTCGGGGGCCGCACCGTCGACGTCGAGGAGCTCACCCCCGAGTCGTTCGCCGGTGTCGAGATCGCCATTGGCAGCACCCCCGACGAGGTCGCGGCCCAATTCGTCCCCTGGGCGCTGGAGCGCGGCACCATCGTCGTCGACGAGAGCGGTTTCTTCCGCATGCGGCCCGACGTGCCGTTGGTGATTCCCGAGGTCAACGCGGAGGCGATCGAACGCCATCGCGGCTTGATCGCCAGCCCGAACTGCTCGACGACCCAGTTGGTGATGGTGATCAAGCCGCTCCACGACGCCGCCCGGGTGCGCCGGGTCGTGGTCAGCACCTATCAGGCGGTCAGTGGCGCCGGTCTCGCGGCCACCGAGGAGTTGCACGGCGCCACCGCCGCCTGGCTGGCGGGGGGCGACGAGCCGCGGGCGGTGTTTCCCCACCCGATCGCCGCCAACCTCATTCCCCAGATCGGCTCGCCGAAGGAGGGCGGCGCCACGAGCGAGGAACTGAAAATGGTGCACGAGACGCGCAAGATCCTCGGTGACGAGTCGATCGGTGTCTGCGCGACCTGCGTGCGGGTGCCGGTGGGCAACTGCCACAGCGAATCGATCCTCCTCGAGACGGAGCGGAAGCTGTCGGCCGCCGAAGCCAGCGCGCTGCTCGCCGCCGCTCCCGGAATCGTCGTCGTCGACGACCTCGCCGCACGGCGCTATCCGCTGCCACGCGACTGCGACGGCCGCGACGAGGTATTCGTCGGCCGGATTCGCGAGGACGTGTCCGGTCCGTCCGGAATCGCGCTGTGGTGCGTGTCGGACAACCTCCGCAAGGGGGCGGCGACCAACGCCGTGCAGATCGCCGAGTGCCTCGCCGCCGGCCGGGGACGGAGGGCAGGGGAGGCGGCGACGGTGCGGGCATGACGCGGGGCATCGGGCTGCGGCTCGCCTACGAGGGCACGCGCTACTCGGGGTGGCAGGCGCAGCCCGGCCGGGCGACGGTGCAGGGTGTGCTCGCCGCCGCGATCCACGCCGTCAGCGGCGAGACGCTCGTGCCCCGGGGATCGAGCCGCACCGACGCCGGCGTCCACGCGCTCGACCAGATCGTGGCGTTCGTGTCGGAAAGCCCGCTCGAGGCGCCGGTGTGGGGGCGGGCGCTCGATGCCAACCTGCCGGCCGACGTCAGTGTCGTCGCCGCCGCCGAGGTGCCGACCGATTTCGACCCGGTGACGGCGGCGGTGGCGAAGACCTACCGCTACCGGATCCACGACGCGCCCTGGAAACCGGTGCTCCAGCGGCACCTCGTCTGGCGCTGGCGCTCGCGGCTCGATACCGCCGCCATGGCGGCCGCCGCAGCGGCTCTCGTCGGCGAGCACGACTTCAGCAGCTTCGAAAAGGGTCCCTCGCAGCGGCTCTCGAAAACGCGCACAATCCACCGGCTCGACGTCGTGCGGCCGAGGGCCCCGGTGGGGCCGTCCGGCGGCGAGGTGTGGGTGGAGGTCGAGGGCAACGGCTTCCTCCACAACATGGTGCGTATCATCGTCGGGTCCCTTGTGTTGGTCGGAACGGGACGCCGTGCGCCGTCCTGGCTGGCCGGCGTGGTCGCGGCACGCGACCGCACCGCCGCCGGTCCGACGGCGCCGCCCGAGGGGCTCGTGCTCCTGTCCACCCGACTGCCTCCCGGTGCCGCGCTCGGCGTCACCGCCGCCACCCCTTGAACCGTCGCCCGCGGTGAGCCGATGGCCCGACTACCCGACACGCTGGGCCCGCTCATGCTCTCCCAGCAGCTCGGGGTGGGGCGGCAGTGCCAGGTGTGGAGCGCGAAGGACACCGTGGCCGGGCGCCAGGTGGCGGTGAAAATCCTCCAGGCGAGCTTTGCCGACGACCGGGTGGAGCGGCGGCAACTGGAGCATGAGATGCGGGTCGGCCGCGAATTCGACCACCCGGGTGTAATCCGCGTCGATCGCCTGGCGATCTACGAGGGGTTTCCCTGTTTGGTGATGGAGCTGTTTCCCCATCCCAACCTGCGCCGTCTGGTCACGGCACGGCAGCACCGGCTCCACGCACGGCTGCCGACGATCCTCGTGGGGATTGCCGAGGCGCTCGCCCACATGCACGCGCGCGGCTGGGTGCATCGCGACGTGAAACCGGCCAACGTGCTCGCCAACCGCGCCGCGGAGGTGAAGGTGATCGACTTCGCGATCGCGGCGAAGCCGCCGGGGGCGCTCGGCCGCCTGGTGTGGCGGCGCAAGCAGCCGCAGGGCACGCCCAGCTACATGGCGCCGGAGCAGATCCGCGGGCAGGCACCCGATCCGCGCTCCGACGTGTATTCGCTGGGATGCATGGCGTTCGAACTGCTCGGCGGCCACACGCCGTTCACCGGGTCCAACACGCACGAGCTGCTCACCCGCCACCTGTACACCGCGGCACCGGGCGTCGAGCCCTCCAACTCGAACGTGACGGCGGCGGCGTCGAAGCTCATCCGCCAGATGATGGCCAAGAAGCCGGCCGAGCGGCCGACCGCGGCCGACGTGGCCCGCCAGATCCGCCAGATCCGCCTCTTCGAGCGCGATCCGGCGCCGCCCGACGACGAGCCCGGTGACGGCGGCTGAGGCTCGAATTGACTCGCCGCGCCACGGCGCGGGACACTCTCGACCGCGACGGGTGATGTCCGTCGTGGTGGCGCCGTGCCGGAGGATCCGGCGCCGCCGGATCCGGGTCCGCGAATGCCACCGAGGGCTTCCGGCCGTGGTCCGGTGATGCCGCCCGATCCGCCCCCGGACGAGCCCCCATGAGCCGCGGCCTGCACCGACTCGATCTGGAAAAGCCGATCTACGAGCTCGAAGACCGGATCGCCGCCCTCGAGGCGGCCCCCCTGGGTTCGCAGCAGGAGGAGGACATCCGCCGGCTGCGGCGCGAGGTGGTGGAGCGTCAGCGGCAGGTGTTCGGCAACCTCGACCCCTGGGAGACGGTCCTCGTCGCCCGGCATCCCGACCGGCCAAAGACGAGCGACTACGTGTCGTTGGTCTGCGACGAGTTCGTGGAGCTGCACGGCGACAAGGCGTTTGGCGACGATCCGGCGATGCTGGCGGGATTCGCGAAGATCGACCGCCACAAAGTGCTGGTTTTGGGGCATCAGAAAGGCAAGACCCTCGCCGAGCGTCAGGCGTGCCACTTCGGTTGTGCCCACCCGGAGGGCTACCGCAAGGCGATGGGCAAGATGCGGTTGGCGGCCAAGTTCGGCCTGCCGGTGGTGTGTCTGATCGACACGCCGGGGGCCTATCCGGGGGTCGGCGCCGAGGAGCGCGGGCAGGCCCAGGTGATCGCCGAGAGCATGTTCCTCATGGCCGGATTGCCGGTGCCGATCGTCTGCGTCGTGATCGGCGAGGGAGGGTCGGGAGGGGCGCTGGGCATCGGGGTCGGCGACCGGGTGGCGATCCTGGAACATGCCTACTACAGCGTGATCAGCCCGGAAGGGTGCGCGGGGATCCTTTGGAAGAGCGCGGCCCACAAGGCCGACGCCGCCCGGTCGTTGCGGATGCGGTCGGCCGATCTGCTCGGATTGGGGATCGTCGACAGCGTGATCGAGGAACCTCCCGGCGGCGCCCACCGCGATCCGCGGCAGATGGCGCGGCGGCTGAAGATCTTCCTGCTGCGCACGCTCCGCGAGCTGGTCAGCCGACCGGCCGACTCCCTGGTGGCGGAGCGCTACGAGAAGTTCCGCCGTATCGGCCAATTCATCGACACGGCGATCACCAGCGAGGCGGCTGGGTGACCCTGTCCCCAACGTCCGATAATGTCTCTTATGTCCGGTTCGGGCCGGGTGCGTTCGGTGCCTGTTTTCAGGCCCGTTCGCGAGTGAACGTCCCCTTCCACCTGGTGCCGCGGACTCCAACGCGATCAGCGGTAGCGTAACGGCGATTGCGCCCCGGGCGCGTATCCGGCGGGCGGCTGATCGGTCGGGGCGCGAAACGTCGGCGGTGGGGGGGCCGGCGACGCGCCGAGAGGGGGGGCCGAGGTGAAGGCACTCGCCGTCGGACGAGCCGGCGCGGTGGGCGGCATGGCGGGGGGGGCGGCTGCCGGCAATGCCGGGGCGGCGCTCGAGGGAAAGAAACTGCTGCCTGGCGGCAACAGCCCGCCGGCCAGTTGGGTCCCCTGCCCTTCCTGACCGGCACTCGCCCAGGCAGCCGCCGACGAGACCCCTTCCCAGATCGCGGCCAGCGGTGACGGCGGTGTGTTGCCGCCCGCCCCGGCGGCCGTTGCCCGGGCCGCCATCCCGCCCGCCAGTGCGGATCCACCGGCGTCGCTGCCGAGAAACTCACGTTCGAATTGGCGTACGAACGGATCCACCGTCTCGTGGATGTCGGGAGGCAGGAACGTGTCGGCGCGGACGATGAGATCGGCCACGATCCGGCCGCTCCGGCTGGCGACCACCTGCGGCCGGTAGGCAGGGGCCATCGTGACGGTGAAGAAGGTGATCACCACACACAGCAGGGCACCTTTGGCGAGGCCGAACAGCAGGCCGAGTTGGTGGTCGAACGCCGACAGGTGCACCGCGTTGATGGCGCGCGACACCAGACGGAACACGAGCCATACCGCGATCGACGTCCCGGCATAGAGCGCGAGCATCGCGGCGAATCGGTTCCAGGGGGCCTGGTTTCCGAACCAGGGTGCGACCTGGCCGCTGAACCGCAGGGCGACGAACCCGCTGGCGACGATGCCGAGGATCCACGCCACCTGCCAGACGATCCCCTTGAAGTAGCCGAGTAGGGCGGCCACCGCGAGGATCCCGATCATCACCAAGTCGTATCCCTCGACTCCCTCGACGGCCACGGACGGTTCTCCCTGGGGTGTGGCTGGAGTCCGCGACGGCACGGACGCTTCGGGTCGCTGGCGGCGGATCACCGCGAAACCCGCACGGACACCGGCGCGATCCCTTCGAAGACCGCGGAGGGGGCGGAGTGTAGAAACCTCCGTTCGCACCGCGTAGGCCAACCACTCGTGCCTCTCCCAGGATCGCATCCAGAAAAGACGACTCACAACACGCAAAATCTCCAAGCAACCCAGATTTCCCAATCGAATCCTTTTGCTGATGTGTCCGTCGGCATCGCATCGCAAGGCATGGCTGTGTGTGCCTGCGGATTTTGGGTCGTCTGGGGGGTGTGTGGCGTTTTCGGAAGTGCAGGGGGGCTCGGTCAAAGGCGTTGTCGCCGAACTCCTTGGGTAGCCGACATCTGGAATCGGGGAAGTGCCTGCAGCCATGGACGGTCGGCAAGCAGCGCCACGCGGTGACCCTCCGGTCGCCGCCGTCGGCGTCCGAGGGGCGGAGGGATTCGCGTGCCCGGGTATC
>JBJSXB010000143.1:0-10134 GCA_046086245.1 Planctomycetaceae bacterium | reverse complement strand
TCTATAACTCCGTCTTCGCAGCCTCGCGAACCGCCGGGCAATGGTGGTGGGAACATGCCGACAACCCGGCTGGCCCCGGGGAAGACATGCTCGCGTTCGCCGGACCGCGCATGATCGGGCACACGGGCGCGATTCCCCTCCTGTTCCGGTACGGCGAGCGCATGGTGAGAATGGCCCGTCTCCAGCACGGATTCGTGCATCCGGACTTTCAGCGCCGGGGCATCTTCTCCGAGATCGTGACGCAGCTGACGCGACGGCTGGCTGCCGAAGGTGCCGACATGGCCGTGGGCTTCGCCCACGACGGCCGGCACTCCATGCCGGGAATCATGCGCAGCGGCGCATTCCAACATGTGTTCGACATGTTCCGTTGGGTACGACGGTTCCCGGTCACCGGACGAATGCCGCCGGACCTACACATCGTCACCGACGACCACGTGCGCTTCGACACGGCCGACCTCCGCTGCGCCGAACGGCTCCTCGCCTCCTGTGCCATCCGCAATCGCCGCGATCCGGCCTGCTTGAACTGGCGGTATCATCCCGCCTCCGGCAGGCGCTACGCCGTCTCGAGGGTCTGGCGTGACGAGCAACTGGCGGGCTGGGTCGTGGTCAAGCCGTATACCCCGGCCGGCTCCCTCGATCTCGTGGAATGCATCCTGCCGCCGGAGCCGGAATTGGTTTCCGCGGTGCTCGGAGCGCTCGCCGTGCGATTTCGTGGCGCCGCACTGGACCGATTCACCGTCTGGTCGATGGAACACTATCCACTGCACGCCTGTCTGACCGACCTCGGCTTCACCGCCGAAACACGCCCGACGCACGTCCTGACCGCCCCCCTGTCCGACCGTTCTTCGACATCCCGTATCGATCCCTCGGCATACTATCTCGCCATGGGGGACTCGGATGTCTACTGAGGGGTAGCGATCGAGACCGGCGCCCGCGCACCTTTTTCCGAAACGCCCCGATGTCCGCTGCTGCTGCCGTCCCACGCTCGGTGCTCGCCGTCGTGGCGCACCCCGACGACCTCGAGATGATGGCGGGCGGAGCCGTCGCACGATGGACGCACAGCGGGGCGGCCGTCCACTGCATCACGTTGACCGACGGTGTGTGGATCACGCCCGACGGCCGGACGATGCGCGATGCGCACACCGCGGAGCGGGAGGCACGGGCGGCCGCCGGCATCCTCGGACACACGGTCGAGCACCTCGGCCGGCCCGCGATGGATCTGCGCTTCGAGGACGCACTGGTCCGCGAAGTCCTCGCTCGGGTCGAGCGGCTTCGGCCGGACACGATCCTGTGCCCCTGGGATCGCGATCTCCATCACGACCACGAGGTCGCCGCTCGTGTCGCGATCGCGGCATCACGAAGGATTCCGCGCGTGTTGATGGGCCAGATCAATCCCTACCTCAACGAGGTCTTCACACCGAACCTTTTCGTCGATATCGCGACCATGTGGGAAAGGAAGCTCGCCGCGCTGGCGTGTTACGTGTCGGAATGGCAACGGGCGCGCGGCCAATGGGAACCGTTCATCGACGACGCGACGCGGCATTACGGGCACATGGTGGGCGTCGCCCGGGCCGAGGGGTTCGTGAGCCGCAAGTTCCTGTTGTGAGACTGCTTGCCGGGATACAGTCATCGGAGCAAGATGCCGCCTCTGACCCGGCCTCCTTGGCCACCGTGATGGCCAACGGTGCCGCCGGTTCGACCCGCTGGCCGACCGTTTTCCGCGCCGGCTCGACGGTCGGGCGACGTTCGCGTGACCGGAACCGTGCGACCATGGCAGACGACTCAGGCAATCGGCTCCCCCGCCGTTTATGAGCAGCTTTCCGGCCGGACCATCGACGCCCGCGCGAGCCACCGGTGGCTGGTGGCCCGCCCTTCGCCTCCGCCGGGCCGCGGCCGGAGGAGCGCCGCGGCAACCGCATGCCGGCGTTGCCAGGGCGGATGCCGACGGGGGTGCGGCTTCACCATCGGGCCCGACCGGCTACCGGCCCGACATCGACGGCTTGCGCGCACTGGCGATCGTGCCGGTGATCCTCTTCCACTGCGCCGTCCCGGGCTGCCAGGCGGGATTCGTCGGCGTCGACGTGTTCTTCGTGATCTCCGGCTACCTGATCACGGGGCAGATTCTCCGGGACCTCGAGGCCGGCACGTTTTCCTTCGCGGGTTTCTACGCACGGCGCGTGCGGCGGATCGTCCCCGCGCTCGGGCTCATGGCCGTGGCCACGCTCGTCGCGGGCTGGCTCTGGTTTTTCCCCGCCAACTACCGTGACCTCGGTCGCTCGGCGGCGATGCTGGCGGCGTTCGCGTCGAACGTCTTTTTCTGGATCAAGGCGGGATACTTCACGGCGCCGGCCGAGACCAAACCGTTGCTCCACACCTGGTCGATCTCGATCGAGGAACAGTTCTATCTCGCCATTCCGGCGCTGGTGTGGATGGCGTGGCGGTGGCGGCGCCGGGGGGTAGCGGCGGCGCTGTTGGCCTCCCTGGTCGCGTCGTTGGGAGTGTCACTGCGGTTGTCGGCCGCCGATCCCGACACCGCCTTCTACCTGATCCAGTCGCGGGGTTGGGAGTTGGCGATCGGCTGCCTGGCGGCCACCGTGCCCGCCGCCCGCATCGGCAGATTCACCCCCGCCGCCCGCGAGGCGATCGCGGCCTTCGGGCTGTCGACGGTGGTGGCCGCACTGGCGGTCACGTCACCGGTGGCGGGCTGGCCCGCGCCCCGCGCGCTCGTGCCCTGCCTGGGGACCGCGGCGCTGCTCGTGGCGGGCGAGGGCGTCCCGACGGCCGTATCCAGGCTCCTGGCGTTGCCGCTGCCGGTCGCGATCGGCCTCCGCTCCTATGCCCTCTACCTGTGGCACTGGCCGTTCCTCGCCTTCGCCCGCTACGTGTCGGAAGCGCCGCTGTCGCCCGCCGAAGCCTGCGGCATCGCCGCGCTGTCGGTGCCCGTCGCCTGGGCGTCATTCCACTTCGTCGAGCAGCCGTGCCGCCGTGCCGCCGGTCTGGCGGCGCCGCGCGTGGCCGTGCCGCTGGCGCTCGCAACGCTCGGCGTGCTCGCCGGGGCCGGGATCGCGGTATCCATCACCGACGGCGCGGCCGGCCGGCGCGGCTTCACCGCCGGCGCGTTCGAGGCCGACACCACGGCCGCCGACAATCGCGACGATCTCTGTGGCGCCGTGACCGACAGCCCGGCGCACTCCGGCATGTTCTGCCGGTTGGGCGCCGTCGCCAACGGCCGGCCGAAGGTGCTCCTCGTCGGTGACAGCTTCGCCGACATGTACCTCTCGGCATTGCGCGCGGCGTCGGAGCGTTTCGACCGCGAGGTGTGGTTCCTCCGCGACGGCCGCGCGCCGCTCGACGATCGCCTCTTCGAGGCGGTCCGGACCGGGTCGGTCGGCGACGTCGTCATCGCCTACAGCTGGCGCCGCGCGCTCCAGGCGGGCATTCCCGAGTTGTCGGCTCGCGACGGAAGCGGCCGGGCACGGGCGCTCGGCTACGATCCGGCGTCCCTGCTGCGCGACCACCGCGCCGACTTCCGGGCCGACCTGACCCGTGTGGTCGAGCGTTTCGCGGCCGCCGGTGCCCGGGTGTTCGTCGTCGAGGCGCCGCCGTCGTACCCGGTGCCGGTGCCGCTCAAGCTCGGCCTCGTCGTCCGCCGTGGCGGGGATCCGGCGTCGTTCGGCATGCCGCTGGCAGACCACGGCGCGATGTTCGCGCCGGTGCACACCGTCTTCGACGCCCTCGCCGCACGCGGTCTCGTGCGCTGCCTCCGACCGGCCGACGTCCTCTGTAGCGCCGGGCGGTGCCGGGCCTGGGCCGACGGTCACGCGCTCTATTCCGACGACGCCCATCTCTCGGCGTACGGGGCGGAACTGGTGGCACCGATCTTCACGGCGGTGTTCACGCCGGAGCGGTGAATCACCCGCGGTCCATGTCGGGGGTGTGCAATTCGGTGCCATGGAGGTGATCCGCGCTTGCGCCCGGGTCGGTGAGCACTTTCCACACGCACCAGACGAACAGCAGCGTCACGATGCCCACCGAAAGGATCATCACCGCCAGGCCGGCCGGTTGCATCGGTCGCTCGCCTCAGGAGGGAATGTCGTCGCGGTAGCGGCGCGAGCCGCCGATCGTGGCGGCCAGGCCGATCGCCACCACCGCCACCAGCGCCACGCTCAGCCACGCCACCGGGTCGCCATCGACCAACAACGCCTTCGTATACGGGCTGCCACGCGACGCCCCGCCGGCGGCATCCCATCCGAAGACATTGCGCGCCACCCAGAGAGAGAAGATGGCGAGGAGAAACGCCGGGCAGAGATAGCGAAACACCGGCTTGAACCAGCCAGGCAATTGCACCGCGGCACCCGCGTGGAGCTCTTTCCAGCCGCGTTCGATGCCGAACACCCAGCTGAAAAGCACGATCTGCACCGTGGCGAGCACGAAGATGAGGAACGTGCCAACCCAGAAATCGAGCGTGTCGAGCGCCTTGAGGTCCTTGCTGAACCAAGCCACGAAGCCGGTGCCCAGCGCCGTGAGCGTCCCGAGCAGGCCGACGGAGCCCTTGCGGCTGATGCCCAACGACTCCTCCAACAGGGCGATACCCGGCTGCAGCATCGACAGCGAACTGGTGATCGCGGCGATGAACAGCACGAAGAAAAATGCCGCGCCGCACAGGCTGCCCAGCGGCATCTCGCTGAACACCAGCGGCAAGACATTGAAGCCGAGGCCGAACGTGCCCGCACCGGCGACGCCGGCCACGCCGAGGAAGGCGACCGCCGCCGGGAGCGTGATCAGGCCGCCGAGCGCCACCTCGCAGAACTCGTTGGTGGCGCTGGCGGTGAGGCCGGAGAGCACGAGGTCGTCGCGCGGTCCCATGTAGCTGGCGTAGACGAGGATCACGCCGAACCCGACCGAGAGGGAGAAGAAGATCTGGCCGGCGGCCGCGAGCCACAGATTCGGGTCGGCGAGTTGCTCGAGCACCTTCCGCTCCACCACCCGGGCCCCGGGGGTCGCGGCGGCGATCGCCTCGGCGCGCTGGCGCTGCCGTTGCCGGTCGGTATCGACGACCTCCTCGAGCAACGTGCCGTCGCTCCCGAGCACCAGGGTCTTCCCCGGGTTCCACATGTAGCCCAGGCCGGTGGCAACGGTGCGGTCGGGGCGGGCCGGGTCGGGAGTGCCGAGGGTCAGCACCCGGCCGAGGACGATCAGCGCCAGTACGATCAGCACCGGCATGCCCACCCGGCAGACGAACTCGATGCCCTTGGAGATCCCGCGGTAGATGAACACGAGATTGAGCAGGAACACGATCACCAGCCAGGGCAGCACGGTATCGAGGCTCGGCCGCAGCGCCGCGCCGTCGGCGGCGACGCCGACGAAGGAGGCGAAGTAGTCCTGCGAAGCCTCGACGTCGGCGAACCGCAGCGACGGATCGACCATGGCGCGGAGGAAGCGGACGGTGTAGCCGAGGGTCCACGCCTCGATGACGACGTAGTACATGAAGATGACCAGCGGGATCATCGCGCCGAGCACCCCGACGTACTTGCTTCCGCGCCAGGGTACGAGGCAGTGGAACACGCCGGCGGCGGAATTGAAGCCACGCTGGCCGGCGTAGCGCCCCATCGCCCATTCCGCCCAGCCGATCGGCAGGCCGATGACGAGGAACGAGATCGCGTAGGCGATCATGAACGCGCCGCCGCCGAACTGGGCGACCTGTCCCGGGAAGCGGATGAAGTTGCCGAGGCCGACGGCGCTCCCCGCCACGGCGAGGATGACACCGATCCGCGAGCCCCAACTGTCGCGTCCTTTGCCTGCCATGGCGGGCAATCCTACCCGCCCGTGCCGCGGCGGAAAACCACCGCGGCCCGGGCCGGCGGCTAGAATCGTCGCGTGCTGCCCCCCTCCGCCGACCCCCGAGCGTGCATGCCATGGAGTCGCTGTCCGGCAAGTTGCTCGTCGCGTCGCCGCGACTCGCCGATCCCCATTTCGACCGCGCGGTCGTCCTCGTGCTCGAACATGGGGAGCAGGGAGCGCTGGGCCTGGTGCTCAACCGACCGGGCCGGCGGCAACTGGCCGACATCTGGGACGAGGATGACCATGGACCATGCCCGGTCGAGCGGACGGTGGCGGTCGGAGGACCTCTCGACGGGCCGCTGATGGCGATCCACGCCGATCCCGACCTCGCCGAGCGCGAGGTGGTGCCCGGGGTCTACTTCGCGATGCGTTCCGATTTGCTCGCGGCGCTGGTGGCCGCTGCGGCGGAGCCGTTGCACGTGTTCACCGGCTATGCCGGCTGGGGCAGCGGCCAACTGGAAGGAGAACTCGAGGCGGGAGCGTGGGGCGTGGCCGACGCCACCGCGGAGTTCGTGTTCGGCGACGGCGATACCCTCTGGCGGCGAGCGACCACGCACGTGAGCGACACGACGCTGGTGGAGACGCTGCGGATACGGCACGTGCCGGGCAAGCCCTGGTACAATTGACGCACTCCACACCCCGTGACCGCGATACCAGTCCGGCGGCGCGACCCGTTTCGCCCCCGCACCCCTCGGGCCCGTCGCTGATGCCCCGCTCGCCCGCCGAGACCGCGCTCCGCCGCGACCCGGTGATGCGCCGGGTCATCGAGGCGGTCGGACCGCTTCGCGACTACTACCGCGAGCGGACCGACTTCGAGACCGTGACCCGGATCATCGTCGGCCAGCAATTGTCCTACACCGCGGCGACGACGATCTGGCGCCGGGTCCGGGCGCTCGAACCGCGGTGGCGACCCACGGCGGTCGCGCGTTTGTCGGCCGACGATCTCCGCGCGCGGGGGCTCAGTGGCAGCAAGACTCGCTTCATTCTCGAGGCGGCCCGCCGCGTGGTCGACGGCGACCTCGACTTCCGCCGCATCCGTCGCCTCGACGACCACGCCGCGGCCGAACGGCTCCGCGGCATCACCGGGTTCGGTCCGTGGTCGGTCGAGATGTTCATGATCTTCGGCCTCGGCCGTGACGACATCTTCAGCGTCGGCGACGCCGGCCTGCGCCGCGCGGTCTGTTCGCTCTACGGGATCCCGAAGGTGGCCTACGCAGCGCGCATCGACTCCATCGCCATACGGTGGCGGCCCTGGCGGAGCCACGCCTGCCGCTACCTGTGGGGTTGGCTCGACGTGGCCGACGCCTGACCCCCCTTGACCGGGGAAGCCTGCGCGGGCGGGGCAGACGGGGGCGACGCGCGGCCAGCCGTCGCCGCGATGTGCTCTGGGCCGAGGAGCGCCAGCCGCTACGATCCCACCGCGATCGACTCTCCGGGGCGGGCGCCGGCGTCGCGTCTTCCCGTTCCACTCTCCGCCCGCTCGCCGATGCGCCATCCGCTCGCCACCTTGATCGTCGCGCTGGTCGCCACCACGGCCGGCGGCGGCGCGGGCGCCGCGGAGATTCCGGCGAGCGCCGCCGCCCCAACGGGTCGTCCGCTGCCGTGGAGCGCCACCGATACCGCGCGGCCGTTGCCGTTGCCGCCCGTGGACGACACGTTTCTCCCTGCTTCCGTGATCGAGCCGCTCGAGTCGCTCGATCCGGGCGGCGCGGAAGGCAACGATGCCGCGACGGTGCCGCTGCCCGGGAGGCCTGCCCGGGGCAGGGGAGGGCCCGGGGGTTCGCGCGGTGCACCGGTGAGCCTGGGGGGATTCTGGGCTCCCGCCGCCGCGGTGTCGGGCCAGCCTTCCGATCTGGCGATCAACGCCCAGTTCGCGCGAGTCGGCGTGCCGCTGACGCGCCCGGTCGAGGGATCGCCGCTGTGGATCGGCATCGGACGATTCGGGCGACTCGAACTCGCCACCGACGCCGTCCTGCCCGACTCCGGAATCCCCGTGCCCGACAACCTGTGGCTGGTGGAGACCGGCGTCACGCACGTGCGGCCGTTCGCGGGCGGGGCCACTGCCGGCGGCACGCTTTTGGTCGGCACGGCGAGCGATCGACCGTTCGCGGCGCTGCGCGACATGACGCTGATGGCGATCCTCTTCGCCAGTCGACCGGCGGCGAACGACCGCGACGAATGGAGTGCGAGTCTCTTCTATTCGCCGACCTCGCAGCTGCCCTATCCGCTTCCGGGCCTCGCCTACGTCTGGCGCCCTACGCCGACCGTCGAGGCGAAGATCGGACTGCCGGCGGGCTTCGAATGGACCCCCGACGACGACTGGAGCGTCTCGCTCGGCTTCACCCCGCTGGTCAACGCCACGGCGGTACTCCGCCGCCGGCTCGGCGCCGGCTTTTCGGCGGTGGCGCTCTACCGCACCGACACCGAGACCTGGTTCCTCGCCGACCGCGTCCTCGACGCCGAGCGACTTTACGTCTTCAACCAGCGGATCGCGGTCGGCGTGGAGCGGATCATCGGTCGTGGCTTCGCGCTGGAGATGACCGCCGACTACCTCTTCGACCGCCTGCTCTTCCAGGGAACGAGCTTCCTCTCCGGCCGGACCGACGTGGTGGCGATCGCCCCCGGTGCGGGCATCTCGCTCCAACTCCTCTGGCGGCGGTGAGCCGGGTAGGCCGCCCCGGGGACACGCAGCCGCGGAGCGGCCGGCCCCCTCACCGGCCGAATATCGCCTCCTTCCAGGCACCACGGCCGCGTCGCGATGGACGCGAACAGTCGCGTTTTTCAGCGAAAATACCGGCCGGTGGCGGGCACGATGGGGGGATCCGCCATAGGGGGTTGCAGGATGGAGCCTGTTGCGATTTACTACTTGTAAGATCATTTTCTTTGGACTCTGGAACCGCTCCTGCAAGCACCCGTCGTCGGTTCTGCCTTTTGCGGAACGATCGACTCATCTTCCCGGTGCTGCGGTTTCTGCTCGTCGCCGTCTCGCGGTGACGCGCTGTTTCGAGAACGACTCCTCCGGTGAGTTGTTTCACGCTGGGAACGTGTTGATCGTCGGGCGTGGCGGGGAACGGCGGCGGATGCGTGCGGTGGCCCAAGCACCGAGGTCTCCGATGGTTTCGCGCACGTTTGCTTCGTCCTCGAACACGTTCGTGTCGGCCCTGGTCGTCGTCGGTGCACTGACGGCGCTGGTCTGTGGCGGGCCGGCGGCAATCGCGGGAACGGTCGTCTTCGGAAACCTCGGGCCGACGGGAGCCGGTGGTCTCGACTCGACCAATACCGACATGGGGCCTACCGCCTCGACCGTGAGGGCATTGGCCCAGGGTTTCACGACCGGTTCCGATGCGGCGCTGCTGTCGATCGAATCTGTCACGATCGGTGCGTTTGCAGGAGCGACACCCGTCTCACGGTTCGTGTCGATTTACTCAAACGGTGCCGGCAATGTTCCGGGCAGCAAACTCTTCGATTCAGCTGCGGTCTCCGTCAGCGGTCAGGCCAAGTACGTCTTCAACTTCAGCGGTGTCTCTCTCCTCGCGAACACGAGCTACTGGGTCGTTCCTGATTTCAGCGTTGATTGGTCGTGGTATCTGGATTCCGATTTCGAGAATCCATCCGGGCAAAACGCCTCGGGATACGCCTATTTGGGGTCCAAGAGAACGACCCCGGGAGCCCCTTCCACCTGGGTGAATGGACTGCCGACGTATTCACTCTCCATCGAAGCCGCCTCTCCATCGAAGCCGCCGTTCCCGAAATCGATCCGCACTCGATGGGCAGCGTCCTCGCTTTGGTCACGGGATCGCTCGCCTGGCTCGAGCGGCGGCGATTGGCACGGCGCATCACCGCTATCCGTTGATCCAACGGCCCCCGCCGCGTGACCGGCCGGTGGCCACCCTGCCGCGCTCCCTCTGCTCTCGACACGGCCGACGAACCGGTGTGCCATGCGGCCAATGCCGACACAGCGCCCGTTCCCGCCGATCCGCTCGCGGAAGCCCACCACCCGCGCCGCCTGGCCGGCCGCGTTTCTGGCCTTGCTGCTGCCGGCGATCACCACCGCGGCCGCGACGCCGCGGCCCAACGTGATCGTCATCCTCGCCGACGATTTCGGCTACGAGTGCGTCGGGGCCAACGGCGGGAGCTACGCCACGCCGGCGCTCGACCGCCTCGCCGCCGGCGGGGCGCGGTTCACCGCCTGCCACGTGCAGCCGCTGTGCACCCCGTCGCGTGTCGAGCTGCTCACCGGCAAGTCGAACGTGCGCAACTACGTCGACTTCGGCGTGCTGCGCACCGGAGAGA
>JBJSXB010000142.1:0-2647 GCA_046086245.1 Planctomycetaceae bacterium | reverse complement strand
CACCTGCCGCTCGATCGCTTCGAACCGACGTCGTTCGGCCGGGTGGTCGCCGGCATGGGGCCGGTCGATCCGGGGCAGATCGCCGGCCTCGGCTTCATGCTCTCCGACAAGCGTCCCGGGGCGTTCCGCCTCGAGATCGAGTCGGTCACGGTGCTCCCGGCGGCGCCCTGAGCGGCAGGGCAGGCAGACCGGCGCGGCCACCGCCGGGGCCGGGAAGGACGACTCACCCGAGGAACTTCGCGTAGGGGTGGAAGCGGAAGCGGTTGGCGGGATCGACCTGCCGCTTCAAGCGTCCGACCGTCGCCGCCATCGCCGCCGATCCGAAGATCACCGCGGGCGCCGCTGGCACCCCGGGGTCGTCGGGTTGTGAATGCGTGCCGCTGAAGTCCACCGTCAGGCCGTCCTGCCGCCGCGCCCGCTCGATCACCCCCGCCGTGCGTGCGGCGATCGCACGGCGCTGGTCACGCGACGTGTCCTTCGCGTCGTACATGGTGATCAGATCGACGAAGAACCGGTGCCGGCAATTGCCGGTCGGCAGCCTCCCCTTGGCGAGCGCCGCACCGCCGAGCGTGCGGATCTCCACGATCGAGAACGGCGCCTCGTCCAGCGGTGCCTCGGCGACGACGGTGTCGGCGATCCGATCGAGCACCGCGTCGGAAGGCGGTCCCTCCGTCCCCATCGAGTGCTGGAGCATCGCCAACGGGCTGCCCTTCATCTGTGCGATCACCGGCCACAGCGCGGCAGCCGCCTCGTACCACGACGACCACTGCGCGGCCATCACCACCGGCAGCTTCAGCCGGGCGGCGAGCGCCTCCAGCGGCCCGACGAACGCCGCCGGATCCCCCGTGAAGGTGTCGTAGAACACGAGCGTCACCACGACCGCCTTGGTGCCGGTGACGACGATTTCCATCGACACCGCGTCATCGGGCAGGACGCGTTCGCGCTGGAGCCGCATCGCCTCGCGGGCGAACGCCACCGCCTGCGCACGCGTCTCGAAGGCCACGACCCGCTGCTCCGCGCTGCGGAGAATGCTCTCGGCGTCGAGTTCGAGCGTGACGTCGACGACGATCCCCAGGGCGCTGCCCGCCCCGAGCATCGCGGTGAACAATTCGTCGGCCGGGGTGAGCACGCGGACATCGCCGGCGGCGGTGACCATCGTGAGCTTCACGACGCGCTGGCCGAGCAAGCCCAGCCGCCGCGTGAAGTAGCCGCTCAAGCCGCCGTTGACGACGTACCCGACCACCCCGACACCCGGCCCGGTGCCGACCGGCAGGGCGCCGTGCCGCCCCTTGACCGCCTCGACGAGTTCGCGAAACACCACCCCGGCTCCCACCGTGACCAGCGGGCGACCGTCCTCCTGGTGGAAATCGATCCCTTTGAAGTGTGCCAGGTCGAGGACGATCGCATCGTCGCTGGCGATGAGCGCCGCGTTCGACGATTCGTGTCCGCCGCAGACGCAGCCGATCGGACTGCCGGGCGGTGCCGATCGCACCGTCGCGGCGATCTCCTCCGCCGAGCGCGGCCGGTAGACGGCACGGGCCCGGGTCGTGGCGACCGCGCCGCCGATCGCGTCGCCGAGCAGCCGGTTGCCGCTGACACAGAAGGCGCGTTCGGCGAACCAGGCATCCTTGGCGGCGACCGTCTCGACGGCGGCGCTGGCCCGGCAGCTCTCCGGACCGGCGAGGATCGTTCCCGCGACGATCCCCGCGCCGCCGGCGGCCTGCTTGAGCAGGGCGCGGCGGGACACGTCTTCCGATTCGGTGGCCATCCGCTGGTGTCTCCCGTTGGGTCAGCGGCTCATTGTCGCCATGTCCCGCGCGGCGTCTGCGCCACCCCCGAGGGGTCCCGGCGCCGGGCACGGGCGTCCCGAGGCCCACCGGTCGCGATCGTCGCCGGCTTCCAACTCGGTTGGTCGCCCTACGTCTCCGATGACTCCCGCTGCCTGCCGACGTCGGCGTATGACGACTCCATTCACAGGCCGCGCTACGCGAGTGCTGGGTTTCGACGGCACGATTTTCGTCGGTCTTGCGGTGGCGGGCGTCACCTCTGTCGGCCTCTGCCGCGATCCCGACCTCGAGGCCGAGAGGCGACTGGTCGCAGCGGAAGGATTCGTGCGGTATCGCTGACGTGCGTCCGTGCGCGAGCGGGGGCGGCGTCGTCATGGCTCCCGTTGCCCGCCTGAGCGTCGCCAACGTCCGCTCGCCCCACCGGCGGTCTTCGGCCAATCGCCGGGCCACTCAACGAAGGTGCCCTGCGGAGCGATCTCCGCAGGGCACCGGGTTTCGATCGGGAGCGACGGTTTGCCAGCGTTCAGGGCCGGTGCTCACGGCAAGATCACGGAATCGATCACGTGGATCACACCGTTCTTCGCCGCGATATCCGTCTTGACGACGTTCGCCTTGCCCGACGAGGTGCCCACCTTCACGCCGCCGTCGGCCGAGATGGAGAGTTTTCCGCCGCCGGCGGTGGTCGCCTCCGAGAGATTCAGGACATCCTTCGCCAGGACCTTTCCGGGTACGACGTGCAGGAGCAGGATTTCCTTCAGTTTGTCGCGGTTCTGCGGCTCCAGCAGCGATTCGACCGTTCCTGCCGGCAGCTTGGCGAAGGCCTCATCGGTGGGCGCGAAGACCGTGAACGGCCCGTCACC
>JBJSXB010000141.1:0-10182 GCA_046086245.1 Planctomycetaceae bacterium | reverse complement strand
TGCGTCACTCGGCAGCCGGCCCCGAAGCGGCACCGCCGGGGGCATCGCCCGATGCCGATCGGGATGCCCGCGCCGGATCGTCCGACGGCAGGGCCTCGCCGGCCGCAACGCGCTCCTCCTCCGCCGCCCGTTCGCGTTCCTTCGCCAATCGCGATTCCTCCCGCGATCTGTCCGCGGCCACGGCATCCCACAACGCACCGGCCGCTTCCAACACGTCGGGGAGCGGCCCCGACGGAATCTTCGCCACCAGGCCGGCCCAGGGCACCAGACGGTGGAGCTCGGCCTCGATCGCCCTCACCTCATCGCCCGACCGGTGACGCTCGAGTGCGATACGCGTGGCATCAACCCCCTGCGGCGGCGGCTCGCCGGGAGGCGCCGTGCCGAGTTGGTGTGTCGCGTCGTAGGGCACGTGATCACGACCGAGCCAGGCCTGCAGCAACGCGCAGGTACCTGCCGGATCCGCGACCACGTCGGCGAGTTGAATGAGATAGACCGCAGCGAGCGCCGCCCGCGGCGCGGCCACGAGCCCCAGCGTCGACAGCCGGATCGCCGCGGCGGCGTCGGACACGGTGTTGCCAAGCCGCAGCCATGAGCCGGTCACCTGGAGCGGGTCGCGAAGCACGAGCACCAGCGGAGTGCCCGGCGCGCGGCGCAGCACGTCGGCCAGGCAGGCCATGTACCGCGGCGTCTTGTCGATCAGCGGCAGCTCCTTGCGGCGGATGAACGACGACTCGCGCAGCAGCCGATAGCCATCGGCGAACGAGTCGCACCGGCGATACCGCTCGAAGAAATCGCCGGGCAACTCCCACGACTGCACCAGCTGGGTCGCATAGGGCTCGGGCACGCCGTCGGCGGGACGCTCGGCGAGCAACAGCCCCCCCTCGAAGGCACTCCGCATCCGGCCGGTGTTGCGGAGAAGATCCTTGACGAGGGTCGTGCCCCCCTTCTCGTAGCCGGCCACGATGCAGCCGAGCACGTCGCGCGGGATCGGGGCGTGGTCGGTCATCGCCGGCTGCCACCCGGCGCTTCAGCCGGACGGCCCGAAGGTGAACTCGTCCTGCAGGAAATCGATCCGCACCCGGCTGCCCTCGGGAAACCGGCCGGAGAGCAGCTCGCGGGCGAGCGGGTTTTGCAGCTGCTGCTGGATCACCCGCTTCAGTGGCCGCGCCCCGTAGACCGGATCGTAGCCGAGCCGGGCGATCTCCGCGACGGCGCCCGGCGTGCACTCGAGGGTGATCCCGGCCCGCGCCGCCTGGTCGACCAGCCGCTTCACCTGGATCTGCACGATCCGCTCGATGTGACGCTCGTCGAGCGGGTGGAAGACGATCGTCTCGTCGATCCGATTGAGAAACTCCGGGAGGAACCGCGCCTGGAGCGCTTCCTTCACCGCCTGCCGGACCTCCTCCTGCGACCCTCCCTCCTTGGTGATCTCCTGGATCACCTGACTGCCGATGTTGCTGGTCATCACCACGATCGTGTTGGTGAAGTCCACCGTGTGGCCGAGGCTGTCGGTGAGGCGGCCGTCGTCGAGCACCTGGAGCAGCACGTTGAAGACGTCGCGGTGGGCCTTCTCGATCTCGTCGAGGAGCACCACCGAATAGGGGCGACGCCGCACCGCCTCCGTGAGCCGCCCTCCTTCCTCGTAGCCGACGTAGCCGGGCGGGGCCCCGATGAGGCGCGACACCGTGTGCTTCTCCATGAACTCGCTCATGTCGAGGCGCACCATCGCGTTGTCGTCGTCGAACAGCACTTCCGCCAGGGCCTTGCAGAGCTCCGTCTTTCCGACGCCCGTGGGGCCCAAGAAAATGAACGACCCGATCGGCCGGTTCGGATCCTGCAGCCCGGAGCGGCTGCGGCGCACGGCGTCGCTCACCGCCTCGACCGCTTCGTCCTGTCCGACGACCCGCTGGTGGAGCCGGTCCTCGAGCACGAGCAACTTGGCCCGCTCGCTCTCCACGAGCCGCGTCACGGGAATGCCGGTCCAGGCGCTGACCACCTCGGCGATCTCCTCGGGCCCGACCTCGCGCCGCAGGAGGCGTTTGCCGGAGGGGGCCTCCTTCGCTTCCTTCGCCGCGGGCTGCTCCTCCTCCTGCTCGGCACGGGCGGCGAGCGCCCGGCGCTTCTGGTCGAGCTCGTACAGACGCTGGTAGAGATCCTCGCCAACCGGCAGGCCCGATGCCTGGCGCTCCTTGATGAGGACGTTGGCCTGGTCGAACGCGACCTGGGCGGCGTCGAGCTGGCGGCGCAGCTCCTCGGCGCTCCCGACGCCGCTCTTCTCCGCTTCCCACTGCTCGCGCAGGCTGGCGAGCTTCTTCCGCAGCCCGGCCGCCTCCTCCTCGATCTCGGCGAGGCGTTCGCGGGCGTGCTCCTCGGTCTCCTCGGCGAGTTGCCGGGCGGCCAATTCGAGTTGCACGAGACGCCGCTGCACCTCGTCGATCTCGCTCGGCACGCTCTGCAGCTCCATCGCGATCCGGCTGGTCGCCTCGTCCATGAGGTCGATCGCCTTGTCGGGGAGGAAGCGGTCGGCGATATAGCGGTTGGAAAGCTCGGCGGCGGCGACGAGGGCCGAGTCCTTGATCTTCACCCCCTTGTGATGGGCCTCGTACCGCGGCTTGAGCCCGCGGAGGATCGCGATCGTGTCCTCGACGCTCGGCTCCCCGACCATCACCGGCTGGAAGCGGCGCTCGAGGGCGGCGTCCTTCTCGATGTGCTTGCGGTACTCGTCGAGGGTGGTGGCACCGATGCAGCGGAGCTCGCCGCGGGCGAGCGCCGGCTTGAGGAGGTTCGCCGCGTCGGAACCCCCTTCGGCCGCGCCGGCGCCGATCATCGTGTGCAATTCGTCGATGAACAGGATCACGCCGCCGGCGGCGCTCTCCACCTCGCGGAGGATCGCCTTGAGCCGGTCCTCGAACTCGCCGCGGTACTTCGTGCCCGCCACCAACGCTCCAAGGTCGAGCGCGATCACCCGCTTGTTGCGCAGCGTCTCCGGCACGTCCGACTGCACGATGCGCAGCGCCAACCCCTCGGCGATCGCCGTCTTGCCGACCCCCGGCTCGCCGATGAGCACCGGATTGTTCTTCGTGCGGCGCGACAGCACCTGGATCACGCGGCGGATCTCGGCGTCACGGCCGATCACCGGGTCGAGCTTCCCCTGGCTGGCCCGCTGCACCAGGTCGATGCCGTACTTCTCGAGCGCCTGGAACTTCTCCTCGGGGCTCTGGTCGGTCACCCGGCTGCTGCCGCGGACGGCACGGAGCCCCGCCAGCAGATCCTTTTCGGCGACGCCGCCGAGTTGCAGGAGGCTCTTGGCCTTCGATGGCGTCTTGGCCAGCGCCAGCAGCAAGTGGTCGGTGGAGACGAATTCATCCTTCATCGCGGTCGACTCCGCGACCGCTCCCTCGAACACCTTCATCAGCTCCTGGTCGGGCTGCGGCTGCGACCCCCCCTGCACCTTGGGAAGGTGCGACAACTCCGCTTCGACGATCCGCTCCAGATGGGCCCGATCGACACCGATTTTCTCCAGCAGCGGGCGCACGATCCCCTCGCGCTCGGCGAGCAGGGCGTGCAACAGATGGACCGGCGTGGCCTGCGGATTGCCGCGCTCCGCGGCGGCGTCGATCGACCGCTGCACCGCCTCCTGACCCTTGATCGTGAACTTGTCGAAGCGAACCGCCATGACTCACCTCGTCGAACGTGTGTCCTCGTCGTGTGCCGACTCGTCGTGCCGTGCGACCGTTCCAACCGGTCCCACGGACCCCGGGAGCGCCGACGGGCAGGCCGTCCGCCGCGAGCGACCCGAGGGCCTCGCGACGGGCGCCTGCCCGACGTCGGTGCGACCGCGGTGGGAAAACGCCGCTCAGGCGTCCTTCTTCACCTCGAACTCCGCGTCGATGGTGTCGTCGGCGGGGCCCTTGCCGCCGCCGGCCGCCGTCGCGTCACCGCGGCCGGCGGTCGCTTCGTAGAGCACCTTCGAGAGGGCGTGCGTCGCCTGCTCGAGAGCGTCGTGCGCCGAGGTGATCGCGTCGACGTCGTCGCCCTTGGCCGCCTCGCGCGCCTTGGTGACGGCCGCCTCGAGCGGCGCCCGGTCGGACGCGGAGAGCTTCGCCTCGTGCTCCTTGATCATCTTCTCGGTCTGGAAGCAGAGCGCATCGGCGCGGTTGCGGGCCTCGGCGAGCCGCTGCTTCCGCTTGTCTTCCTCGGCGTGCAGTTCGGCGTCCTTCCGCATCCGCTCGATCTCGGTCTCGTTGAGGCCGCTCGATTGCTCGATGCGGACCGACTGCTCTTTGTTGGTCCCGAGGTCCTTGGCGCTGACGGCCAGGATGCCGTTGGCGTCGATGTCGAACTTGACCTCGATCTGCGGGGCACCCCGCGGCGCGGGGGCGATGCCCTCGAGGTTGAACTGGCCGAGGAGACGATTGTCCTTCGCCATCGGCCGCTCGCCTTGGTACACGCTCACCGTGACCGCGGTCTGGTTGTCGGCGGCGGTGCTGAACACCTGCTTCCGCTCGGTCGGCACGGTGGTGTTGCGCTCGACGAGTTTGGTGAACAGCCCGCCCTCGGTCTCGATGCCGAGGCTCAGCGGCGTGACGTCGAGCAGGAGCACGTCCTGGACGTCGCCGCCGAGCACGCCCCCCTGGATCGCGGCGCCGAGCGCCACGACCTCGTCGGGGTTGACCCCCTTGTGGGGCTCCTTCTGGAAGAGCTTCTTGACGAGCTCCTGCACCTTGGGGATGCGGGTGGAGCCGCCGACGAGCACCACCTCGTCGATGTCCTTGGGATCGAGCTTGGCGTCCTTGAGCGCCTGCACGACGGGCCCGCGGCAGCGTTCCACGAGGGCATCGCACATCTGCTCGAACTGCGCCCGCGTGATCGTCATCTGCAGATGCTTCGGCCCGGTGGCATCGGCGGTGATGAAGGGAAGGTTGATGTCGCTGCTCTGGGCGCTGGAGAGTTCCTTCTTGGCCTTCTCGCACGCCTCCTGGAGGCGCTGCAGGGCCATGGTGTCCTTGCGGAGGTCGATCCCCTGCTCGCGTTTGAACTGGTCGGCGACGTGATTGATGAGGGTCTGGTCGAAGTCGTCGCCGCCGAGATGGGTATCGCCGTTGGTGCTGATCACCCGGAAGACGCCGTCGGCCACCTCGAGCACCGACACGTCGAACGTGCCGCCGCCGAGATCGAACACGACGATCTTTTCCTGCGCCTTCTTGTCGAGACCGTAGGCCAGCGCGGCGGCGGTGGGCTCGTTGATGATCCGCATCACCTCGAGGCCCGCGATCTGCCCCGCGTCCTTGGTGGCTTGCCGCTGGGCGTCGTTGAAATAGGCCGGGACGGTGATCACCGCCTTGTTCACCTTGTGGCCGAGGTAGCTCTCCGCCGACTCCTTCAGGCTGCGGAGGACCTTGGCGGAGATTTCCGGCGGGGTCATCTCCTTGTCGCCGGCCCGCACCTTGACGTAATCCTGCGGTCCGCCCACCACCTCGTAGGGGACCATCTTTTCCTCGCCGGCCACCTCGTTGTGGCGGCGTCCCATGAAGCGTTTGATCGAGTAGATCGTCCGCTTGGGATTGGTGACGGCCTGGCGGCGAGCGGTGTCGCCGACGAGGGTCTCGCCCTTGTCGTTGAAGGCGACGACGCTCGGCGTGAGGCGATTGCCCTCCTTGTTGGCGATCACCTTCGGCTCCTTGCCCTCCATCACGGCCACGACGGAATTGGTGGTGCCGAGGTCGATGCCGATGATCTTCTCGCCCTGCTTGGTCGCCATGGGTCGGGGTCCCTGCTGGTGGGGAAAAACGTGCTACGGTGCCATCGCGACGGAGTCGCGCAAGGTGCCTTGACGGTGGCCGTTGGTGCCCGGCGAAGACCAGGCTTCTTCGTTGAGAAGCAAAGCCCGTGCCGTCGTCTTTTGGCGGCTGTGGCGGGTCGCCGGCGGAGGCCGACCGGAACAAACCGCCCGTATTTACCCCTTCCCGGTTCCGACTACAGTGGACGCCCGGCGGTCGCGCGGGCCCCGCCCCGTACACGCCCTGCCATTTTGGCCGATCCCGAGCTTCCCGCCGCCCCGATCGACACCCGTCATTTTTTCGGACCCGCGTCCCGATGGCCAAGTCGCCCCGCCCCCGTCCCAAGCCCGCCACCGCGCCGCTGCCGGTGACGGTGCCGCCGCCGCCGGGTGCGACGCTGCCCGAGTTGCGGGGCGAGATCGACCGCATCGACCGCGCGCTGGTGGCGCTGATGAACGAGCGGGCCACGGTGGCGGGACGGATCGGACACTTGAAGAAAGCGGCCGGGCAGCAGACCTACGATCCGTCGCGCGAGGAGACCGTGCTCGAGCGGGTCGCGGACCTCAACCCGGGGCCACTCTCCGGGGCGAGTGTCAAGGCGGTGTTCCGCGAGCTGATCAGCGGGTCACGGGCGATCGAGCAGCACCTGCGCGTCGCCCATCTGGGGCCGGCGTGGACCTACAGCCATCTCGCGGCCCTCCACCGGTTCGGCAACGCGGTGGAATTCGTCCCCGTGGCGAGCATCAGTGCCGCCTTCGAGGAGGTGCATGCCGGCCACTCCCACTACGGCGTGGTGCCGCTGGAGAACTCGACCGACGGCCGGATCGCCGACACGCTCGACAACTTCTTCCGGCTCCCTGTCAAGATCTGCGCGGAGGTGCCGCTGCGGATCCACCACCATCTCCTCGCCGCCTGCGACCGGACCCAGGTCCGCGAGGTGTACAGCCGACCGCAGGCGCTGTCGCAGTGCCGCAACTGGCTGTCGCGCCATCTGCCCGACGCCCGGTTGGTCGAGGTGACCAGCACCAGTGCCGCCGCCGAGACCGCCGCCCGCACCCCGCGCGCCGCCGCGATCGCCAGCCGGCAAAGCGCGGTCCACTACGGGCTCACGGTGCTCGCCGAGAACATCGAGGACGTCCCGGGCAACACCACCCGGTTCGCGGTGATCGGCCCGGCCGACGCCGCCCGTACCGGACGCGACCGCACCGCGCTGATGTTCGAGATCGAGCACCGGCCGGGCGGACTCGCCGACGCCCTCTCGATCCCCAAGCGGCAGCGGCTCAACCTCACCTGGATCGAGTCGTTTCCCGTTCCCGGTGCCGAGCGGGGCTACGTGTTCTTCGTCGAGTTGGAGGGGCACCGCGACGATCCCCGCGTCCGCCGCGCCATCCGGGCGCTCGAGACCCGCTGCAAACGGGTGGTGATCCTCGGGTCGTATGCGGCGGCGGCGGCGGTCGGCTGACCGGCCGGTGCGGTGTTGCCCCGCCGGCGGCGATCTGCTCCCTTGGGTGCCCGCACTCGTCCGTTTCTCTCCCGAGGATGCCATGGCCCATCGTCGTCCGATCGTCGCCGGCAACTGGAAGATGCATCTCGACCGGACCGCCGCCCGCGCGCTCGCGACGGCGATCGCCGCCCGCGGCACCGGCCTGCCGTCGGTCGACCTGGTGGTCTGTCCGCCGGCGGTCTACCTCGACGCGGTCGCCGACACCCTGCGCGTTGCACCGGTGTCCCTCGGCGCCCAAAACGCCTGGGACAAGCCGTCCGGCGCGTTTACCGGGGAGGTGGCACCGCAGATGCTCGCCGACGTCGGCTGCCGCTTCGTGATCCTCGGCCACTCCGAGCGGCGCTCGCTGTGCGGCGAGACCGACGCGGTCGTCAACGCCAAGATCAAGGCCGCGCTCGGCGCCGGGCTGACGCCGATCGTGTGCGTCGGCGAGACGCTCGCCGAGCGCGAGGCGGGACGGACCGACGCCGTGGTCGCCGCGCAGGTGCGCGGCTCGCTGGCGGGTTTGCCCGCCGCCGACGTCGCCCGGCTGGTGATCGCCTACGAGCCGGTGTGGGCCATCGGCACCGGCAAGGTGGCGACGCCGGCCCAGGCGCAGGCCGTGCACGCCCTCATCCGCCGGGAACTGGCGGCACTGGCCGGGGCCGACACCGCTGCCGGCGTCCGCATCCAGTACGGAGGCAGCGTGAAGCCCGACAACGCCGCCGATCTCGCCGCGCAGGCCGACATCGACGGAGCCCTCGTCGGCGGGGCGAGCCTCGATGCCGACGGGTTTCTGGCGATCGCCGCCGCCTTCGCACGCTGACGCACCAGCGACCGCCATCGGCGCGGCGCGACCGGCGTCGTATCATCTTTCCGGTGCCCCTGTTCCCGCCGACGGCCGCCCCGCGGTGGCCCCATCCGGAGCCTCGACGATGCCTTCGCTGGTCAACTTCTTCCTCGGTCTGGTGCTCGTGCTGACCGCGCTGTTTCTCATTTTGCTGGTGCTCATCCAGCGCGGCCGCGGCGGAGGCCTGGCAGGGGCGTTCGGCGGCGCGGGAGGCCAAAGTGCGTTCGGCACCAAGGCCGGCGACGTGTTCACGAAGATCACCGTCGGCGTGGCGGCGTTCTGGATCGTCCTGTGCATCCTCGCCCTCAACGTGCTCGGCCGTCGCCAGTCGGTCTTCAGCAGCAGCCTCGGCGGCGCGGCCTCCCAGGCCCAGGCTCCCCTCGATGGCGGCGGCGCAGCCGCGGTGCCCGGGGCCTCCGAGGCGGGTGCCTCCGGCGCGGCGACCGGCGAAGGTGCCGGCGCGCCCCCCGCTGCCGCAGCGGGGGCGACGGGCGCCGCCCCGCCGGCGGAGGCGCCCGCGACCGAGTCGTCCACGGGCACGCCGTCGCCGGTCCCCTGACACCGTTTCAGCGTGTCCGGTCGGCGCTGGCCGACCGCAGGCCGCCCTGGGAAAGCCAGCGGGGGGACGGCGGGCGACCCGCCGGCGAGCGATGGCCCTGAGCATGACCGGCTGCGGCGACGCCGTGGGGCACGACGGGCCGACGACCTGCCGCGTCGAGGTGCGGGTCGTCAACAACCGGTTCCTGAAGTTCGCGCTGCGGACCCGCGACGGCCACGCCGCCCTCGAGTCGTCGATCGAGGCGGCGGTGCGGGCACGGCTCCGCCGCGGGACGGTGCAGGTCACGCTCGAGATCGACGGGCCGCTCGCGGCGGCCCGCCGCCGCCTCGATCTGGGCCAATTGGCGGCGTACCTCGACGATTGGGAGCGGTTTTGCGCCCAGCGGGATCTGCCGATGCCACGCGCCGTCGACGGACTGCTGACGCTGCCCGGCATCCTCGTCGAGCAGTGGCCTGCAGCCGACGCCCTGGAATCGCTCTGGCCGCTGGTCTCGGCGACCCTCGCGCGTGCCCTCGATGGCGTCGACGCGATGCGCCGCCGCGAGGGGACGGCGATGGCGGCCGACCTCGCCGCAGGCTGCGACGAGATCCGCGGCCTCGCCGCGGGCATCGCCGCGAGGTCGGGGGAGCTGATCGAGGAGCATCGGCAGCGGCTCCATGAGCGCGTGTCCCGCGCGTTGGCCGGCCTCGGCGTGACCCTCGGCGAGGCTGACGTCGCCCGCGAGGTGGCGTTGCTCGCCGACCGCAGCGACATCGCCGAGGAATTGGTGCGCCTCGATAGCCACCTCCGGCAGTTCCGCCGGCTGCTCGACGACGACTCGCCGGGAAGGCAACTCGACTTCCTCGCGCAGGAACTCGCGCGCGAGGCCAACACGATCGGTTCGAAGTCGGCCGACGTGGGCGTCGCGCACGCCGTGGTCGAGATCAAGACGCGCGTCGAGCGGCTCCGGGAGCTCGTCCAAAACCTGGAATGAACCGGTCTCCCGTCGGACGTTTCCCCCTCCGACCGGTTTGCGGTACAAAGGAGCGATGGATCGCACCCCGACCGTCCCCGCCCGACCGGCGGGCAGGCTTGTCGTGATCTCGGGCCCCTCCGGAGTGGGGAAGTCGACCCTCCTGCGCAGGCTGCTCGAGCGGGTGCCACAACTGGTGGCGAGCGTGTCGGCGACGACGCGGCCGCCGCGGGCGGGCGAACGCGACGGCGTGGATTACCACTTTTTGTCGCTCGAAGCGTTCGAACGCGCCCGCCAGGCGGGGCGGTTTCTCGAATGCTGCCGCGTCTATGGACGCCAGCATTGGTACGGGACGCTCGTCGACGAGGTGGTGCCCCGGCTCGCCGCCGGCCAGTGGGTTGTCCTCGAGATCGACGTCGAAGGTACACTTTCGATCGTCGATCGGTTCCCCGACGCCGAAACGATCTTCGTGATGCCCCCACGACGCGAGGCGCTCGAGTCGCGGCTGCGTCATCGAGGGACCGAATCGGCGGAGGCGATGGCACGCCGGCTGGAGGT
>JBJSXB010000140.1:0-8823 GCA_046086245.1 Planctomycetaceae bacterium | reverse complement strand
GGGTCATGGCGACGGGTCCTGGGGTGACGGGGATGGCACTGGGGATGGTTCGCGCGACGGGACGACGATCTCGCGGCTGCGGCGGATCGTGACCGGGCCTTCGAGCGGGTATTCGACGACGACCCGCACCGCGCCGGCGTCACCCGGCTCAACGGTGGTCGTGATCCGCGCCGAGCCGGTCCCGATGATCGCCTCGGCAGGCAGCAGCCGGGCCTCGGCGAGCGGCCGGCCGGCGGCACGCCGCGCCCCGGCGTCGCGGGCGGCGAGTGCGAGCAGCTGCTCCACCTGCAGGCTGTCGCGCTCCGTGCGGAGGTGGCGGCGACCGGCCAGCGCTCCAGAGAGCATCGCCGCAGCGATCGCCGCGACCGTCGCCAGCGCCGCTAGCGCCACGAACATCACCGCGCCGCGCCGTACCGGGACCGCTCGGTCGCTCATCGGTCGCCTCCGAGGCCGGGGGCGTGGGCGACGATCTCGACGTCGCAGGCCGGCGCGCCTGCGGCCATGCCGGTCGCGGTAAGGCGGAGGAGCGGCCCGTCGCGTTCGATCCGCCACACCGTGCCCACGGGGAGCCGGTAGTCCTCCCGGGTAGCCGTGCCACCGGCATGCGTCCCGAGGCGCCGCAGGCCCACCGGCGTGGCGAAATAGTCGATGCTCTCACCGCGCGCAGTCTCGATCCGCAGCAGACGGTCGCCGGCCGGTTCGCCATCCAGGCGGACCGCGTCGTGGGCATCGACGCGGAACCGGCGCCCGAGCACGAGCGCCGTCCGGTCGTGCTCCAGATGGTGCCGCGATGCCGACTGAAGCCCCAGCGCACGGTGGATCAGGCCGGTGCCGACCGCGAGCACCACCGACGTCGCGGTGATCACGGCGAGCAACTCGACGAGCGACGCGCCACGGCGCTTCATCGGACGGCCTCCAGGGCCGGCGTGTCGCCTGCAGCCGGCAACCACACCGCGAGCTCGAGCGGCCGCCGGGAGCGCCCCGGGGAATCCCACGAGATCGCGACGACGTAGCGATCGTCCGGCTCGCGCCGTGCCGTGAGCACCGGCTGCGGAAGCCGACGGCGCACGAGGTCGGAGAGCGGCGGCCGTGCGAGAAACGCCTGGCGTTCGGCCGCCGGCAGGCTCGCCAGCCGCTCGGCGAGGTTGGCCAGTTCCTGGGTGGCGATCCGCTCGTGACGCGAGTCGGCGAGGAGCCTTAGATGGCGCACGAAGAGCGGCATCGTCGAGCCGACGACCACCGTCAGGATCGCCAGCGCCGCCACCGTCTCGAGGCTCGAGATCCCGTGGCGCGATTCGGTCGGGGAACGCCCTTGGCTCCGCGATGTCCTCATGCGAGCGCCTCGATCAAGCGGACGAGCGGTTCGAACATCGCCAAGGCTTCGAGGAGCACCAGTGCCCCCATGACGACGGCCGCGACGACCGGCACGACGGTCCCGCTCCAGCCCAGCGCCCGTCGGGCGTGCCGGTCGCGTTGCATGCGGGCGAGCGTGTGCAGGCCCCACGCTTCGGCCCCGGCGGCGCCGGCGGCCGCGACGAAGCGCTGCTCGGCGGCCGTCACGAGGCCGGCGTCCGCCAGGTCCGCCACCCGCCCCCCGGCGGCGACCCGCCGCAGGCCCGCCGCGACGGCGCGATCGACCTGGCACTCGGCGAGGATCGCCGCTGCTTCGTCGAGCGGCCGCCCCGCCGCCACTGCCACGCCGAGGTGATCGAGCGCGGCGGCCCGCCGCCGTCCTCGCAGGAAGGGCGCGGCGAGCCTTCGCCCGACGACGCGGCCGAGAAAGCGCACGACGGCGCGGCCGGTGATCCAGGCGAGGATCACGAGCCCCGTGACCACGACCACGGCACCCGCGGGCGCTGTCCCGTCGACGAACGCCTCGAGCACCTTCACGACGACCACGAAGGGCAACAGGACGATCATGGCCGGCACGGTAAACCACGGGCTGGCCGCCAGCGACAGCGCCGCCGGCTCCGCCATCCCGAACTCGCGGATGATGTGCCGGTACTGCGGGATCACCTTGATCACGAGCAGCGCCGTCACGCACACAAACACGAGGGCCACGACGGCGAGATACCCGAGGCCGGAGCGCGCCCGGCGCCAGGCGCCGTCGTCGGCCGCCGCGTCGGCCGCGAGCGTCGCCGAGACGACCTCCGGGAGGAGGCCGAGCCGCATGCCGGAGCGCACGGCGACGCCATGGTCGGCCGTGACCAGCCCGGGAACCCGGTCGACGACATCCGCCGGGCTCGCCCCGGCGGCGAGCAGATCGGCCCCCCGCGCGACGCGCGCTGCCTGGCTCCCTCGTTCGTCGCGCGCCCACGCGGCGAGGAGCGGTGCGGCGGAAATCTCCTCCGCCGCGCTCACCGCCAGCAGGCGAAGCACGGCCGCCGACCGGCGTCGGGCCCCGGCCCGCCCGCCGACCGCACCGAACGTGCGCCGCCACAGCGCCCACAACGAAGGGAACAGGCCGTGATCGGTGGTGGATGGGGTCGGTTCGCTCATGACAGTTCCACCACGAGCTTGATCAACGGAGCGAACAGCGCCGCGGTGACGAGCCCCACCAGCGTCCCCACGACGCCCACCGCGAGCGGACCGACGAACCATGCCATCCCGTCGGCGGACCGGCGCGCTCGATCGGCATGGCAGGCGGCCACCGCCTCCAGCACGCGCCCCGCGGTCGCCGGTGGAAGGGCGAGCGCCGCGCGGGCGGCGTGCGTGAGCGACGCGGGTTCCCCGGGCGCGGTATCCACGCCGACACCACGGGCCGCCAGGGCGACGGCCTCGGCGGCCGGCACACCGGCGGCCACGAGACCGGCCAGCGCCTCGGTGAATGCGGCCGCCACGGTCGGTCCGTCGGGGCTGTACCGGACCGCCAGCCACCAGCCGGCGAAAAGCGCGACTCCCCCGAGCGTGGCCGGTATCCAGCCGCTGGCGAGCAGGTCGGTGATCGCCAGCACGCCCCGTGTCACCAGAGGCAACTGGAGGCCGAAATCGTCGAACAGTTTCCGAAACGCCGGCATCACGGTCATCGACAGCACTGCCACGACCAGCGTCGCCACGCCGAGAACGATCAGCGGATACGCCAGCACCGACCAGCGCCGCCGCGCCTTCGCGAGCGGCCGCCGCGCCTCGGCCAGCAACCGTGGCAACCGGGCCTCGACGGGGGACGATGCCGGAAACAGCGGTAGCCAGGCAGCCGGATCGGACCGGGCCGCGGCGATGGCGCGGGCGGGAGCGGCGGTGCCAAGCGCCGTCGCCACGTCGCGGTAGCGCTGTCCCGCCCCGCTTCCGATCGCCGCGTCGAGCGAGTCGGCGAGGATGATGACGATCGGCACGACCGCGTCGCGACGGGCGTGGACCGCGGCGACGTACCGGCCGAGGACGTCGCTGGAATCACTCGCGCCGCTCATCGCCCAGTCTCCGGGCGAGCGCCGCGCCATTCGGCGACGGTCGGCTGGTCGGCGACGTCGCGCATCAGCTTCACCAGCGGCTGGAACAGACCGATGCCATAGACCAGCACCGCGCCGCCGGCGACGAGGCTGCCGACGACCGCCGGCACACGCCCCCATTCCTGCCGGCGGTGCACTGCCACGAGCCGTTCGTGGTCGGCCACCGCGGCGCGGGCCCGGTTCCGCGCACTGGGGTCGGGCAACGCGTCGACGACCTCCATGAGGCGCCCGGCCGAGGCGGCGCTCCCTACGAGCCCGCGCCACGCCGCCGTGAGCATCGTCGCCAGCACGAGAACCGACGCCGCGCACCAGCCGACCACGGGCCAACCGATGACGTCGGTCACCGGTCGCGCGTCGAACACCGCGTTGGCACGGGGGCCGGTGAGCGAGTCGTCGACGGCGGCGACGAGCGGGCCGTACCACCACGTCAGCCACGCCACCCCGGCCGCCGCGAGTGCGCAGATCACGAGCGGGTAGACCAGGTCGATGCGGAACCGCCGGCGTGCCGTGGTGCCGCCGGACGCGCGGGCAGCGAGCGCTGCCACCGCGCCCAGACCGTCTCCCCCCGCGGCCGCCGTCGCCAAGGCCGCGTTGAGCGATCGGGGCAGCGCCGGGGCGAACCGGGCGACGATCATCTCGGCCGGCCGTTCCCGAGGCGCACCGTCAAGCTCGGCGGCCAGCGCGTCGAGCGCCAGCGCGGTGCGTTCATCGACCGCTTCGGGCACCATCGGAAGCCCCGCGCGGATCGCCGCGGCGACCATCCCGGCGAGCCGTGCGGTGTGGCCGGCGGGGGCCAGGGTCTCGACGGGAAATGGCGCCATCGGTGCAGTGCCCCATTGCCGTGGGACGGGAACGATCACACGCCCTCACACCGACGATGCCGAGCCGAGGAATCGGAAAGACCTCCGGCGCACCGCACCACCCCTGAGCGGTACCATGCTACCGGGTCGTCTCGACGACGGTCCACCGGCAACCCTGGAACCGATCGACCCACGGTCCACCCGCCGTACGACGGAGACCTATCGATGCCCCCCACTCCGGCATCCAACCCGACGGAATGGGCGGCGGCGCCGCGCGAGCGGCACCGGTTGCCCATCGGCGCCGCGGCGGTCGCCGGGTGGGTGATCGTGGCCACGATGGCGTGCGTCGCACGCGCCGCCGATGCCGTGCCGTTCCGGCCCGACTCGGCCGACCGCTACCAGAACTTCGTCGTCAACTGGCCGGGTGAGAAGACCACGCTGTGCGCGGTCGTCCGCACCGCCGACGAATACGCGACGCTGTTCCATCCGGCACCGGTCCAAGGCGCCCGCAAGCCCTTCGGCCCCGCCGACGGGGCGTTCTCGTCGGACATGCTGCTGGTCGTCGCCCGCATCGTACCCGGCGACTCGGGCGCGACGCTCGTGATCGACACGGTCGAGCGATCGGCCGCCGGGCTGGTCGTTCACTGTCGCTCCACCCCGCCGACACGCACGAGTACGTTCATGGTGAAACAGACGGCGTTGGCATGGATACCGAAGACCGACACGGGACCGGTGAGGTTCGTTGCCGACGGCCGCCCGCTCGCCGAACTCGACCTCGCCGCGGGCACCTGGGTCGCGCCGGCGCTCGCCGCACCGGAGCCGCGCGACTGACCGCGGTCCGGTGTCAATCGGCCGACGCCGCCTCGCGCTCGATCCGGGCGTACGCCCCCCTGGCGACGTCGTAGGCGGCCCGTGCCGCCTCGCGCTCCTCGGCCCGGTAACTCTTCTCCTTCGTCTTCCAACACTGCTCGACGCCCGCCGCGCACCACCGGGCGCTGTCGGCGCTCGCGCGGATCGGCCGGCCGCCGACGAGCACGAAGAACGGATTGGTGTGGGCCCCCGGGAAACTCCGAACCGCGAGCCAGCCACTGCGGGCGACACGGTGCCGGAACGTCAGTGGTCGCTCGCTGCCGTCGGAGGCGATCTCGAGGCGGGCAACCGGGTAACCGTTCTCGATCAACTCCACCGCCACCCGGCCGCCATCGGCACGCCGCGCCGCGGCGACCACCGTGAACGTCAGCTCGGCCGGCGCGGCGAGCCGGATCTCGCTCGCGCCCACGCCGCACTCCACCGCACCCCGCCCCGGTTCGATCGCCGCATAGTCGAGGAGATGGGTCGCCCCGTCGCTGACGTAGCTCCGGCCCGCCTGGATGGCGTCGACCCAGGCGTCGAACGTGAGCGGACCGTCGAGCTTGGCGTACACCCGTCCGAGGCCGACCCGTTCGCCGGAGATGCAGGGGAAGTCGGTCTCGCCGCTGGCCCGCACCCGGTAGCCGCAGTTGAGCACGTGGTACCAGATGTTGAGCTCGGCGGTCGGGTCGGTGTCCATCGTCGAGATGAAGTCGACCGCGGGCACCGGCTGGCCGTCGCGTCCCGGCACCTCGTGCGGCACGTCGACGATGAACTCGTTGGCCCCGATTCCGTCGAAGGCGGGAATGTCGAAGTTCGGGAGCCGGTTCGGGCCGTCCTTCCCCTCCGTTCCCGGGAGCCGGCCGACAGTGTTCGTGAGCCCGTTGGCCGAATGCGCCGGCCCACAGACGGCCCCCTGGCGCTTCGCCCAGCGCAGCGTGGCGAGGCCGAGCGAGGGCCAGTGGTGCTTGGAGTCGCCCCCCGGTGGGATCTGCTCGGTGAGCCGCAGCAGGTTGAGGTGGCCGGAGACGTGCGACCCGAACCCGGAGACCTCGATGTCGTAGCGCAGCAGGTAGGGGGGCCGGCTGACGTCGTCGGGCCTCCCGGTGAAGAAGCGCTTCTGGTAGTCGAAGCACGGTCCCCAGGTAAGGCAGCAGCCGACCTTGAGATCCTCCCCCATGCACTGTCGCAGCATGTCGATCGGCTCGACCCCCTCGGTCGGCGACTCGTAGTGGGCGCAGCCCGCCGCGTGGATGTGATGATCGCCCGACCACCAGCCGCGCCGCGACGGGTCGATCCAGCGCCGCACCGTATGGCGGACCTCGGCGGGGCGCCCCGCGATCTCCAGATCGATCGTCTCGGGAATCGACTCCGGTCCGCGCGAGCAGGTGACGCGGTAGCGCCCGTCGGGGAGCCGTACCGTCTCGCCGTCGAACCGGTAGATCTGCCGCTGGAAAAAAAGATCGGGCGCGAGCCGCTTGGCCTGCGGCGGGTAGATGCGGCCCGCGGCGTCGGTGATTTCGATCTTCGCCGCCGCCGGCCTGTCGGGCTCGTCGCCGATGCGGAACGTCACCGTCTGCGACGGCGCCGCGCGGAAGACCATGTCGGTCCCCGCGGCCGGCTCGGCGTCACCCAGTCGGCACTCGATTCGGGCGAAGGCCGGTCCCGCCTCACGGGCGAACAGTTCGACGATCCGGTACTCCAGGCCGAGGCCGGAGAGCCGGGGGGCGAGCGGCTGGCGATCCACCATGGCCAGCGCCAGCCAACGGGCGGCGACATCCTCGCGTTTCGCGCGCGGCAGCGGTCCGGCCTGGGGACTGGCAAGCGCGAGGACGTCGGCGCGGCCGCGCGGATTGATCACCTTGACGAGGAACGTGCTCCAGCCCTGCTCGACCAGCGGCACCGGACCGGCCACCGGCACCACCCGGGGGACGTCGTCCGTGAGATCGACCGCGCACAGACAGAGGGGATCGAGGGCCGTCTGCACGGCCTGCGCCGCGGAGGCATCGTCGGCCGCACCCCGCAGCCGGCCGAGCAACTCGTCGGGCAGCGGCGTGCCGGCCTGGCCGAGTGCCTCGGCGAGTCGGGTGGTCGCCGCGAGCAGCGGCTGGCGCTCCGCCGTCGCCACGGTGGGGAGCGGCTCGACGCCGGCCCGCGCCGGCGTGTCGGCAGCGTCCGCGCGGCCTCCGAGCGGAAGCGTTGCGACGGCGGCCAGCAACCAGATCAGGGCTCCACGTGTCGGGTGCGCCATGCTCACGCTCCTCCTGTCAGGGTCGTTCCACGCCGCGGAGGAGCAGATCGGCCGTCGCCCGGAATCCGAGATCCTGCGTCCCCTGTCCGACGTCGGCCTCGAGCCGTACTTCCCAGCGTCCGGGCCGCTCGACGACCAGGTCGGCGACCGTCCATTCGACGCCCGCCCCCGAGAGACGATCCATGGCGCCGGCGTCGGCCGGGAGGGTCAGCCGGCAGAAGGTCGCCGGCCGCCCCGGGCCATCCGCGAGATCGAGGCAGCGGACCGACAGCGGCGCCGTCACCCCCGCCTCGTTGACGATTTCGACGAGGAGCGTGCGCGGCCGCCCCACGACGAGATCACCGACGCGGCCGACGGCATGCAGTTTGACGCGCGACTCCGGATTGACGTGGACCCGCAGCGTCACCAGACCCTCGGCCGCGGCGACGAGGGCGTCGACGCTCCGGGCCCGGCCGACGCGGCTGCGAAACGCCGCGTCCGCGAGACCGCAACGCTCCGCCAGCCGTTCGAGCCGCTCCGCCGCCGACGCGACCATCGTGTCCGCCGCGGGCATCGTGTCCGCCGCGGGCATCGTGTCCGCCGCGGGCATCGTGTCCGCCGCGGGCATCGTGTCAGCCGCGGGCATGGCAACCGGCGTGGACGGCGCCGCCCCGCTGACACCGCCGACACCGCATGTGACCGCGAAAACGACCACCGCGATCGCCGGCCCGCCTCGGTGCATCGCCGCGTCTCCCCGCCGCGGGCCACCGTGTGCCGGTGTCCCCGCGGGCAGTGTCCCGCGGTCGCCGCCATCGGTCAACAACGCGGCCCACGGCCGGCGATCCGACCGTGGGCCGCGAGGGAGATCGCAGGTCGTGATCAGTTGGCCGTGGGATCGGACACCGTCTCGGCGGCCCCCTTGGTGATCAGCGCGCAGAAGGTCGAAAGATCGATCGTGTCGGTGATGAACCGTGTCGATCCGTCACAGAACACCGCCACCGCCCCGCCGGGATGGAACGAGTAGACCTCGCCGTCATTGGCGACGTTCATCGGAACGCCGGCACCAGGAGCGGCTCCCTTGATGCCGCTGGGCAGCATCGGGTCGATCTTGAATGGTCCGAGACTGTCCGACCAGCCGACGCACTGGTTCACGAGCCCGTTTTGCACCTGCCTCATCCGATAGACGAACGGACGGCCGGCACACTCGGCGATCAGCACCGTCTTCGACGTCCCGTCGGTGATCGAGGAGAGCTTGGTGACACGGTCCTTGACGATCGCGCCGTCACCGATCGTGCCGGAGGGATAGATGTCGGGGGAGACGACGCTCTTCTTGACCCCCGTGACGTCCTCGTAATCGGTGGTCGCCAGGGCCCGGGCGCCGAGGGCCGGCCGGGCGCTGTCGCTGTCGGGCGAGACGGGCACGTTCACCACGCCGCGATCGGGAGCGGACGGACAGAGGTAGATCGGCACCTTCCGCATCCCCACGGCGAGATTCGAG
>JBJSXB010000139.1:0-10495 GCA_046086245.1 Planctomycetaceae bacterium | reverse complement strand
CACGACGTCGAGATGCAGATGCTCTACGGGATGGGGGATCCCGAAAAGCACGCCGTGACGGCGGCGGGGTGGCGGCTCCGCGTCTACATGCCCTACGGCCAGCTCGTGCCGGGCATGGCCTACCTCGTGAGGCGACTCCTCGAGAATTCGTCGAACGATTCCTTCCTGCGCGCCGGATTCGTCAAGCACGTGCCGCCCGCCACGCTCCTCCTCCCGCCCCGCCCGGTGCCGGGGGAGGCGGGGGATTCTCCCGAGCCCGCGGTCGAGTTCCGCAACGAGCCACTCACCGATTTCGCCGTGGCTGCAGCGCGGTCGATGATGGAGACGGCGCTGGATCGAATGACCGCCGAGCTCGCCCGCGGACCGATCGACGTGCCGGTGGTCATCGGCGGCCGGGCGATGCGCGGCGGCGGGTTCGATCGCCCCGATCCGGGCGACATCGCCGTCACGGTCGCGCGGGTCACGGCCGCCACCGCAGACGACGCGCGCCGGGCGCTGGAGACGGTGGCCGCGGCGCGGCCCGCGTGGCAGGCCCGCGGTGCGGCCCGCCGGGCGGCGACGCTCCGCGCGGCGGCGGCGATCATGCGGCGACAGCGGTTCGACCTCGCCGCGCTCATCATCCGCGAGGTCGGCAAACCGTGGCGGGAGGCGGACGCCGACGTCGCCGAGGCGATCGATTTTTGCGAGTACTACGCCAGCGGTGCGGAGTCGCTGGCACTTCCCCGGCGCGTCGACGTGCCCGGGGAGGAAAACGCGGGCGACGTCCGGCCGCGCGGGGTGGCGGTCGTGATCGCCCCGTGGAATTTTCCGCTCGCGATCCTCGCCGGTATGACCACCGCGGCACTGGTCACCGGCAACGGGGTGGTGATGAAACCGGCGGAGCAGTCGTCGGCGGTCGGTTGGCGCCTCCATGCGATCCTCCTCGAAGCGGGCGTTCCCGCCGACGTGCTGGCGTTTCTCCCCGGCCGCGGCGAGGAGGTGGGGCCGGTGCTGGTCGGCGATCCGCGGACGGCGCTGGTGGCCTTCACCGGGAGCCGGGCCGTGGGGTTGGCGATCAACGAAATGGCCGCCCGGACATCGGGGATCGACGGGAACGCCGTGAAGCGCGTGATCGCGGAGATGGGGGGAAAGAACGCGATCATCATCGACGACGACGCCGACCTCGACGAGGCGGTGCTGGCGGTGGTCCACTCGGCGTTCGGCTTCCAGGGGCAGAAGTGCTCCGCCTGCTCGCGGGTAATCGTGCTCGACCGGGTTCACGACGCCTTCGTGGAGCGGCTCGCCCCCGCGGTGTCGAGTCTGCCGATCGGCCCGGCGACCGCGCCGGGCTGCAGGGTCGGCCCGCTCGTCGATGCCGAGGCGCGGCAGCGCGTGCTGCGCTTCGTGGAGATCGGGCGCACGCAGTCGCGCACGGTCGTGGCGGTCGCGCCCGACGTGGCGCTCGAGGCGCGCGGATGGTACGTCGGGCCGCACGTGTTCACCGACGCCGATCCGCGCGGACCGCTCGGCCAGGAGGAGATCTTCGGGCCGGTCCTCGCCGTGTTTCGGGCGCGGAATTTCGCCGCCGCGGTGGCGCTGGCCAACGACACGCCGTACGCCCTCACCGCCGGTGTGTTCTCCCGTAGTCCGGCCCATCTGGCACTGGCGCGCGAAGGGCTGGAGGCGGGGAACGTGTACCTCAACAGGGGCATCACCGGCGCGCTGGTGCACCGGCAACCCTTCGGCGGATACCGCCTGTCGGGCATCGGCAGCAAGGCCGGGGGGCCGGAGTATCTGCAACAGTTCGTCGTGCCGCGTGTGGTCACGGAAAACACGCTGCGCCGTGGGTTCGCTCCGCAACGGCCACCGTCGGCCCGGCCCGGCTGACGCGACGTGTCGGCACTGCGCGGACGGTCGTCGGCGCGACTCACGAAACCCTCATCGTGGCCCTGTACAAGGCTCGGTAGTCGGTCGCGCCGCCGCGGCCGCATCGCCTCCACCACCGCTCCAACGAGGACACCGATGAGCGATCCAACGACGGCCCTGCCCATGATGCCGGCCGACCGCGTGCGCTTGAGGCGCAGACGGGCGCTGGCAGCGCTCCCCGCGCTGGGGGGCATCGCCTGGGCCGGCGCCCGTGCGGTCGACCTCGATCCGGATCTCGCGGCGTACGAGAAGGTCGCCGGCGAGGTCGCCGGCACTCTCACCTGTGTCGGTTCCGACACGATGAACAACCTCGCCGCCCTGTGGTCCGAGGGGTTCAAGCGTCACTACCCCGGTGTCCGCGAGGCGATCGAGGGAAAGGGGTCGGCGTCCGGTCCGCCGGCCCTCACCGAGGGATCGTGCACCTTCGCCCCCATGAGCCGCGACTGGAAGGATGCGGAGATCGACGCGTTCAAGCGGAAGCATGGTTATCCGCCGACCGTGATCCCGGTGGCGATCGACATGCTGGCGCTGTTCGTCCACAAGGACAACCCGATCGCGGAACTCACCCTGCCGCAGGTCGACGCGATCTTCTCGAAGAACCGTAACGGCGGTCTCCGGGAATCCATCACCACCTGGGGTGACCTCGGTCTGACGGGGGACTGGCAGGGCCGCGCGATCAGCCTCTACGGCCGCAACGCCACCAGCGGCACCTACGGCTTCTTCAAGGAGCACGCGCTGTTCCGCGGCGATTTCAAGCCGACCGTCAAGGAGCAGCCGGGCAGTTCGGCGGTGGTGCAGGCGGTGGGAGCGGACCGCCATGGAATCGGCTACGGCGGCATCGGCTACCGCACCGCCGACGTCCGCCCCGTGCCGTTGGCGGCGGCGGCCGGGGCGACGCCCGTGGCGCCCGAGGCGGCGTTCGCCTACTCGGGCGACTATCCGCTCGCCCGCTTCCTGTTCCTCTCGGTCAACCATCGCAAGGGTACGCGGCTCGATCCGCTGCGGCGCGAGTTCCTCCGCTACGTGCTCGGCGCGGAGGGTCAGGCCGACGTCGTCAAGGACGGCTACCTGCCTTTGACGGCCGCCATCGCGCGGCGCGGACTCGACACGGTGGGGATCGCTCCCCGCTGATCGTCCCCGCCTCGGTCTCCCCTCCACAGGCGCCACGGCATGCACGGGCACGATCGTTCCGGCCGCGGCGCCAGACGCCGGCAGTCCACCGCGTGGGTGCGGTTGGCCGATCGGGTCGCGGGCATGCTCATCGTCGCCGGTGGCATCGGTACGATCGCCGCCGTGCTGTTGATGGGCCTGTTCCTCGTGGCGGTCGCCGCACCGCTGTTTCTGCCGCCGCACCACGAGCCCCCCCGGTTCCTCGGCCAGGACGGACTGTCCGGCGCGGTGGTGCTCGGCGGCGACGAATCGGGCCGTATCGGCTGGTGGCTCGAACCGGCCGGCGGCGTGCTGCGGGCCTTCGACACCGCGCGGGGAACGGTGCTGGTGGAGCGCCAGGCGGGGGCATGGCTCGACGGCTGCACGGTGGTGCGGACGCTCCCGGGGCGGGCGGAGGTCGCCGTGGGATTCGCCGACGGCTCGGTGCGTCTCGGTCGGGTGGGGGTGGAGACGTCGTTCGTGGAGCCCGACCAACTCCCCGCCGCCGCCGCGCGGCTTCCACCCGGGGAGACGTTCGTCGAGGGCGACGCGATCCTCCTCCATGGCGCGGCGGGACAGTGGTCGAGGGCGGTCGTGGTGCTCGAATCGACCGGCGAATCGGCGGCATCGGGCGGCGCGGTGATCGACGTCGATCTCGCGGTCACGCCGGCCGGCACGATCGTGGCGGCTCTGGCGGCCGACGGCACGGTCCACGTCGAAACGACCACCACGCGACGCAATCTGCTCGGCGCTCCAGCGCCGCCGCACCGTGCCACGGCGGTGATTCCCGCGGCGGACGACGGCTTCCACCCGGTGTTCGTGCGCGTCTCGGAGATGGGGGATCAGGTGTTCCTCGTCGCCCGTGACGGCCGTGGCCGACGGCACGCGGTCCGCCCCGAGGTGGCCACCGCGCCGGCGGAGACGTTCGCCGCGCTTCCGGACGCCGCCACGGTGACCGCCGTGTGCCGCCTGTATGGCGGGCAGAGTCTCGTGGTCGGGGATTCGCGGGGCGGGATCCACGTGCTGTTCGCGGTCCGGGCGCCGGGGGCGAGTGCCGCCGACGGGCTGGCGACGACCATCGCCCGCACCATCGCTGCGCCGCGTGACGGCCGGGCGATCGTCGCGCTGTGTGCCGCACCCCGGTCGCGGCTGTTCGCCGCCGCCGACAGCGGGGGCGGCGTGCGTCTCCTCCAGGCCACCAGCGGGGCCACGGTACTCGACGTGCCGCCATCGACCGGGCGGACGGCCGCCGTGGCGATCGGCCCGCGCGACGACCTCCTGCTCGGTGCCGGCGCCGACGGTGTCTGGGCGTGCGCCTTCGCCCCGGGTTTTCCCGAAGTGTCTCCGCGTTCGTTGCTCGCGCCGGTGTGGTACGAGAACTATCCCGCTCCCGTGCACGCCTGGGAAACGACAGGGCACGAGTCGTTCGAGCCGAAATTCGGCTTCGTGCCGCTCGTCTTCGGGACGCTCAAGGCGACCCTGTATTCGATGCTGTTCGCGACGCCGGTGGCGATTCTCGCGGCGATCTACTCCAGCCAATTCATGCACCCGCGCTGGAGGGGGGTGGTGAAGCCCGCCGTCGAGATGATGGCCAGCCTGCCGAGCGTGGTGCTCGGGTTCGTCGCGGGGTTGGTGTTCGCACCGATGGTCGACCGCGGCCTTCCCGTGGTGGTGGCGCTGCTGTTCACGGGTCCGTTGGCGCTCGTCGTCGGCGCCCACCTCTGGCGGTTGCTTCCGTCGGGCACGCGTGTGCGCGCCGCGCGGTGGCGGTTCGTTCTCGTCACGCTCGTCGCGCTGCCGGTGGCGTGGCTGGCGGCGCGATGGGTCGCGCCACGGGCCGAACGGTGGCTGTTCGCCGGCGATCTGCGCGCCTGGCTCGAAGGCGGCGACGGCGGGAGCGTGGGGGGATGGGCCGTCACACTGCTGCCGCTCGCCGCGGTCGCCACGGCCTGGGGAGTGGGGCGCTGGGTGCATCCGGTGCTGCGGCGGAGCGGAGGCGGCGGGTCGGCCCGCCGGGCGGCGCTGGTGTCGCTGGGGCTGCTCGGCCTCGCGCTCGCCTGCGCCCTGGCGCTCGCCGTCGCCACGGCCATGTTCCTCGACAGCCTGCGGTTCGATCCCCGCGGCGGTCTGCTCGGCAGCTACGTGCAGCGCAACGCGTTGGTCGTCGCCTTCGGCATGGGTTTCGCCATCATTCCGCTGGTGTTCACCATCGCCGACGACGCCCTGGCGAGCGTTCCCGAGCATCTCCGCAGCGCCTCGCTGGGAGCGGGGGCGACGGTGTGGCAGACGACGATGCGGGTCGTGATGCCGACCGCCGCCAGCGGATTGTTCTCGGCGGTGATGATCGGCCTCGGCCGCGCCGTGGGCGAGACGATGATCGTGCTGATGGCCGCCGGCAACACGCCGATCATCGACTGGAACCTGTTCAACGGCTTCCAGACGCTGTCGGCGGCGATCGCCACCGAATTGCCCGAGGCGGCCCGCGGCAGTGCCCACTACCGCGTGCTGTTCCTCGCCGCGTTGACGCTCTTCGCCCTGACGTTCGTCGTCAACACCGCGGCCGAGGTCGTCCGCCAGCGCTTCCGGCGGAGGGCCCATGAGCTCTGATCGGGGGCGGTCGCCCCGCGTCCGCTCCCCGTACGCGGCACTCGTGGCCGAAGGGGAGCCATGGGTGTGGCTGACCGCCGGCGCGCTGGCACTGGCGCTGGCGATGATCCTGGGGTTGACCGGCTTCATCGCCCGGGAGGGGCTGCGCACCTTCTGGCCGGTGCCCCTCGAGGAGGTGCAGCTCGCCGACGGCACGCTTCTGCTCGGCGAGCAGGCCGGATGGGAACGGGTCGTGACCGACGAGGCGGCGGGGCCGGTCACGGCGGAGCGTCTCCTGCTGCGCACCGCCAATCAGGAGAGCGGCGGCAGTCAGTTCCGCTGGTGCGACACGGTGGCGATCGCGGCCCGATCGCGTCCGCCGTGGGCGGTGGCCATCGAGCGGATCGACGCCGGCCGCTTGCACGGCACGCCGCAGCGACTCCTCCACCACGATCGGGTGGTCGCGGAGGGCGCCGAGGAGGCATGGACCGGTTTCGTCGGTGCGCACCCCGCGATCGCCGCCGCCACGCGCGCCATGCGCCGCATCGACCGCGTCGAACGCGGCCGCCTCCAGCGCGGCCTGCGCGCCGCACGTCTCGCCACGGCGCAGGCCCGGCTCGACGACGGCCCCGAGTCGGCCGGTGCCGTCGCGGCCGCCGCGGCCGAGAAACGGCGCGCGGCGGAACTCGCCGTCGAGGAAGGCGACCTCGACGCGCGGACGACCGCGCTGCGTGACGTGGGGGCGGGCTGGGTGCTCGAGTGCACGACGGCCGACGGCACGACGGTGCCCGTGCCGCTGTCGCGTATCACGCGCGCGTGGACGCCCAATCGGCTGTCGTGGTGGGGAAAACTGCGGGTGTACCTGGGGCGGTGGGGAGAGTTTCTCGGCGCGGATCCGCGTGAGGCGAACAGCGCCGGCGGCGTCTTTCCGGCGATCTGGGGCACCGTCGCGATGACCCTCATCATGGCGCTGCTGGTCGCCCCCTGCGGCGTTCTCGCGGCGCTGTTTCTCCGCGAGTACGCCGGCAACGGCCGTGCCACGACGGCGGTGCGGATCGCGATCAACAACCTTGCCGGGGTGCCGAGCATCGTCTACGGGGCGTTCGGGCTCGGATTCTTCTGTCATGTCCTCGGCACCCGCATCGACGCGCTGTTCTTCGAGGCGGCGCTGGTGACCGACGGGCAGCCGACGTTCGGCACCGGAGGTCTGCTGTGGGCATCGTTGACGCTCGCGCTGCTGACGCTGCCGGTGGTCATCGTCGCCACCGAAGAGGCGTTGTCATCCGTGCCCGATTCGCTGCGCGAGGGCTCGTACGCCTGCGGTGCCGGCAAGTGGCAGACGATCCGGCGGATCGTGCTTCCCCGCGCGCTACCCGGTATCATGACCGGCCTGATCCTGGCGATGGCCCGTGGCGCAGGAGAGGTGGCGCCGCTGATGCTCGTGGGGGTGAAGAAATTGGCGCTCGACCTGCCGATCGACGGCGTGTTTCCGTTCGTGCACCCCGAGCGGGAGTTCATGCACCTGGCCTACCTGGTGTACGACGTCGGCTTCCAGAGCCCGGACAGCCAGGCGGCCCGGCCACTGGTGTTCACGATCACCCTCCTGCTGGTGGCGATCGTCGCCGGACTCAATCTGGCGGCGATCACCCTGCGCACGCGGTTGCGTCGCCGCCACGTCGTGCAGCAGTTCTGACGTAGGATTCTCCGGGGCGTCGTCCCCGCCCACGCGGATCATCGCCATGACCTTGCCCCGGATCGCCGTCGCACCGCCGTCGCCTGCCGCGGGTGACGACCGGCTGGCGGCGGTCGCCGCCGGCCGCGACGTCCCGAGCGAGGTCCATCCGCGCGTCCACGACGATCCGCCGGTGCTGGAGATCGACCGCTTCAATCTGTGGTACGGCAGGAAGCAGGTGCTCCACTCGATCACCATGCCGATCCCGTATGCCAAGGTGACGGCGCTCGTCGGACCGAGCGGCTGCGGCAAGTCGACCCTGCTGCGCAGCGTGAACCGCCTCAACGATCTCGTGCAAAGCGTGCGCATCACCGGCGACATGCGACTCAGCGGGGATTCGATTTACGATCCACGGACCGATGTCATCGAGTTGCGGAAGCGGATGGGGATGGTGTTCCAGAAGCCGAATCCTTTTCCGATGAGCATCTACGAGAACGTCGCCTACCCGTTGCGGATCGACGGCGAGAACCGCCGCGCCGTCCTCGACGAGGTGTGCGAGTCGAGTCTCCGTGCTGCGGCATTGTGGGACGAGGTCAAGGACCGGCTCGCCGACAGCGCCTTGGGTTTGTCGGGGGGGCAACAGCAGCGGCTGTGCATCGCCCGGGCGATCGCGGCCGAGCCCGAGGTGCTGCTGCTCGATGAGCCCTGTTCGGCGCTCGATCCGATCGCCACCGGCAAGGTGGAGGATCTGATCCAGGAACTCCGCGGGCGCTATTCGGTGCTCATCGTGACCCACAACATGCAGCAGGCGAGTCGCACCAGCGACCACACCGCCTTCATGTATCTCGGCCGTCTGATCGAATACGGACCGACGAGCGAGATCTTCACCAAGCCGATCCTCCGCGAGACCGAGGCTTACGTCACCGGTCGCTTCGGTTGAGCGCCCACGCCGGGACCCCGCCCCCATGACCCGCCATATCGCCCGCCAGATCGACGCCCTGAAGGAGAAGATCCTCCGCGTCGGGAGTCTCGTCGAGGAGGCGATCTCCCGGTCGATCACCGCCGTCATCAATCGCGATCAACCGCTCGCGCGCCGCGTGCTCGACAACGACGCCGAGATCGACCGGATGGAGGTCGAGGTGGAGGAGGAATGCCTGAAGATCCTCGCCCTCTACCAGCCGGTCGCCGCCGATCTGCGGTTCGTCGTCGCCGCCCTGAAGATCAACAACGATCTCGAGCGGATGGGAGATCTCGCCACCAACATCGCCAAGCGGGTCGGTCCGCTCGCCACGGGCGAGCCGGTCGATCTGCCTCCGGAGATCCGCACGATGGCGATGCGAGCCGAGGAAATGGTGGAGCAGTGCCTCGAGGCGGTGGTCCGCGGCGATCCGACGCTGGCGCGGCGGGTGCGTGAGCAGGACGACGCGGTCGACGACGCCCGGCAGAGCGTGCGCCGTTCGGTGATGAACGGGATCCGCGCCGAGCCCGCCAAGCTGGAGAATCTGCTGCGGATCAACTCGATTTCGAAGCACATCGAGCGCATCGCCGACATGGCGACCAACATCGCCGAGGAGGTGATCTACATGGTCGAGGGGGACATCGTGCGCCATCGCGACGATTGATGCGGCGCCGCCGACGACCGTCGTCGGTCACCAGATGCGGATCCGCTCCGCCGGCGGCTTCCACAGCGCGTCACCCTCCTTGACGCCGAAGGCATCGTGGAAGGCATCGAGATTCATCACCGGACCGTTGGCACGGTATTGGGACGGGCTGTGCGGGTCGGTGAGCAGCCGTTTGACCAGTTCCGCCTCGCGGTACTTCCGTTGCCAGACCCGGCTCCAGCCGACGAAGAACAACTGGTTGCCGGTCCAGCCCTCGAGTTGTTGTGGCTCCTTGCCCTGTTTGGCGAGTTGGTAGGCCTTGTAGGCGACCGCCAGTCCGGACAGGTCGGCGATATTTTCGCCGAGGGTGAAATCCCCCTTCACGCGCCGTCCAGGCAGCGGTTCGTAGGTGGAGTACTGGGCGACGAGCCGCTTGGTCAGCGCCTCGAACGCCGCCCGGTCGGCGTCGGTCCACCAGTTCACCAGGTTGCCGGCGCCGTCGTAGCGGCTCCCCTGGTCGTCGAAGGCGTGGCTGATCTCGTGCCCGATGACCCCGCCGATACCGCCGTAATTAAGGGCATCGGGAGCGTCCACCGAGAAGAACGGGGGCTGGAGGATCGCCGCCGGGAAGACGATCTCGTTGAGCGACGGGTTGTAGTAGGCGTTCACCGTCTGCGGCGTCATTCCCCACTCGTCACGATCGACCGGCTGCCCGAGCTTCGCCGCGTTGCGCTCGTGTTCGTAGCGACGCGACCGCATCACGTTGCCCACCAGATCGTCCGGCCGGACCTCGAGCCCGGCGTACGAGCGCCACTTCGTCGGGTAGCCGATCTTGGTGGTGATTCGGGCGAGTTTGTCGCGGGCCTTCGCCTTCGTGGCGGGGGTCATCCACGACAGCTCGTCGATGCTCGTGCCGAAGGCGGCGAGCAGATTGCGCACCAGTTCGTCCATCCGCGACTTGGACTGCGGGGTGAAGTGCTGCTCGACGTAGAGTTTGCCGAGCACGTCGCCCAACGCACCGAAGTCGCCGGCGCCCCGGCCGCTGATCGCCTCGACGGAGCGCTTCCAACGCGGGAGCTGCTCCTGGATCCCGGCGATCTTCCGCCCGTGGAAGTCGAAATGCGCCTCGTCGAAGGCGGGCGCGAGGTAAGGGGCGTAGGCGTCGAGGAGCTTGAAGCGCAGCCACGTCTTCCACGTGGGAACGTCCACCTTCTCGAACAGCGCGGCGAGGGCTTCGAAATAGCTGGGTGTGGCGACGTTGATCTCGGCGATCCCCGGCGTCCCGGAAGCCTCGAGGAATGCGGGCCAACGAAGCGTCGGCGTCTTCGCCGCGAACTGGTCGATGGCGAACTTGTTGTAGGTCTTGCTCGCGTCGCGAAGTTCGACGCGCGGCCACTGGATTTCGGCGAGGCGCTTTTCGAGGGCCAGGACCGTCTTGCCCGGGTCGGGCGTGCGATCGCCGAGCAGCCCGTAGATGCGATCGACGTACTCGACCAGCGCCGCCTGCGCGGCGGTCTCCTTCTCGCCGTCCTTGAGGTAGTAGTCGCGGTCGGGCAGGGTCGTGCCGGCCTGGACGACCGTC
>JBJSXB010000138.1:0-23757 GCA_046086245.1 Planctomycetaceae bacterium | reverse complement strand
ACCATGCCGCGCTGGCTCGCCCACACGATCGTCGCCGGGGTCCTCGCCGGCCTGTTCGGCCTCGCCTTCGCGCAGAGCGACTACACCTGGAATTGGTCGGCGGTATGGGCCTACCGCGGCATGCTCGCCCGTGGCTGGCTGACCACCGTCGCCCTGAGCATCGTCGCCCTGGTGGCGAGCATCGCCGTCGGCCTCGCCGCGGCGCTGTGCCGTGAGTCGCGGTGGCCGCTGGTGGAGGCGGTCGGTCGCGTCTACGTGGAACTGATCCGCGGCACGCCCCTGTTGGTGCAGCTGCTGATCGGGTTCTACGTCGTCGCCAGCGCCGTCGGGATCGGCGACCGGTTCGTCGTCGGCGTGCTGGTGCTGGCGCTGTTCAGTGGCGCCTACATGGCGGAGATCATCCGTGGCGGGCTGGCGGCGATCCCCGCCACGCAACGCGACAGCGCCCGCGCGATCGGGCTCACCCCCTGGCAGTCGCTCCGCCTGGTGATCATTCCCCAGGCGGTGCGCCTCGTGCTCCCGCCGGTCGCCGGCCAGTTGGCGTCGCTGGTCAAGGATTCCTCGCTCCTCTCGGTGATCGCGATCTCGGAGTTCACCCTCGCCGCCCAGGAAGTGAATGCGTTCACCTACTCGACGCTCGAGAGCTATCTTCCCCTGGCGGCGGGCTACCTGGCCCTCACGCTGCCGCTGTCGGCGCTCGCGCGGTGGCTCGAGAAACGCTTTCGCTACGAGGCCTGACCGGATGCGGCTGTCGGTCGACGAGCTTTCGCAGCGGTTCGGCGGGCCGGCGGTGCTCGACCGTCTCAGCCTCCATACCGGCGACGTGCAGAGCCTGGTGCTGGTGGGGCCGTCGGGAGGGGGGAAGACGACCCTGTTGCGGATCCTCGCCGGACTCGATCGCCCCACCGCCGGCAGGGTGGCGTTCGACGGCGTGCCGCTGCCGGCGACCGAGGATGGGCTCCGGGCCTACCGGCGCACCGTGGGGACGGTCTTCCAGGCGTACAACCTGTTCCCCCATCTCTCGGCGCTCGACAACCTGCTGTTACCGCTGGTGCACGTCCACGGTTTGTCGGAGAGCGAGGCGCGGGAGCGCGTCCGTGCGCCCCTCGACCGGTTCCACCTCGCCGAACATGCCGACAAGCGGCCCGCGGCATTGTCGGGCGGTCAGAAACAGCGGATCGCGATCCTCCGGGCCATGGTGGTGCAGCCGCGACGGATTTTCCTCGACGAGCCGACGTCGGCACTCGACCCCGAAATGCGGGCCGAGGTGCTGGACATGATCGGAGAGCTGAGGGCCGGAGGAACGGAACTGGTGATGGTGACACACGAAATGGCGTTCGCCCGGCGCGTCGCCGATGAAGTGGCGTTCATCGGCGATGGCCGTGTTCTCGCCCACGGCCGCGCCGCCGATTTGTTCGCGCGGTGCGACGTGCCGCGCGTGAGGGATTTCCTCACCAAGGTGTTGGCGTGAGTGACGCGGGCTCCGCGGACGGCCGGCGTCCGCGGCCCGGCGCCGGCGACCGGTCGATGATCGAGCGGAGGCCGCGATGACCGATACGCCTCATACCGATACGCCTCATACCGGCACCCCCCGTACACCGGTCACTCGCGCCGATCGGCTCGTCGCCGAGCCCGATCGGGCAGCGTTGCTCGGCAGTCTCGTCGCCGACGCGCTGGCGATGCCGGCCCATTGGTACTACGACCGCGCCGCGCTCGACCGCGACTATCCCGATCTCGCCGCCGCCGCCGCCGCGGGACGCTTCGTCGCCCCCCGCAACCCGCACCCCGACAGCATTCTCTGGCGGAGCCGCTACGACTGCCCCGGCCCCCAGGGGGACATTCTCCGTGAGCAGGCCGCCTACTGGGGCCAACGCGGAGTCCACTACCACCAATTCCTCGCGGCGGGGGAGAACACGGTCAATCACCGCCTCGGTGTCGAACTGGCGGCGCTCGTCCGCCGCAATCGACACTACGACCCCGAACGCTGGCTCGAGGACTACGTCGCCTTCATGCTCGCCCCCGGCCGGCACCGCGACACCTACGTCGAGGAGTACCATCGGCACTTCTTCACCAACCTCGCCCAGGGGCGCAAGCCGATCAACTGCGGCGTGCGCGACGAACACATCGGCGGCCTGGCGCAGGTGCCGGCACTGCTGGCGGCGCTCGGCGGCCGGCACCCCGATGTCGTCAGGCTGGCACGCGTCCACGTCGGTCTGACGCACAAGGACCCGGAAGTCCTCGACGCCGCGGTGGTGTTCGCGAGGATCCTCGTCCGCGTCTGTCGCGGGGAAGACTTGCGGGAGGCGATCGACCACGAGGCGGGCCCCTGGTTGCCCGCCGCGCGGCGACGCCAATGGGCCGATCTGCCCGATCGCGTGGTCGTCGGGGCACGGGTCAGCTCCGCCTGCTACATCTCCGAGGCGTTCCCCGCGTCGCTGTGGCTCGCCTGGAAGTATGCGGGTGACTTCCTCGGCGGTGCCGTCGCCAACGTGCTCGTCGGTGGCGACAACTGCAACCGTGGCGCGGTGGTCGGCGGTTTGCTGGCCGCATCGTCTCCGCTGCCCGGCGGTCTCGTGAACGGCCTCGTCTGCCGTGCTACAGTGATGGATGTGTTCGACGCCGAGGCCTGACCGTGCCCGGTCGTCGGGGAGCGTTCTCCCGGGAATCGTGATGGCCTCCGCCGATACCACATCTCCAGCCCCGCGGCCGTTCGCCGCGCTCGCCGAGCCGCTCGTTCCCACCACGACACTGCGCCTGTCCGGCATCGGCGAAGGAGACGACCGGGCCGCGGCCACGCGGGCGGCGCTCCGGCGCTACTACCACGCCACCAGCGCCCTGTACGACACCCTCTTCGACCTGATTCGCGACGACGGCGCCTACTACGAGCGCTGGGAATCGCTGCGGCATCCATTGATCTTCTACTTTGCCCATCCGGCGGTGTTCTACGTGAACAAGCTGGTGGCGGGACGCCTCATCCATCGGCGGCTCGACTCGCGGCTCGAGGCGATGATGGCGGTCGGCGTCGACGAAATGTCGTGGGACGACCTCGACACGTCCCACTACGACTGGCCCTCCGTCGACGCGGTCCGCGACTACCGCCGGCGCCTCCGCGGGGTCGTCGACGAATTCATCACGTCGATGCCGCTGCCGCTGCCGATCCGCCAGGATTCCCCCGCCTGGATCGTCCTCATGGGGATCGAGCACGAGCGGATCCATCTGGAGACGTCGAGCGTCATCATGCGGCAGATGCCGCTTTCCCATCTGCGGCGGCCGGACGAGTTGTCGGAGGCGGAAGCGAGGCTGTGGCGTTCCTGCCCCACTGCCGGCCCGACACCCGCCAATCCGTGGATCGACTTCGGCGCGCGGACGGTGCGGCTCGGCAAGCCGGCGACCGACGACACCTACGGCTGGGACAACGAATACGGCAGCGAACAGGTCTCGTTGCCACCGTTCCGTGCCGCCCGACAGCTCGTCAGCAACGGCGAGTTCCTCCGCTTCGTCGAAGCGGGCGGCTACCGCAACGCGAACTGGTGGACCGACGAGGGCCGCGGCTGGCTCGGCTTCACCCGCGCCGAGCATCCGAAGTTCTGGATCCGTGACGGCCGTGGCTACCGTCAGCGGAATCTGCTCGACGAGATTCCGTTGCCGCTCGACTGGCCGGTCGAGGTCAACTGCCTCGAGGCCGAGGCCTGGTGCGCCTGGCAGCGCGAGGTGACCGGCGACAACGTGCAACTCCCGACCGAGGCCCACTGGCACGCCCTCCGCGAGGCGGTCGCCCTCCCCGACCCGCCCGACTGGCGTTCGGCGCCGGGCAACATCAACCTCGAGCGGTTCGCCGGCAGCTGCCCGGTGACGATGTTTCCCCAGGGCGCGCCCGTGTCGGCCGCGGAGGGGGCGGACGGAAGCGCGACGACGTTCTGCGACGTCGTCGGCAACGTCTGGCAGTGGACGCGGACGCCGATCATGCCCTTCAAGGGCTTCGCGGTGCACCCGCTGTACGACGATTTTTCCGTGCCGACGTTCGACGGCCGCCACAACCTCATGAAGGGAGGCTCGTGGATCTCGACCGGCAACGAGGCGATCGCCAGCGCCCGCTATGCCTTCCGTCGTCACTTCTTCCAGCATGCCGGATTCCGGCCGATCGTCGACGCGCCGGATCACGACGCCCTCTCGACCGGTGCACGGCTCTACGAGACCGACGCGCTGGTCACGCAGTACCTCGACTTCCACTACGGACCGACCGCCCTCGGCGTGGCCAACTATCCGGTCGCCTGCGTCGCCGCGGTCTTGCCGCACGTGCCGCTCGACCGCCGGCGGCGTTGCCTCGACATCGGCTGCTCGGTCGGCCGGTCGGCGTTCGAGTTCGCCCGCGAGTTCGCCCACGTGGACGCCATCGACTTCTCGGCCCGCTTCATCCAGGTCGGGGTGCGCCTCCAAGGGGGCGACGAGATCCACTACGAGGTGCCCACCGAAGGGGAACTGACGACGCCGCGGAGGGTGTCGTTGGACTCGCTCGGCCTCGACCGGGGACCGGGTGCCGGCGGTCGCGCCGGCCGCATCGCCTTCATGCAGGGGGATGCCTGCAACCTCAAGCCGCTGTACACCGGTTACGACGTCGTGTTCGGCGGCAACCTCCTCGATCGGCTCTACGATCCCGCCCGGTTCCTCGACGGTATCGCCGACCGGCTCGTGCCCGGCGGGATCCTCGCCCTCGCCTCGCCCTACACGTGGCTGGAGGAGTACACGCCGAAAGCCAAATGGATCGGCGGCCGCCGTGAGCATGGCGAGCCGCTCACCACGTTCGCCGGGCTTTCCGCCGCGCTGGCCGGTCGCTTCGACATGCTGCATCGCGGCGACATCCCGTTCGTGATCCGCGAGACCGCCCGCAAGCATCAGCATTCGATCGCCGAACTCACGGTCTGGAAGCGGCGCGACTGACCTCGGGCCGGCGGGGGGGGCGACACGGCGTCCTTGGCAACACGGCGTCCTTGGCAACACGGCGTCCTTGGCAAGACGGCGGCCGCACGGGGTACGATGCAGCCTTCTGACGTGCTCCGCGCGATGCCCCGGAAGTGATCGATGGCCGACCAACCGCTGCCCGCCGGCCCCTGCCGCGAGTGGCTCGGACTCGAGCCCGACGACCTCGCCAACGCGCGGCGGGTGCTCGGTGTGCTGCCGCGCGAGACCGATCCGCGCGTCGTGCTCGAGGCGGCGAAGGCGCGGATCCGGTTGCTCCGCACGATCGACGCGGGCTCCCTCGAAGCGGTGCGTCACGCCCTGCTCGAGCGGGTCGAACGGGCGCGCGAGGAGGTGCTCGACGCGATCGCCGCCGCCCGCGGTGACGGCGTTTCCGACACGCCAGCCCGACGACGGTCGTTCGCAATGCCGCCCCCACCCCCCGGGGTGGTGCCGCCACGTCGCGACGACCCCGAGTCGGCGATCCCGTCGATCAGGCTCCGCGTGGGGCCGCCACCGCGGCGATCGGGCACCCCGGCGCTGGCGGTGATCGGCCTGTCGTCGCTCGTCGCGCTGGCGGCCGTCCTCGGCTGGCTCACCTGGCAGCGCGGGATGCCGGCACGCGAGCGCCGCGACGTGGCCCGCCACGACGTTCCCGGGCGCGGCGCGCCCGCCCGCACCGCCGACGGGGATCGAAGCCGCCCGGCGCCGGCGGCCCCCGCCGAGCCCGCCGTGCCTTCTCCACCGGCCTCCGAACCGTCGGGCGCTCCCGCGACCGTTCGGCAACCTCCGCCCGCGCCCGAGCGCGGCGCCGGATCCGCAGCGCTGGCCGCTGCCGCGGCGCCGGACGACTCCCATCCCGTCGCCTCCGCTCCGGCACCCGACCGCCTCCCTGCGGCCGAGCCGCCCCCGCAACTGCCCGGACCGTCGGCCACCCCGTCGCCCGCCGATGCCTCCACCCGCGTGGATGGCTCGGTCGCCGATGCGCTGCTCGAGCCCCTCCATGCCGTGCGGCGGGCGATGGCCGGCCGCGACTTCGACGCCGCCGGCGCGCGGCTGCGCACCGCGGCCGCGGCATCGAGCGGCGCCGACGCCGTGGCGCGTGTCGAAGCCTGGCGGCAGTTGCTCCACTACGCCCGTGGCTTCGCCGATTACCGCGACAAGGCCCTGGGCACGGTCGCACCGGGCCAGGAGTACGACGTCGACGGCAAGAGGATCGCGGTGGTGGAGATCGACGACGAGACGTTCATCTACCGCTACGCCGGAAGGAACACCTCCGTGCGCCGTGATCGAATCCCCGGGGGCATCCTCATGGCGATCGTCACCACCTGGTTCGACGCAAAGCCGGAAAACCAGTTGTTCATCGGCGCCTACCACGCCACCAAACCGGAGCCCGATGCGACCAAGGCGCGCGCCTGTTGGGAGGCGGCCTCCGCGGCGGGAATCGATGCGTCCCACCTTCTCGGACTCCTCGACGACCCGGCGCTCGCCCCGGTCGAGCCCGCTCCCTGACACCCGGGCAGGGCGTACCGGCGACGGCGGACACGCCCGTCAAAAGATCCGCTCGAGGATCGGCCGCAGGGCGACCGCATCGAGGGGCAGCGGGTTGCCGCGCATGCTCGCGCCGCCGGAGTTGGCGGCCAGCCACCCGATCCGGTCGGCGGCGAGTCCGACGTCGCGCAACGTGCGCGGCAGGCCGCAGCGATCGACGAGATCGGCGATGCGGCGGCCGAACGCCCCGACGGCGGCTTCGTCGTCCGCCGGCGCGAATGGATCGCAGCGCCGCTCGAGCCCGGCGAGGTCGGCGCGGGCCGCGTCGCGATTCACCTCCACCGCCACCGGCAGCAAGAGGCCGCAGGCCACGCCGTGGGCCACGCCGCATTCCACCCCGAGCGCCGCGGCGACGCCGTGTGCCATGCCGAGACCGGAGTTGGTCAAGGCGATCCCCGACACCAGCGCCGCATGCGCCAGCGTCGCACGCGCGGCGGCGTCGGCCGGATCGTCGAGCACCCGGGGCAGGGCGGCCAGCGCCCCCGGCAACGCCGCCGCGACGAGAGCCCGCGGCACCGGGGTGGAAAAGCGGCAGATGAACGACTCGACCAATTGCGTGATGCAATCGAGCCCGGCGGCCGCCGTCGTGGTCCGATCACAGGCGACGGTGAGCTCCGGATCGACGATCACCCCGCGGGGCACGAGCCACGGGCTGCGCAGGCTCTTCTTGAAGCGCCGGCGCGGGCAGCCGATGACGGCGTTGCGGGTCGCCTCGGCGCCGGTGCCCGCGGTGGTGGGAAGCGCGATCAGCGGGATCGGCGGCCCCGCCAACGTCGATCCCCGTCCGACCCCTTCGAGGTGGTCGACCACCAGCTGATCGAGCGACGCGTCGTCGGCGTGGGGCGGCACGGACGCCGTCAGCCCCGCCACCGCCTTCGCGAGGTCGATCGCCGATCCGCCGCCCACCGCCACGATCACGTCGCCGGGACGGTGGAGCGATGCCACGGTGCGCAGCGCCGCCACGACCGCGTCGACGGTCGGTTCGCCCGCCACCGTGGCGACGATGTGGTGCGTGACCCCGGCGCCCTCGAGACTCGCCGCGATCGACTCCCGGGCGGGCGACTCGACGAAGCCGCGCCGGCCGCCGACCACCAGCGCCCGCCCGCCCGAACGGGCGACGAGTGGCCCCACCTCCGTGCGCCGCCCCCAGCCGAAGACGACGGTCGGGGGAAACACGAGGTCGTAGCGGTCGAGGCGGCGATCGGCCGCTTCCGTCACGGGGGGTACACTCGAGGCCATGGCCGCCACGCTCCGTATGGTTCCCTGCCCCGGCCCGGTCGTCGGCGACGTCCGCCCGCCGGGATCGAAGAGCATCACCAACAGGGCGCTGGTCTGTGCGGCGCTGGCGGCGGGCAGGAGCCGGCTCGAGGGGGTCCTCGACAGCCAGGATACCCGGGTGATGGCCGACGCGCTGGGGGCGCTCGGCGTACGCCTCGAGTGCGACTGGCGCGCGGAAACGATCGTCGTTCAGGGGTGCGACGGGCGGATTCCCGCCCGCAGCGCGACGCTCGACTGCGCGGCCAGCGGGACGACGATGCGGTTCCTGTCGGCGGTCTGCGGCCTGGCACCGGGCACGTTTCGGCTCGACGGCACCGCGCGGATGCGGCAACGGCCGATCGGCGACCTGCTGGCGGCCCTCCGGTCGCTGGGGATCGACGCGGTGGCGGAAAGCCCGGGGGACTGCCCGCCGGTGATGATCCGCTCGACGGGTTTGGAGGGGGGAGCGACCGAGGTCGCCGGCGGGACGTCGAGCCAATTCGCCAGCGGCCTGGCCCTCGCCGGACCGTGCATGCCGCGCGGGCTCGACATCACGTTCGCCGGCGACCTGGTCTCCGCTCCCTACCTCGAGATGACGCGGCGCGTGATGGAGGCGTTCGGGGCGCGCTGCACGGTCGCTTCTCCGCGGCACTGGCGCATCGCCGCCGGCGGCTACGTCGGCCGCGCCTACTCGATCGAGCCCGATGCGTCGGCCGCCAGCTACTTCCTCGCCGCCGCGGCGATCACGGGTGGCCGGGTGACGATCGCCGGCCTCACCCGCGACGGCCTGCAGGGGGACGTGGCCTTCTGCGAGGTGCTCGGCCGGATGGGCTGTGACGTGGCCTGGGAGCCGGCGGGAGTGACCGTCGCCGGGCGGGCGGCGCGCGGCATCGACGTCGACATGAACGCGATCAGCGACACCGTGCCGACGCTCGCCGCGGTGGCGTTGTTCGCCGCCGGCCCGACGACGATCCGCAACGTCGCCCACATCCGCGACAAAGAGACCGATCGGATCGGCGACCTGGCCCGCGAGTTGACGCGCTTGGGCGCCGACGTCGTCGAAGCACCCGACGGCCTTTCGATCACTCCCGCACCGCTCCATGCCGCGGAGGTCGCGACCTACGACGACCATCGGATGGCGATGAGCCTGGCACTGGTCGGCCTTCGCGTCGCGGGGGTGGTGATCCGCGATCCCGACTGCGTCGGCAAGACGTTCCCGCGCTACTGGGCGACCCTCGCGCGGGTGGCGGGGCTCGACACGTCCGACTGGCCGCCGGCCTTGCGGCGGTGATCGACGCGGACGCCTCTCGCCCCTCAACCGAGCGTTGATTCCCGCGGCGTGACCACCCCTCCGGCGCGCTGCAGCACCGTCTCGACGCGGCGGAGAAGATCGTCGCCACCCGCGCCGGGCGCGACCCCATCGATCGCCAATCGATCGCTCGGCAGCCCGTCGGCGCCGTTCGACACCACGCGGGTCGCGGGATCGGTCGCCCGGAAACCCCCGCCGCAGTGCTGACAATAGACCCGTTTGCCCAGCAGGCTGACACGGACGCGCAGCGTCCGGCCGCACACGGGACAGGCCTGGACATAGTGGACGACGTGGTTCATGCGCACTGCCTCCCGGACTCGCTGATCCAGACAGGCCGCCGATTCCCCCCGACTGCACGGAGTCTACGCACCTGGACGACCGCCGGGCAATCGGGACATCGACGGCGATCGCGGCCGGCGTTGCTCGGATCGGCCTGCTGACGGTGCAAGCTGAGCAACCTGCGACGCTGATCGCGGGGCACGGGGCCGGCTTCTCGGCGCGGCCGGTCGCCACCGGCGGCTCCCCCGCGATCGGCCCTGCTAGCATGACGCGACGACGGCCCCTCGCCGCCGCGTGACCACCACCGCCGCCCGCCGCGCATGCCCCGCTCGCTGTTCACCCCCCTCGTCGTCGTCTTCTGGTGCCTGGCCACGGGATGGCTGGTGGCCGACAAGATCCTCCCCACCTTCCGCTCGCGACCGCCAACGGGAGCGCACATCGCCGTCGCCGACGACGGCACCGTGCCGCCCGTCGCCTGGACGGTCGCGTGGGACGAACGCCCGGTGGGCACCGCGGTGAGCGAGGCACACCGACCTCCGGAGGGGGGCCTGGTGATCGACAGCCGGATGAAGCTCCGCCGGCTGCCCCTCACCGACCTGGTGCCTCCCTGGCTCGCGGCCGTGGTGCGACAGACCCTGCCCGACGGGCTGCAGATCTCGCTCGAGGCGACCACCCGCTTCTCCGTCGACGACGCGGGCAAACCGCGCGGGTTCGTGTCGACGATCGACCTCCCGGAGTCGGGGGAGACGATCTCCGTCACCGGCCGTGTGGCCGACGGCACCATCCACGTGACGGTGGCGTCGCGCGGCCTGCGCTACGAAACCAGCCGCCCTCTCCCCGACACCCTCCTGCTCGCCGACGAACTGTCGCCGCACGCCAGCCTTCCGGGACTCGTGGTCGGGCAGCGCTGGACCGCGCCGGTGTTCAGCCCGCTGCGACCGGGACAGTCGTCGATCGAACTGCTCGAGGCCCATGTCGAACGCGAGACGCTCCTGTTCGACGACGACGAGCCGGTGACGGCGCGGATCGTCAGCTACCGCGACGGCGGCGCCGGCGATCGTCCACCACGGCTGCGCCTCTGGGTCGATCGGGCGGGGCGCGTGCTCCGTCAGGAGGCCGCGATCGGCGGATCGCGGCTCTCGTTCCTGCGCCGACCCGACGAGCAGGCACGCTCGATGGCGGAGGCGCTCGGCCGCGCCGGCGGCACGGATCGTCGTCCCGACGCCCCCGCCCCCTCCCCGGCCGGGAGCTTCGCCCGATGATCGCCTTCGACGCCGTCCACCGCAGTTACGGACGCAAGCCGGCGGTCACCGACCTCACCCTGGAGATTCCCCCCGGTGAGTTGTTCGCCCTGCTCGGCCCCAACGGCGCCGGCAAGACGACGACGATTCGCATGCTCGTCGGCCTCCTCGCCCCCTCCGCTGGCGTGGTGCGGGTGTGTGGTCACGACGTCGTCCGCGACGCACGGGCGGCCCACCTCCGCCTCGGTTACGTGCCCGACGAGCCGACCCTCTACGAAAAGCTCACCGGCCGGGAGTTCCTCTGGTTCATCGCCGACATGTTCGGCATGCCGCGAAGCGCCGCCGCTCCGGCCATCGATGCCGGCATCGACCAATTCGAGCTCGGTGCGTTCGTCGACGACCTCGCCGAGAGCTACTCGCTGGGCATGCGGCAGCGGCTCGTGTTCGCCGCCGCCCTGGTGCACGATCCGGCGGTGCTCGTGCTCGACGAGCCGATGGTCGGCCTCGACCCGCGGAGCATGCGGATCGTCAAGGACATGCTGCGCGACCGCACGCGCCGTGGGATGACGGTGTTCATGTCGACGCACCTCCTCGCCCTCGCGGAGGAGCTCGCCGACCGCATCGGAATCATGATCCGCGGGCGACTCCGCTTCCTCGGCACCGTCGCCGAACTGCGCGCCCACGTCGCCGCCGATGCCACCGGCCTCGAGGCCCTCTACCTCGAGCTCACCGCGCCCGATGCCGACGGCAACGCCGCGCCGACGGCGGGAGGCATCCCGTGACCGCGCCCCCCGCCGTCGCCCCACCCTGCCGCGCGCTCGACGAATCGGAGGAGGGTCGGCTGTTCTGGCGTCTTCGCCTCTCCACCGCATGGGCGACGGTCCGGGCGATGCTCGGCACGGCGCGGCTCCGCTTGGCGCTGGTGGTGCTGCTCAGCGCCGTGTTCTGGCTCACGCTGTTCGCGCTGTTCCGCGAGGGATTCGCCTTTCTCGCGTCGATCCACGCCGACGTCGCCGGCCTGCTGTTCAACACCTTCTTCTCGACGCTCCTGTTCATGGTGTTGTTCTCCACCGGCATCCTCGTCTACGCGGGGCTCTACACGTCGCGCGAGGCCCGCCTGCTGCTCACGCTGCCGGCGCGATCGACCGCGGTGTTCACCCATCTGTTCCGCGAGGCGCTGTGGTTCGCCGGATGGGGGTTCCTCCTCCTCGGCAGCCCGATGCTCGTCGCGTTCGGCATGGTCGAGCGCGCCGGCTGGGCGTATTACGCGCTGCTCGTGCCCTTCATGGTGTCGTTCATCGCGATCCCCGCCACCGTCGGCGCGATGATCGCCCTGGTGCTGGTGGCGTGGCTGCCGCGGTATCGGCTCCACGCCACCGCCGGGGCCGCGCTGGCGCTGCTGCTCGGTGTGGCGTGGCTCGTGTGGCGGGCGGTCGCGCGGCCGGGGGACGAGGCCCTCACGGCCCCGTGGTTCGAGAACGTGCTGGCCCGGCTCGAGGTGTCGCAGCAACGGCTGTTGCCGAGTTGGTGGCTGTCGAGCGGACTGCTCGAGGCGGCCGACGCCCACGGCCCGGCGGCCGCGGCGGCGCTCGGCGAGTCGATCCGCTTTCTCGCGGTGCTCGTCGCCAATGCGCTGTTGCTGCACGTCATCGCGGTGTGGATGGCGGGACGCCTCTACCGCACCGGCTACAGCCGACTGTCGGCCGAGGCCCCGACGCGGCGACCGGCGCGGCGTCGGCGCGTCGACGGCTGGCTCGCGGGCGACGGCCTCCGTCCGGCGGCACCGATCCGGCTGTTGCTCCTCAAGGACATCCGGCTGTTTCGCCGCGACGTCACCCAGTGGTCGCAATTGGTGGTGTTCGTCGTGCTGATCGGTTTCTACTGCCTGTCGATGCGCGCCTTCCACTACAGTGGCTCCTACGCGCCGGTGGTGGGCTTCCTCAACCTCACGGTGATCGGCCTGGTCCTCTCCACCTTCACCACCAAGTTCGTCTATCCGATGATCAGTCTCGAGGGGCGCCGGTTCTGGATTCTCGGCCTGCTGCCGGTGCACCGTGACGAGATCCTCTGGTCGAAGTTCGTGCTCTCCGCGATCGGTACCGTCGTGCCGTGTGCGGCGCTGGTGCTGACGAGCGACGTGATGCTCGCACTGCCCGGATGGGTGACGGCCATCCACGTCGTCTGTGCGGTCGGCATGGGGCTCGGTCTGTCGGGGATCGCGGTCGGGCTCGGGGCGTGGATGCCCAACCTCCACGAGTCGTCGGCCGCCAAGATCGCCGCCGGGTTCGGCGGCACGCTGAGCCTCGTGCTCGGCTCGTTGCTGGTGGTGCTCGTCGTCCTGCTGACGGCGGTGCCCGCGCAGGTGGCGATCCTCACCGATGGCACCGACGGCACCGGCGGCACCGGCTGGCTCCCGCTGCTGGCCCGCCTCGGCACGCGGCAGGGGATCGCCGCGGGGGTCGTCCTGGCGACACTGGTGTGCACGATGGCCACCGCGGTGCCGCTCCTCGTCGGTCGGGCCGCGTTTCGCCGGCTCGAGCCCTGACGCCCACCACCGTGGGGGGTCCGCGGTTACCGCCGCCGACGGCCTGCGGTACTCTCCGTGGGCGCTCCGAGCCGCGTTCCACGGGCCGTTCATGGTCGATCGCACTCCATCCTCCGCACCGCTGGTCGTCGCCCCCCCGCAGCGTGGGCTGGTCGTCGGTGCCGTGTCGTACCTCAACACGCGGCCGCTGGTTCACGGCCTCGGCGGCCCCGGCCTCACCCTGCGGTTCGATCTGCCCAGCCGTCTGGCCGACGGCTTGGCCGCGGGGGCCCTCGACGTGGCCCTCATTCCGACGATCGAGCTGTTTCGCGGGAACGGCTATTCGGTCGTATCCGACGCCTGCATCGGGTGCCGCGGAGCGGTGATGAGCGTCAAGCTGTTCTTCCGCACCAAGCCGGAGCGGGTGGCGACCATGGCCGTCGACGAGGGGTCGCGGACGAGCGTGGCCCTCTCGCGGATCCTGCTCGCCGAGCGCTACGGCGTCCGGCCGCGCCTGGAGACGCTCCCCATCGGCGGGCGGCTGTCCGACACGGCGGCCGACGCGGTGTTGGTGATCGGCGATCGGGCCCTCGGTGGTCATGGCGGCCCGGCGGGCGACGGGGGCTGCTTCCAGTTGGTCTGGGATCTCGGTGACGAATGGTGCCGCTGGACCGGGCTCCCGTTCGTCTTCGCCGTCTGGGCCGCGCGGCCGGGAGTCGATCCGGTGGCGCTGGCCTCGTTGGCGCGGGCGCTGGAGGCGGCCCGCGATCGCGGACGGCGGTCGCTGGCGAGCATCGCGGCGATCGAGGCTGCCGGCCATGGCCTGACGGTGCCACAGTGTCTCGGGTACCTGCGTGACAACCTGCACTACGATCTCGGCGTTGATGAACGTGCCGCCCTCGCGCTGTTCCGGGCGCGGGCTGCAGCCCTCGGCCTCGCCCCGGCTGCGGAGCCGGTGGTGAATGTCCGTTCGGTCGCCGCCGCGGAGTCCCGCGGCGGGAATGACGGCTCTTCGCGGTGAGGATGGCATGAGCGACGCGATCGACGACGTGCTCGACGGTGTGGTGGCGGGTGAGCGGCTCTCGGCCGACGATGCGGTGCGCCTGCTGGAGTCGAATCGGCTCGCGGCCATCGGCCGCGGAGCCCACGCGGTCTCGCTGCGGCTGCACCCCGAGCGTTGGCGGACCTACAACATCGACCGCAACATCAACTACACCAACGTCTGCACCGCGGTGTGCGATTTCTGTGCGTTCTACCGCCCACCGAAGCACGCCGAGGGCTACGTCCTCGAACGCGACGTGTTGCTGGCCAAGATCGGCGAGACGGTGGCCCTCGGCGGCGACCAGATCCTGCTCCAGGGGGGCCTCCACCCGACCCTGCCGCTGGAGTGGTACGAGGCATTGCTGCGCGACATCAAGCAGCACTACCCCGACGTCAACGTGCACGGCTTTTCCCCGCCGGAGATCCACCACTTCACGAAGATCTCGAAACGGCCCCTCGCCGAGGTGCTCGAGCGGCTCGCCCGGGCCGGTCTCGGCTCCCTCCCCGGCGGCGGTGGGGAGATCCTCGTCGACCGGGTCCGTCGCGCGATGACGCGCGGCAAGGTCCTGACTGACGACTGGCTGGAGGTCCACCGCCAGTGGCACCGTCTCGGCGGGCGCAGCACGGCGACGATGATGTTCGGCCACATCGAGACCCTCGCCGAGCGCGTCGAGCACCTGCAGCGGATCCGCGACCTCCAGGACGAGACGGGCGGATTCACGGCGTTCATCTGCTGGTCGTTCCAGCCGGACAACACCGAGATGGCCGACATCCCGCCGTCGGGGCCGTTCGAATACCTCAAGACCCAGGCCGTCGCCCGCCTGTTCCTCGACAACGTGCCGAACATCCAGTCGAGCTGGGTGACACAGGGTCGCGAGATCGGCCAACTCGCGCTTCTCTACGGTGCCAACGACATGGGCAGCCTGATGATCGAGGAGAACGTCGTCAGCGCCGCCGGCACCGTCCACCACCTCACCCTCGAGGAGATGCGGTCGGCGATCTCCGAGCTCGGTTGGATCCCGCGGCGCCGCAACGTCTTCTACGAGGTCTTCGACGACACGCCGGCCACGGCGTCGGCCGGGGCGCCGATGGGGTCGCTGCCCGTGCTGCAGACGGTCCCGTGACCACCGCTCCCCGGGAGGGCAAGGCGTTGCCTCGGGCTCCCGCGGAGCGCGGAACCGCCCGATCGCGGGGACCGTCGTCGTTCCCGGGCACCGGCGTTACTTCCCCACCGCCCGCTCTCACCTTGCGGGCACGATGGCTGATACCCGTCGCCGGTCGGGCTCTCGACGGGGGCTGGGTGCGGATCGAGCGGCGGCGCATCGTCGCCATCGGCGCCGGCCGACCGTCCGGGCCCAGCACCGATCTCGGCGACGTGGTGCTGCTCCCCGGGCTCGTCAATGCCCACACGCATTTGGAGTTCTCCCGGCTCGAGCGACCGATCGCCGCCGACGGTGGTCTGTCCGGGTGGATCGCGCGGCTCGTCGCCGTTCGGCGGCAAGCCGCCGGTCCCGGCGACCACCGGTCGGCCGTGGCGGACGGTCTGGCCGAGAGCCTCGCGGCGGGGGTGACGGCTCTCGGCGAGATCGCCACGGCGCCGATGCCAACCGTGCCACGACCCGCCCCACGGCTCCGCGTCTACCGCGAGTGCCTCGGACTCGGTCCGGCGGCGATCGACCGCGCGAAGGCGGCGCTTGCCACCGCGCGGGCCGTCGCCCCGCCCGGCGTCTTCCCCGGCGTCTCCCCACACGCGCCCTACTCGGTCGCCGCACCCCTGGCGCGGTGGCTCGTCGCCGCCGCGCGGCGCCAGCGGCTCCCGCTCGCGCTCCATCTGGCCGAGTCGGCCGACGAAGCCGGGCTGATCGAGGACGGCACCGGTCCGTTCCGCGAACTGCTCGAGGGTCTCGGTGCCTGGCCGACCCCGCCGCCATCCCTGCTCACCGCGCCGCAGTGGCTCGCACTGTCGGCACGGGCGCCCCGGGCGCTGGTGGTGCACGCGACCCATCTCGCGGGGGCGGCTCCCGGATCGCTCGAGTGCCTTGCGCGGCATCGCCGCCGGCTGGCCGTCGCCGTCTGCCCGCGCACGGCACTGCTGCTCGCCGGCCGTCTGCCGCCGATCGACTGCCTCCGCGCCACGGGGGTGCGCCTCGCGTTGGGCACCGACGGCCGTGGGTCGGCTCCCGACCTCGATCTTCGTGCCGAATGCCGCACGCTGGTCGAGGCCGGCCTGGTCAGTCCGGCGGAGGCGCTGGCGATGGCGACGGTCGATGCCGCCTGGGGGATCGGTCTGGAGCACCTCTGTGGTCGGCTCGCCGTCGGCCGACCGGCCGATCTGACGGCGATCGCCACCGGACCCACGGGCGATCCACACGCGGCCCTCCTCGACCCGGCGGCGCGCGTCGTCCTGACGCTCGTCGGCGGCCGGGTGGCGCACGGCTCCGTCCCGGACCGCGGTACGTGACGGGTGACCGTCGCGGCACCGGCCCGTGTGACGCCCGCGGCGATCACAGGCGACAGTTGGCGATCTGCGTCTCGATGATCGCCGTCGCCCCGAGCGCCTCGAGGCGCTCCATGATGGCGTGGACGTCCCCGCGGCGGACCATCGCCCGCACGGCACACCACTGCGGATCCTCCAGCGCGCTGACCGTCGGCGAGTTGAAACCCGGGGTGATCGTCTCCGCCGCCGCGAGCTTCGCCCGCGGCACGTTGTATTCGAGCAGCGAGTAACTCCGCGCGATGACGATTCCCTCCAAGCGCCGGACGATGCGGTCGGCGAGCGCGGGATCGGCCAGTCCCGGCCGCTGCACGAGCACCGTCTGGTAGCGGCCCAGCTCGGCCATCACGCGAAGACGATTCGCGGCCAGCGTGCTGCCGGTCTCGACGAGATCGACGACCGCGTCGGCGACGCCGAGTTGGACCATGATCTCGACGCTGCCCGACAGCTCGACGAGGTGACAGCCGACGCCGCGCGTGGCGAGCCACTCCTGCGTGATGCGGGGGAAACTCGTCGCCACGCGCATGCCGGCGAGACCCGTGACGTCGGCCACCGGTGATTCCTCCCCGACGCACAGCGCGAGGCGGCAGCCGCCGATGCCCAGATCCAGCCGGTGAACGAGCGCCCGCCCGCTCTCGGCGACCAGATCGGCGCCCGTGATCCCCACGTCGATCGCCCCCTCGGCGACGAGCACCGGTATGTCGTCGGTGCGGAGGAAGACGATCTCCACCGGTATGTCGCGGCAGCGCGCAAACAGGCTCCGCTCGGTACGACGGAAGGTGAGACCGGCGGCTCCGAGCAGTTCGGTCGTGATCTCGGCGAGGCGTCCCTTGCTGGGGATCCCCAGCCGCAGGACACCGGCGGGGGCCGCGGTCATGGATTTCCCTCCGGGTGCCGGGGAGCGCCTCGCGCCGCTTTCTCGTCGAGCCCGGAGACACCGAACCGCCGCCCCAATTCCGCCTCGACGGCCGCCAGCGGCACGCCGCGCGTGGCGAGCAGCACGAGCAGGTGGTAGACGAGGTCGGCGGCCTCGGCGACGACGCGCTGGTCGGACTCGGCGGCGGCCGCCGCGACCAACTCGGCGGCCTCCTCGGTGACCTTCGCACCGCAGAGCGCCACGCCCCCGGCCAGCAGCCGCGCGGTGTACGATCGGTCGGTCGCCGCCGCGCGCCGTGTCGCGATCACCCGCTCCAGCCGGTCGATGACCGCGCCGGGCGACGCGACCGTGCCGGATCGATCCGTCCCGTCGTCCATCCCGCGCATCCGATGGTCCACCGCCCCGAGCCGTCCGTTCCGCAGCCGCCGCCCGCCGCCGGGGAGGGGAGTCTAGCATGCGGTGCCCCCGCCGTCGGGCCGGTGCTGCTCGGCGACGATTGCTGGTGCCTGACCGGCCCCACCGCGGCGGGCAAGTCGGCCGTCGCCGTCCACCTCGCGGACCGTCTCGGCGCGGAGATCGTCAGTGCCGACTCGATGGCGGTGTACGTCGGTCTCGACATCGGCACGGCGAAACCGAACGCCGCCCAGCGCGCCCTCGTGCCGCATCATCTCGTCGACGTGGTGCCGGCAAGCGCGCCGTTCAACGTGGCCCTTTGGCTCGACGCCGCCCGGGCCGCGATCTCGGCGATCCGGGCGCGTGGTCGGCAGGTGCTCGTCTGCGGCGGCACACCGCTCTACCTCAAGGCGCTCGCCGAGGGCCTCGACCCGCTGCCCGCGGCCGACGCGACCCTCCGCGCCCGTCTCGAGTCCGAAGCCGATGCCGCGGGGAGCACCAGCCTGCACGACCGGCTCGCCCTGATCGCGCCGCGCGCGGCGGCGCGGATCCATCCCGCCGACCGGCGCCGCGTCGTCCGCGCGCTGGAGATCGTCGCCGCCGGCGGCAGCGTCGGTGAGGGCTGGCGGCGCCCGCGGCCGCCGGCGTGGCACGGCAGGTTCCTCGTCGTCGATCGGCCGCGCCGCCTGCTGGGGGAGCGCATCGACCGACGGGTCGACCGGATGTTCGCCGCCGGCCTCGTCGACGAGGTGGGCCGTGTCGACGCCACCGACGGCCTCGGGCCCACGGCGCGGCAGGCGGCGGGCTATGCGGAGTGTCTCGATCTCCTCGCCGGACGCTGCACGTTCGCCGACGCGGTCGCGCGCACGAAACGGCGCACGCGCCAACTCGCCAAGCGGCAACTGACGTGGTTGCGGAGCTTCCCCGAGGCGGTGTGGATCAGCGGCTGACCCCCACCCCGGCCTCGAGGAGGGCGATCCACCGGCCGACGTAGTGGCCGTGGTCGTGGAAGGTACGGCCGCTGACCAGCGGGCCATCCACGACGCACGGGGCGTCGACGAAGATGCCACCCGCCACCTCGAGGTCGAAGCGGCATTTCGGCACCGTCGCCATCCGCCGCCCGCGGACGCAGTCGGCGTAGGCGGGGATCTCGACCCCGTGGCAGACGCTCGCCACCGGCTTGCCGGCGGCGAAGAAGTGGCGCGTGATCCGCACGAGATCGGCGTCGTAGCGGATGTATTCGGGCGCCCGGCCGCCGCTGAAGAAGATCCCCGCGTGATCCTCGGGTCGGACTTCGGCGAAGGCGAGATCGGCGGCGATCTGGTAGCCCTCCCACTCGCGCGTGATCGTCCAGCCGGGCCGGACCTCGTGCATCACCATCTGGAACGTGCGGCGCTCCGGGCCGATCACCACGGGGGTGAAGCCCGCTTCCTGCAGCCGGTAGAGCGGATAGAGCGTATCGACCGTTTCGGTGGCGTCGCCGACGACGATCAGCACGCGGCCGCGGCTTGCTGCGGGCATCGGGGGCTCCTCTCGCCAGGGGCGTCACCGCGGGTCTGCTAGCGGCCCATGCTAGCACCGGATCTGGTGACAGCATCCGCACCCCGCCACAAAATCCTCCGCGCCGCTTGTCATCGAGGAAGCGGCGAATAGGTTCTGCCCCCGTCGTCGTCTGCGGTGCCGATCCCCAACGGTCGGTCTCCACCGCAGCGACGGCGGTTCGAACGACGGCTATGGCCTGTCCGCCCCGGTGGGTGGACGGCCCGGTGCCCGGATGGCACCGCCCGCCGTGGGGGCCCTTCGGGACGAAGGCACGACGCGTTAGGGATGACGCTCATGGTCCGACCGACACCACGCCCGTGGCCGTGCGCCACAGGCGCGCGTCGCGTGACGACCCATCCCCGACGTCGCCGGCCCTCGTCCGGAGCGGGCACGGCGGGTGTGTGAACCATCCTCGACAGGGGTCCCGGGGGTCATGTCGACCACCGCGTCGGTCGTCCCGTTTCCCTCGCCGCGTGCGAGGCCTTCCGAGGTACCCATGGCCGCCAAACCCCTCATCGGCATCAATGCCGACTATCGTCCCAGTCGTAAAGAGCATGCCGCACTGTCGTTCGTGGCCGCGGGCTACTACGACGGCATCGCCAACTCGGGAGGCATACCGGTGATCCTCCCGCCGCTGGCCGACGAGGATGACGTCGTCCGCATCCTCGACATGCTCGACGGCGTGGTGCTCGTGGGTGGCGCCGACATCGACCCACGGCGCGACGGCTTCATGCCCCATCCGGCGACGCGCTCGATGGACTCGCGCCGGGAGGACTTCGACAGGATCCTCGTCCGCCACGTCTGCCAGCGCCACATGCCGGTCCTCGCCGTCGGCAGCGGCATGCAGCTGCTCAACGTCGTCGAGGGGGGCACGCTGTTCTTCCACATCCCCGAGGATCTCCCCAAGGCGATCCCCCACAAGGATCCGCTCGACGCCGCCCACCGCCACGCCCTGCTGGTGGAGCGCGGCAGCGTGATGGAGCGCGTCTATGGCGACGGCGAGATCCGCGTCAACAGCATGCACCACATGGCGATCGACGACCTCGCGGCGTCGTTCCGCGTCACCGCTCGGGCGCCCGATGGCGTCGTCGAGGCGATCGAGAGCGTGGTGGAGAACTGGGTGGCGATCGGCACCCAGTTCCATCCCGAGGCCGAAACCGCCTCGGCGCTCGACGTGAAGATCTTCGAGGAGTTCATCATCGGCATCACCGGCGAGGTGCCGGAGGCGAAACTGGTCGCCTGACCCGCCACACCTCGACGGCGGGCCCGGCGGCCGCCCCCGCCGGGCGCCGGGCCCCCGTCGGCGTGGCGACCAGTCCCGCGGCGGCCGCCGCGGCGGGGAAACACTCGGCCCGCGCCCGCCCCGGATCGGCCACCAACCCCAGGCCATCCGCCGCCAGCAGCCGCGCCAGGGTGGTGGCCAGCGCCTCGGGATGGTGCCGTTCGTAGAGCACGTCGGCGGCGACGACCAGATCGTGCGGCGGCACGTCGGGCGGCGGATCGCGCCAGTCGATCACGCGCGTCGCCGGCGGCGGCAGGCCATTCCGCGCGGCGTTGTAGCGCACCCCCTCCAGCGCGGCCTCCTCGTAGTCGCTGGCGACGACCTGGAATCCGGCCCGCATCGCGACCAATGCCGGCAACCCCAGGCCGCAGCCGAGTTCCAGCAGACTCCGTCCGGCCCCCGGCAGCGCGGCGAGATGCTCGGCGAGGACGATCGCCGACTCCCAGACGTCGGCCCAGTAGGGGATTCGTTCATCGGCGGCGAACGCCGTCAGGTCGATGAGGGCCTCGATGTCGGGGGGGCGCCAGATCGACCAGGCGTGGCCGCCGATCGTGATCCGGCGTTCCACCGGTTGAAACCGCTCGAACCCCGCGGCGCCGTTCATGCTGCTTTCCCCGGGCGGACCACCGGGCCGGCGGATCGGGCGCATCCGGCACCACCCCACCGGTTTGCGGGTCCGCAATCGGTGACGGCGCAACACCACCGACCCTGCCATGTGGGAAACTTGCACCGGTTCTCCCGGCGCCCGCCTCCGCCCGTGGCCCCATGCTCACCGACTACGATCTCCATCTGCTCGCCGAGGGCCGTCACTGGCGGAGCTACGAGAAACTCGGGGCCCATCGGATCGATCTCGACGGCGTGCGCGGCGTGCGGTTCGCCGTCTGGGCGCCCAACGCCGCGGCGGTGAGCGTAGTGGGCGACTTCAACGCCTGGGACGGTTCACGGCATCCACTGCAGCCGCGCATGCCGGGAGGCATCTGGGAGGCGTTCGTCCCGGGGCTCGACTACGGCACACTCTACAAGTTCCGGGTCACCGGCGCGGAGGGGACGACCGAGCGCAGCGATCCCTACGGCTTCGCGGCGGAGCTGCCCCCGCGCACCGCCTCGATCGTCACCGACCTCTCCGCGCACCGGTGGCGCGACGACGAGTGGATGCGGTCCCGGGCCGCTCGCGACCCGCTCGCCGCGCCGCTGGCGATCTACGAGGTCCATCTGGGGAGCTGGCGCCGCCCGGGCGACGCCCCGGGACGCTGGCTCAGCTACGCCGACCTCGAGCGCGAACTGGTGCCCTACGTGGTCGAGCAGGGGTTCACGCACGTCGAGTTCCTGCCGCCGGCGGAGCATCCGCTCACCGCGAGTTGGGGCTACCAGGTGATCGGCATGTTCGCCGCCACGAGCCGTTTCGGCCCGCCGTCCGGGCTGATGGCTTTGATCGACGCCCTCCATCGGGCCGGCGTCGGCGTGATCGTCGACTGGGTGCCGGCCCACTTCCCCAAGGACGGCCACGGCCTGCGCCGCTTCGACGGCACGGCGCTGTACGAGCACGAGGATCCGCGCAAGGGGGAGCACCCCGACTGGGGCACGCTGATCTTCAATTACGGCCGCCATGAGGTCGCCAACTATCTCGTCTCCAACGCCCTCTTCTGGCTCGACCGCTACCACGTCGACGGCCTCCGCGTCGACGCCGTGGCCTCGATGCTGTACCTCGACTACAGCCGTCGCGACGGCCAGTGGGAGCCCAACCGCTACGGCGGCCGGGAGAACCTCGAGGCGATCGACCTCCTCAAGACCTTCAACGTCGAGGTCCACCGCCACCATCCCGGCGTGCTGACGATCGCCGAGGAATCGACCGCCTGGCCGGCGGTCTCGCGCCCGACCTACTGCGGCGGCCTCGGCTTCAGCCTCAAATGGAACATGGGCTGGATGAACGACACGCTCCGCTACATGCGGCACGATCCGGTGCACCGCAAATACCATCACGACGAGCTCACCTTCAGCCTGATCTACGCCTTCCACGAGAACTTCGTCCTCCCCTTCTCGCACGACGAAGTGGTCCACGGGAAGGGCTCGATGATCGGCCAGATGCCGGGCGACCTGTGGCAGAAGTTCGCCAATCTCCGCCTCCTCTACGCCTACATGTGGTGCCATCCTGGCAAGAAGCTGCTCTTCATGGGCAACGAGTTCGGCCAGTGGCGCGAGTGGAACCACGACGCCGGCCTCGATTGGGATTTGCTCCGGTGGGACACGCACCGCGGCCTCGCGCGCTGCATCGCCGATCTCAACCGGCTCCTTTGCGCCGAGCCTGCCCTCCACGAGCTCGACTTCGATTCCCGCGGCTTCCAGTGGATCGACTGCCACGACTGGGCGGGGAGCATCCTCGCCTTCGTGCGCCGCGCGGACGATCCCGACGACTTCCTCGTGGTGGCCTGCAACTTCACCCCGGTGCCGCGGCACGGCTACCGGCTCGGCGTGCCGCGGGCGGGACGGTACGACGAGGTCTTCAACGGGGATTCCGCCTGGTACGGCGGCAGCAACATCGGCAATGGCGGCGGCCTGGAGACCCTCCCGGAGCCGAGCCACGGTCAGGCGCAGTGCCTGTCGCTCACGCTCCCGCCGCTGGCGGCAGTGGTGCTCAAGCCGCGCCGGTGAGGGGCGGAACGTCGGGATCGGCGCGCCATGCCGTGGCATGGACGAAGCCGAGATCGCCATGCTCGTCCTGGGTGAGCTGGCCGACCGTTTGCTCGCCCCACCGAACGACGAGCCACCAGAGCAGCATCCATCCGCGATAGCTCTCCACCGACGCCTGCTGGGTGCAGGACGCATCCATTTTCGGGTTCTTCCGGCATTGCAGTGGGTCATCGCGGCGTGCGCAGCCTCCGCTCGGGCTCTGCAGAGGGGGACGCCCCCCGCGCCTTTGCCCTCGCATCGACCCGCAGCCAGGGTGTGACGGGCCGATGCGAGGGCGACGGCGGAGGGGGCTTCGACGGCCCTGTCATGGGAATGCCGGGATG
>JBJSXB010000137.1:0-4068 GCA_046086245.1 Planctomycetaceae bacterium | reverse complement strand
ACGAGGTCGTCGTGGACTCCCTCCTCGATGATCCGGCCGCGCTCGAGCACCAGCACCCGCGAGGCGCGGCGCACCGTCGCCAGACGATGGGCGATGACGAGCGTCGTCCGCCCCTCGAGGAGCCGTTCGAAGGCGCGGCCGACCGCCTGCTCCGATGCGGCGTCGAGGGCGCTGGTCGCCTCGTCGAGGATCACGATCCGCGGGTCGGAGAGCAGCACCCGGGCGATGGCGATCCGCTGCCGCTCGCCGGCCGAAAGGCGCACACCGCGCTCACCGAGCACCGTGTCGAAGCCATCCGGCAGGCGGTCGATGAACTCCAGCGCCTGCGCCGCCCGCGTTGCCTCGCGCAGTTCGTCGGGGCCGGCGTCGGGCTTGCCGTAGCGGAGGTTCTCGGCGACGGTGCCACCGAACAGGAACACGTCCTGGCTCACGTAGCCGATCGCGCGGCGCAGGTCGGCCAGCGGTAGCCGCCGCACGTCGACGTCATCGACCGTCACCGCGCCGTGCTGCGGGTCGTAGAAGCGCACCAGCAGGCTCGCCACGGTGCTTTTGCCGGCGCCGCTGGCGCCGACCAGGGCGATCACGTCACCCGGAGCGGCACGGACGGTGAAATCCTCGAGCGCCGGCTGATCGGGCTTGGAGGGATAGGCGAAGCCGACTCCCTCGAAGGCGAACGCTCGTGGCGCCGCCAGCCGCACCGCCTCGGCGGGCTCGGCGACGGCGGAGCGCGTGGCGAGCAACTGGCGCACGCGCTGCGTCGCCCCCGCCGCCGAGGCGAGCCCGCCCCACACGCTCGTCAAGCTCGCGACCGCCGCGCCGGCGGTGAAGGTGTAGAGGACGAACCCCATCAACTGTCCCGGGGTCAGCTCGCCGGCCAGCAGCAGCCCCGCGCCGTACCAGATCACCAGCGTGATCGCGCTGAAGGCCAGCAGGCTGACGACCGCGTGGAACGCCCCCCACAGGCGAGCCAGGCGCAGCGAGAGCGCCAGCACCGCGTCGATCGCCCGGCCGTAGCGCTGGCGCTCGAAGGCCTCGCGCGTGAAGCTCTGTACCGTGCGGATGCCGGCGAGCGCCTCTTCGGCGGTCACCGTGCTCGCGGCGACGAGCTCGGTGCGCCGCTTCGCCAGCGCCTCGATCCGCCGGCCGAAGATCACCGCTGCGATCGCGATCGGCGGGATCGCCAGGAGCATCACCCCGGTGAGCGCCGGATGGGTCCAGGTCATCAGTGCCAGCGCGCCGACGAGCGTGAGCGCCTGCTGGGCGCCGCCCACGACGGAGCCGGTGAGGACGTCGCCGATGCTGGCGATGTCGTTGCCGAGCCGCGAGATCAGCTCGCCGACCCGCTCGCGCTCGAAGAACGAGGGCGAGAGGCCGAGGAGGTGGCCGTGGAGCCGGGCGCGCAGGCTGCGCAGCAGGCGGTCGGCGCTCGAGCGCAGCAGGTAGGTCTCGAGGTAGTCGAACAGCGCGACCAACACGTACAGAGCGATCAACCCGAGGATCCAGCGGCGCAGCCCGTCGACGCTGTGCTCGACGAGGACGGCGTCCACGGCGCGGGCGGCCAACTGTGGAATCAGCAGGCCGACGGCGCCGGTGACCGCCATCGCCACGAACGCCAGCGTCAACGGCACGCGGTACGGTCGGGCGAGACCGACGAGCCAGCGCAGGCTCTCCCCCGGCGCGCTGCCGCCGGTGTCGTCGGGGGTCGGACGCGGTGGGGGCATCGGGACGGAACCGGGGACCGCCGGGCACAGACGTGGCAGGATAGCAGGCCGTCGGGCGTCCGCCGGTGACGGGGCGCCGTGGCGCCGGGGTGTGGCGTCGCGATCAAGGGTTGCGGCGCCGTTCGAGCCAGCCGAGAGCCGCGGTGACGAACGCCGCGACGCCGGCGAAGCCTTGGGGATCGATTTCCGGGACCGCCGTGGTGTAGGAGATGAAGTCGTAGTAGTCGTTGCCCGGCTCGGCGGGATTGAAGTCGCCGTCCTGGTCCTCGTCCACGCCGATGTAGCCGTCGATGTCTCCCGGCACCGTCTCCGCCAGCGTCACCAAGGGCAGTTCCAATCTCGTGTTGACGATCTTCGTCTGAAAGCCGCTGTTGCTGCCGTCACCCTCGGCCCAGATGCGGAAGAAAAACGTGCTCGGCGCCGTCGAGATCGTCTGCGATGGAAACGTCAGTCCCGTCAGCAGGATCGAACTGTAGCCACTGGACGATACGGAACTGTTGGGGATCGTCGCAGTCACGAGGGCGTCGGCGAGAATCGGATTGGGGGCGATCGTGCCCGTCCAGAGGGTGGCACGGAGCGTATTGGAGACCGTGTTCGAGTTGCGCCGCGAGGCGGAGAGTTGGACGGCGAAGTCGTCGAACGAGGTCGTGCCCGAGATCGTCTGGAGCTTGAACTGGTAGTCGCGGTAGGCGGTTCGGTCGGCCGGCCAGGTCGCGACCGTGGTGCCGCTCACCAGCGCCGTGCCGGTGCCGAAGACGTTGAGGTTCGACGTCGTCCCGGCAGGACAAATGTCGAGGGTGACGAGCCCGGCTTCGGCACCGGAACCCGCAAGCAACGCTGCGGTGAGCGATAGCGCCGCCCAGCTGAGCATCCCGGGGCGAGGCCGCCCCGACGGCATCGAGCGACTTCGCCCGGCACGCCCGGCGACGATGAAACCGGGGAAGAGCTCGACGCAGCGCGGTGTGGTGGACGTCATCGATTCAATCTCCTTCGGGCGGGTTGGTGCGCGCCCACATCCGCGACGACGAGAACGCGACCCCCGAGGCAATCGACGCCGACGGAGCCGCCCTGGCAAAGAGCCAAAGCGAACACACGCACGCCGGCAGACACCGCGGAGCATCCGCGGTCAACGAGCCGGTTGGATTGCCGTCAGCGGCCGGTGCCGGTCGTGACGGATGGGTGCGTGCAGGAGCGGATCCTGAAAACCGTACTCAGACGACGGTGGCCGTGAGGCCGCCGTCATCGATGCGATCCCGCATGGGATCGTCACGGTGGGAATATCGCAACTCGGTTCGGGCGTCGCAATTGGCTGATCCGCCAATCCGGTCGGAAAAATCCGGCCGGCGCCGGGCCGCGATGGTCGGGTATCTTCCCTCGGGTGCGATGTCGTGGCCCAGCCCGGAGCCCGAGCAGTGCCTCCCGCGTCTTTTCCGCCGATCCGCGTGATGCTCGTCGACGATCATCCGGTGCTACGCGTCGGGCTGGCGAGCGTGCTCACCAGCAGCCACGGTTTCGTGATCGTCGGGGAGGCCGACGATGGACCGGGCGCGGTGGCGATGTACCGCACCATCCGCCCCGACGTCGTGCTTCTCGACGTCAGCATGGAGCCGATAGACGGCATCGAGACCCTGCGGCGTCTGCTCGGCGAGTTTCCCGCCGCCCGCGTGATCATGCTCACCTCGTCGAAGGCGGGGGGCGACGTGGCTGCGTCGATCGCGGCCGGCGCGCGTGGCTATCTGGTGAAGACCGCGCCCCACGAGCAGATCGCCGAGGCGATCCGCATCGTCCACGGCGGCGGCCGGCATACGTCGGCCGACCTCGCCCCGGATCCTCGGCCCCGTGGCCGGCTCTCGCTCCGTGAAACCGAGGTGCTGGGATGGGTGCGCCAAGGTCTTTCCAACGATGAGATCGCCGTGCGGCTCGGGATATCCGAACGCACGGTACGGGCCCACGTGTCGGCAATCCTCGCCGCCCTGGGTGCCGCCGACCGTGCCCACGCCGTCGCCATCGGCTTCGAGTTGGGGATTCTCCGCCCATCGGTCCGCCCCGGCAGCTAACAGGGCTCGGTTCCGCGCCGTAGGCATGGGGCCGGGCCACTCGTCAAAACGGGATGTCGTCGCACACGGCGCCGCCGCGGGGGCCGTCGGGACCGGAACGATCGGGCCTGTCGGGTTTCTTCGCCCCGTGATCGCCGTCGTCATCATCATCGTCATCGTCGTCGTCGCAGCCGTCGTCCTCGATGGCGTCGAGTTGCTCGAGCAGGGATTTCATATTCAGTTCGTCGTTGGTGTCGCGCTCCGGCTTCCGCGACGGACGCGGCGGTTCCTCGTTCCGCTTGCCGCGCGCA
>JBJSXB010000136.1:0-19441 GCA_046086245.1 Planctomycetaceae bacterium | reverse complement strand
CCCGCGCCACAGCGGCTCCATGATCTCGACCGCCGCGCGCACCAGCGCCTCGCCGGTGAATACGCTGCCGACACCCGACAACCCGGCGTCGGTGTGGACGACGACGAGCGTATGGACGCAGTCGCCCGGCACGAGCTCCTGGCTCCAGCCCCCCGCGGGGGTCGCGCCGCGGAGCCCCGCGACGCGGATGTCGACGATCTTCATTCGGTCCCTCGTGCGCGCGGCGTCAGGGCGTACCGATCGCGAGGCCGCTCGCCGCGAGCACCGCCTCGTGGACGGCGAGGTCGTGCGCGGCGTCGAAGTCGGGCCGCTTCCCGCCGCGGATGATCCGCGCCATGTCGGCGGCATCGGCGACGTAGCGTTGGAAGGCGGGAAAGGTCACGGTACTCGTGCCGGCGGGATGGCCGCCCCGGGCTCGCGAGAGCGACAGCCGCACCGCCGGGTCGTCGAGCGGCTGGAGGTGGAACGTGCCCTCGGTGCCGCAGACGGTCAACTGCCGGCGGCTCCAGCCCTCGACCTCGATCACGGAGGTGCGGATCGTGGCGGTGGCCCGCGGATACTCGAGGACCGCGAGCATGTTGTCGAGGAGCCCGTCGTCGCGGAGGCCCGAGTGGCGGGGAAACGCCGTCACGCGCCGTGGGGTCCCGAGGATCGCGACCACCAGGTCGACGAGGTGGCAGCCGAGCTCGAACATCGTGCCCCCCGGCTGCTCGCCGAGGGCGTCGCGCTCGGCGTCGCCGACGAGCTTGCTCATCACCGCATGGACCTCGAACACGTCGCCGAGCCAGCCCGCGCGGAGGAACTCGTGGAGGAGGAGCACCGCCGGGTTGTAGCGATACATGTAGCCGAGCTGGACGGACAGGCCCCGGGCCGCGGCGGCGGCGAGGAGCCGGCGCAGCCGGGGGAGCGACGTGCCCGCCGGCTTGTCGACGTGGACGTGCTTGCCGGCAGCGACGGCCGCCTCGGCATGGTCGAGCAGGTCGCCGACACGGCTTTCGACGAGGACGGCGTCGAGCCCGGGGAGGGCGAGGAGTTCGTTCCGCGGCATCCACGGCAGCCCGGCGAACGGAGCCTTGTCTGCGGCGGCGCGGCGCAACCCCTCGTCGGGCTCGACGATCCCCAGCACCTCGTAGTCGGGGCTCGCACGGTACACGGCGAGCTTCGTGGCATGGCCGTGGCCGACGCCGATCTGGCCGATCCGGATCGGCCGGGGTGGATCGGCGCCGCCGGCGACGGGGGCGGAGGCAGGCGCCAGGTGGTACGCGGCGGCGGTGACCAGGCCGAGGCGGCGCCGAGAAAGGCGGGGACACGAAGGGGCGATCGGTCGGGTCGCCACGTCTGTTGTGGTCGGCGTCATCGCTCGTTCCCTTCAGGCCGGGCCGGTTCGGGCGCGCGTGTCCCGTCATCCCGGGAGCCGGCGGGGCAGGGCCGAGGCTTCTTCGGGCGAACGCCCGGCGTGGTCGCGAGGAACCCGGGCCAGCACGGATCGGCAAACCAGCCTAGCAGCCCCGCGGCCGGGCAGGGGGCCGTGAGCCTCCCGGCTCCGTGCCGGTACGCTGGTGCCACCCGCCGTGAGATCCGCCATGCCCGCGCTGCTCGACCGCTTCCTCGCCTACGTCCGGATCGACACGCAGGCCGATGAGCACTCGGCCACCAGCCCCAGCTCCGCGAAGCAGCTCGACCTCTGCCGGTTGCTCGTCGCCGAGTGCCACGCGCTCGGTCTGGCCGACGTCGAACGCTCTCCCCACGGCGTCGTGATGGCGACCGTGCCGCCGACCACCCTCCACGCCGCGCCGACGATCGCCTGGGTGGCTCACGTCGACACCTCCCCGGAGACCAGCGGCGGTGGCGTCACGCCGATCGTCCACCGCGACTACCGCGGCGGCGACCTCGTGCTGCCCGGCGCCCCGGATCGGGTGATTCGCGTCGCCGACAACCCCGATCTCGCCGGCCTCGTGGGGGGCACGATCATCACCTCCGACGGCACGACGCTCCTCGGCGCCGACGACAAGGCGGGGGTCGCCGTGATCATGGCGGCGGCCCAACGGCTCGTGGAGCATCGCGAGGTGCCCCACGGCCCGATCCGGTTGGTGTTCACCTGCGACGAGGAGATCGGACGCGGCACGGAGCACCTCGACGTCGCCCGCATCGGCGCCGTCTGCGGCTACACGCTCGACGGCTCCGGCCGCGGCACGATCGATACCGAGACCTTTTCCGCCGACCTCGCCGTCGTCACCGTCACCGGCGTCAACATCCATCCGAGCATCGGCCGCGGACGCCTCGTCAACGCCATGAAGATCCTCGGGGAGTTCCTCGCCGCGCTGCCGGCCGACCGGCTCTCCCCCGAGACCACCTCCGGCCGCGAGGGCTTCGTGCATCCCTACGAGATGGCCGGTGGCGTCGCCCACGCCGAGGCGCGGCTGATCCTCCGCGATTTCGACACCGCCGGCCTCGCCGACCAGGCGCGGCTCCTCGACGGCATTGCCGCCGACCTGCGCCGCCGGCACCCGCGGGCCACGATCGGGATCGCCGTCACGGCGCAGTACCGCAACATGCGCGAGGGACTGCAGCGCGAGCCACGCGCCGTCGCGCTGGCGGTCGCGGCGACGCGCGCCGCCGGCATGGAACCGACGGTGGACGTGATCCGCGGCGGCACCGACGGCTCGCTGCTGACGGCCCTCGGCCTGCCGACGCCCAACCTCTCCACCGGCGAGCACAATCCCCATTCGCCGCTGGAGTGGACCAGCCTCGAGGAGATGGAGGCGGCCGTCGAGGTGCTCGTGCGCCTCGCCGAGGCGTGGGGCCGGGAACGGATCGACCCGGCAGGGTGACCACCATGCACGACCCGATTGCCCGAGTGCCCGATCCATCCGCCACGGCGTCCCCCGCGAGGCGCCTGACGTCGATCGACGCCTACCGCGGCTTCGTGATGCTGTTGATGATGGGGGAGGTGCTCCGCCTCCCGGCGGTCGCCCAGGCGTTTCCCGAGAGCCGGGTGTGGCGGTTCCTCGCCTGGCACCAGTCGCACGTCGCCTGGGAGGGTTGTTCGCTCCACGACCTCATTCAGCCGTCGTTCTCGTTCCTCGTCGGCGTCGCGCTGCCGTTCTCCCTGGCGTCGCGCGCACGGCGCGGCCAGTCGACGGGCCGGATGACCGCCCACGCGCTGTGGCGGGCGCTCGTGCTGGTGGCGCTCGGCATCTTCCTCCGATCGGTGGGCAAGCCGATCACCAACTTCACCTTCGAGGACACGCTCACGCAGATCGGCCTCGGGTACCCGTTCCTGTTCTGGCTCGGCCTCCGGCCGCGCCGCGACGCGTGGCTGGCCCTGGGGGTGATCCTCGTCGGCGTCTGGGTGGCGTGGACGGCGTGGGGAGGGGACGATCCGTGGGCGAAGAACGCCAATATCGGCCACGCCTTCGACGTCTGGTTCCTCAATCGCTTCCCACGCGCGACGCCATTCGTCGCCAACGGTGGCGGCTACCTGACGCTGTCGTTCATCCCCACCCTCGCCACGTCGCTGCTCGGCCTCGTCGCCGGCCGCTGGCTCGAGGATCGCGCTGCGGTGCGGCGTTTCGTGGTCGCGGGGATCCTCTGCCTGGCCGCCGGGTGGATGCTCTCCGCCACCGGTCTGTGCCCGATCGTCAAGCGGATCTGGACGCCGGCCTGGGTGCTGTTCAGCGGCGGGTGGTGCTTCTGGCTGCTGGCCGCGTTCCACTGGACCGTGGACGAACGCGGCTGGAACCGCTGGGCGTGGCCGCTCACCGTGATCGGCATGAACTCGATCGCCGCCTACGTGATCGAGCACCTCGGGAAGGGGTTCATCGAACAGACCCTCGTCACGCACCTCGGCCGCGGGGCGTTCGACGTCGCCGGACCGGGCCTGGCACCGCTCCTGCTGGGCGCCGCGACGCTGGCGGTGCTGTGGACCGCGCTTGTGTGGATGCAGCGGCGCGGGGTGTTCCTCCGCATCTGATGCCGCCGATGGTGGTGCCGGGGTCGCCCTGACCGCCAACGCCGGCGCGGCCGCTGCCGCGACGTGTCCGCGTGCGGTTCATGGCGCCACGACCGGGATTGGCCCTGTGATTTCCACGGCGGTGCGATCACCCCGCCGCGCTTGCCCACGGCGCCGGCCGCCCCTACGGTTGCTCTCGCGGCGGGGTGCGGTGAGCGCCCGGCCGTGCTCGCACCGTGGCCCCGTTCCCGGTCCGAGCGTCGCCGGCAGGGATCGCCCGACAGTCGTTGTGTCGTGGTTTTTCCCTTTCCGGAGACGATCAAAATGCCGTTGCAGCAGACTCGAGCGACCTCGTCGCGCCAGCCCGCACGGGCACGAATCCGGCTCGCCGCCGTGGGCGTTGCCGCCGCCTCGCTCCTCACAGTGGCCGACCCCACCTGGGGCGGAATTCTCGTGGTGGGCAACATCTCCACGTTCGCCACCGGGTCGACCGCCGGCAACCCGGCGGGAACCTGGTCGCTCGGTGACAAGAGCTTCACGTACCTCGAGCAGTCGGGCATCAGCCAGGGACCAACGAGCCCGGAATTGATCACGATCGAGGACAGCCCGAACGACCAGTACCACTCGTTCTCACTCGCCGGTCTCGGCGGACTGGGATCGGGCACGTACGCGCTCGGCTACCGTGTCGACGTCAATCCGTCGTCGCCGTACTTCCTCAACACCGTGGCCCTCGACTCGACGCACATCAGCGACACCGCGACCGTGTACAAGGACGTGTTCAGCACGCTTTCGGCATTCGCCGCCGCAACCGTTCATGGCACCGGCGATCTCGCCAGTCTGACGAGCCTCAACGGGGCTCCCACGGGGGCCGTGTCGCTCGGATTGGCAACGCAGGTGTGGGTCCGCGACACGATCGTCCTCGACGCGACCGGCCACGTGTCGTCGGTGGTGAACGTCTTCACCCAGGCCGTGCCCGAGATCGATCCGGCGTCGTTCTCCAGCGTGCTGGCGCTGGTGGTGGGCAGCCTGTCGGTCGTCGAGCGCCGCAGGAGCGGGTCGGGCAACGCCGCTGTGGCGCCGACCTGACGCGCGACGTCCCCCCCGCGGCCGGCGGCGGAGGAACCGCCGCCCCGTCGGGGCCGGGCACGGCGACGGCGGCGGGCCTGACGCCGGGATGAGAATCAGACCGCCGCGCTTCTGCGGGCGTCGGCCAGCAGGGCATCGACGTCGGCGTCGGTCGTCGCCCAGGAACACATGAAGCGGTGGCCCCCGGAGCCGATGAAGTCGTAAAACCGCCACCCCCGACCGCGGAGGCCGTCGGCGATCGGCGCCGGCAACCGTGCGAACAGCGCGTTGGCATCGCGCTGACCGATCACCTCGATCCCCGGGATGGCACGGAACCCGCCCTCCAGCCGCGCTGCCGCCGCGTTGGCCCGGCGGGCGTTGCGCAGCCACACGTCCCCCTCGAGCAACCCGACCCAGGGCGCCGAGAGGAAGCGCATCTTCGACGCCAGCTGGCCGGCCTGCTTGCAGCGCCAGGCGAACTCCGCCGCCAGCTCCTTCCTGAAAAACACCACCGCCTCGCCGACGGCGATCCCGTTCTTCGTGCCCCCGAAACAGAGCACGTCGACACCCACCTCCCAGGTCACGGCGCGCGGCGCGACGCCGAGGGCGGCGACCGCGTTGGCGAACCGGGCGCCGTCCATGTGGAGGGCGAGGCCGAGCTCACGGCAGGTGGCGCCGATCGCCGCCAGTTCGTCCACCGAGTAGACGGTGGACAACTCCGTGGCCTGCGTCACGGTGGCGACGCGCGGCTTCGGGTAGTGGATGTCGCGACGCCGCTCGACCGCGCGGCGGATCATCTCCGGACGGAGTTTCGCTCCGTCACCGGGCAGGAGCAGCAGCTTCGTGCCGTTGGAGAAGAACTCCGGCGCGCCGCACTCGTCGGCCTCGACGTGGGCGATCTCGTGGCAGAGGATCGAGTGGTAGCTCTGGCACATCGAGGCCAGCGCCAGGGCGTTGGCCGCGGTGCCGTTGAAGACGAAGAAGATCTCGGCATCGTGCTCGAACAGCTCGCGGATCATCCCGCAGGCCCGGGCCGTCGAGGGATCGTCGCCGTAGCTCGACACGCTGCCGGCGTTGGCACGCTCGAGCGCCGCCCACGCCTCCGGACAGAACCCGGCGGTGTTGTCGCTGGCGAACTGGCAGCCGGGCACGCCACCGCCGGCCGCCGTGACGGCGGCGAGCGCCGCTCCGCCGAGGCGCGGATCGGGATTCGAGAGCGGCGTGGCGTCGAGCGCCGGAGATCGGGTGCGGGTCACGCTGGGGCTCCGGGAGGGCCGCTCGCGCGGAGCGGGCGCGGGCGACGAGGCGGCATCGGGGAGTCTGCCACGGGGGCCAGGCCGCTCACGAGCCGCCGCCCAACACGTCGGCGAGGACCTCCTCGGAGACGTAGATCGGTAGGTTCGGATCGCAGGTCACCGCCACCGCGATCGCGTCGGAGGGCCGGGCGTCGATCTCGATCGTGTCCCCGTCCCGGAGCACGCGGATCGTGGCGTAATAGGTGTGGTCCTTCAGTTCGCTGATGACCACGTCCTGCAACTCGCCGCCGAGCGCTCCGACGGCGGCGACGAACAGATCGTGCGTCAGGGGGCGCGGCGACGCGTGCCGCTTCACACGGCGGTCGATGCTCGTCGCCTCGAACAAGCCGATGAGGATCGGAAACGTCCGCTCCCCCTCGACCTCCTTGAGATACACCACCTGCTGGTCGTTGATCTCGCTGATGATGATCCGCGAGAGCTCCATCTGAACGCTCATCGGTATCGGCTCCCGGACCACTGCGGCACGTACATCCCATCATACCGAAGCCCCCCGGCCCACTCCCAGCGCCGGCGGCGGGGCCGCCGCGGTGGGGGAATCGCTCCCCGCGCCGACGTGCGGATGCCAGTCGGCCGCGTCATCGGGGCCGCGTCGCGAGGGCGGCCAGGGCGGCGGTCGCCTTGGCGAGCCTGTCTTCGAGTTCGGCCAACCGGGCCCGCTCCTCGGCGACCTTCTCCGGCTTGGCGCGCGACACGAACGCCTCGTTGGCGAGCATCGCGCGCTTGCCGTCGATGCCCTTGCCGCAGGCCTCGATCTCCTTCTCGAGCCGTGCCGTCTCCGCCGGGACGTCGACCAAATCGGCGAGATCGACGAACAGATCGCAGCCGCCGACCGTGGCCGTGGCGGCCGTGGCCGGGGCGACCGCCTCCGGCCCGAGATCGACGATCCGCACCGTCGCCATCGCCTCCAGCGCCCCGCGCAAGGGAGCGAGTGACGCCGCCGTGTCCGCCGCGGCGCGGATCGCCACCGGCACGCGCGTCCGCGGCGGCAGGTTTTGCCGGGCACGGATCTCGCGGAGGCCGCCGAGCACCGCGAGGAACGTGCCGAAGCCGCGCTCCGTCACGTCGTCGATCCAGGCGGCCGGCGGCGCCGGCCAGCGCGCCACCATGATCGATTCGGCCGGAGCGGCGCCCGCGTCCCATGGCAGGCGCCGGTTCGGCAGCGCCGTCCGCAGATGCTGCCAGATCTCCTCGGTGAGGAAGGGCATGATCGGGTGGAGGAGTCGCAGAATCGTGTCGAGGGCGACGACGAGCATCGCGCGGGCCCGGTCGCGGGTGGCCGGATCGGCGAGCCGCGGCTTGCAAAGCTCGAGGTACGCGCTGCAAAACTCGTCCCAGGCGAACGCGTAGAGCAGCCGCCCTGCCTCGGCGAACCGGGCCCCGTCGATCGCGGCGGTGACGTCGCGGCTGACGCTCGCCAGACGGCTGGCGAGCCAGCGGTCCTCGAGCGATTCCGGCACGAGGGCCCCCGGGATCGACCAGTCGTGCCCCGCGTAGGCCTCCGCGCCGTCGGTCGCGGCGAGGTTCATGAGGACGAACCGGGTCGCGTTCCAGAGCTTGTTGGAGAAGTTGCGGCCCGCCTCGAACTTCTCGCTCACCGCCGGCCCGCGCGCGAGCGACTGCTCCTCCTCACGCGCCCATTGTGTCTTGAAACGCTTGTTGCAGCGTGGGCACTCGATCGCCGGCAGCATGCGGTTGTGCGTCGTCTGGTCGATCCGCAGGTCGCAGGCCGGGCACTGGAACATCACCGGCATCCGCACGTCCTGCGTCTCGGTCGCCATGCTCACCATGCCGAAGCGCAGGGCGTCGGCCCCGAGCAGGTCGATGACGTCGAGCGGATCGACGCCGTTGCCCTTGGTCTTGCTCATCGCCTCGCCGTAGCGGTCGAGGATCTTCGGATGGATCACCACCTCGGCGAACGGGATCTTTCCGGTGTCGAACAGGCCCATGATCACCATCCGGGCGACCCACAGCGTGAGGATGTCGCGGCTGGTGACCAGCGTGCTGGTGGGGTAGAAGCAGGCCAGTTCCGCCGTGGCCTCGGGCCAGCCGAGGGTCGAGTGGGGCCAGAGGGCGGACGAAAACCAGGTATCGAGGACGTCGGGCTCCTGCACGAGCGCCTCGCCGGCGACCCGCTCGACGCCGAGCGACTCGCGCGACGAGCAGACGAACCAGCCCCCCGCGTCGTCGGGCTGCCAGGAGACGTCTTCGCGGCCGGCGAAGGCGGCGGCGAGATCGGCCTCCGCCACGCCCCCCACCTGCCAGATCGGGATCCGGTGGCCCCACCAGAGCTGGCGGCCGACCGGCCAGTCGCGCTTCTCCGAGAGCCAGTCGACGTAGCTCCTGGCGTAGCGCTCCGGCACGATGCGGACCGCGCCGGAAGTCACCGCGTCGAGCGCCGGCTGGGCCAGCTCCGCCATGCGGATGAACCATTGATCGGCGAGGTAGGGTTCGATCGGGGTCTTGGAGCGGTCGGAATGGGCCAGCTCGATGATCCGGTCCTCGACGGCGACCAGCTGCCCGGCGGCCTCGAGATCGGCCACCACCTTCGCGCGCGCCTGCGCGATCGACAGCCCGGCGTAGGGACCGGCGGAGGCCGCCAGCCGGCCATCGGGCTGGAGGATGTTGACCAGCGGCAGGCGCTGGCGCTGCCCCACCTCGTAGTCGTTGTGGTCGTGGGCCGGGGTGATCTTCACGCAGCCGCTGCCCATCTCCGGCTTGGCCCATTCGTCGGCCACGAGCGGAATCGCCCGGCCGAGCAGCGGCAGCCGCACCTGCCGGCCGTCGCGGGCCATCGCCGCCAGGCGCTCGAGCCCCGGCAACAGCTCGAGCCGGCGGGCGGCGAGGTCCTCGAGCTCCTTGTCGAGCACCGGCTGGTCCTTGGCTGCCGCCTCGGCGCGCTTCGCGCGGAGGGCCTGCTCCGCCTCGGCGAGCGCCCGGGCGGGCGCCGGATGCACCGCCACCGCCGTGTCGCCCAGGAGCGTCTCCGGACGGGTGGTCGCCACGGTCACGCTCGCCGGCTCTCCCGGCCGTGGATCGACGATGTCGTAGCGGATGTGCCAGAAGTGCCCCTTCACCGTCTCGTGAAACACCTCGTCGTCGCTGATCGCCGTCTGCAGAAAGGGGTCCCAGTTCACGAGGCGCTTCCCGCGGCGCACGAGCCCGCGGCGGAAGAGGCGGAGAAACGCCTCGCGGACGGCGCGGCCGCAGCGCTCGTCGAGCGTGAAGCGCGTCCGGTCCCAGTCGCAGCTCGCCCCGAGGTCGCGGAGCTGCCCGAGGATCCGCTTTTCATACTGCTCTTTCCACGCCCAGATCCGCGCCACGAGCCGCTCGCGCCCGAGGTCGTGCCGGGAGAGCTTCTCCTCCTCGAGGAGGCGGCGCTCGACCACCGCCTGTGTGGCGATGCCGGCGTGGTCGGTGCCCGGCATCCACAGCGTCAGGTAGCCCTGCATCCGCCGGGTGCGCACGAGCACGTCCTGGAGCGTGTTGTTGAGGGCGTGGCCGAGATGGAGGGCGCCGGTGACGTTCGGCGGTGGGATGACGATCGAGAACACGCGCTGCCCGGGCGCCGGCCGCGGTTCGGCGTGCCAGTAGCGCCCGGCATCCCAGAGGCGGGCGCAGCGCTCCTGCGCACCATGGTGATCGTAGTGTTTGGGAAGCTCGTGCATGGGAGGGGTCCGCGGGAAAGCGGGGTTGTAGCGTCTCGCGGTGACGCGCGACAACGCGGAAGAGACGGCGGCGGAGGCGGGGTCAACGGACCGCGCGACCGAGCGCCGCCGCGGTGGCGAGAAAGGTGATCCCGCTCGACAGCAGGTTCATCCCCACGAACAGCCCGAGCAACACGCCCGCCTCGGCCGGACGTGCCGCCACGAGCACTCCCCCGAGCACCGCGTTGAGCAGCCCGTCGCACATCACCCATCCCCGCGGCATGTCGGACGGCAGCCCCCAGGCGGCAGCGAGCTTCACCAACCCCTCGACCAGGAGCATGATGCCGAGGAACGTAACCAGGGCATGCACCCCTTCGACCGGGATCGCCAGCATCGCCACGCCGCCGACCAGCGCGAGCATGCCGCAGACGGCGGCGATCCAAAAGCCACGCCACGAGTAGCTGATGGTGGCGACGCCGAGCTGGAGCAGGCCGGCGAGCACGAGCAGGCCTCCGCAGAGCCAGTCGATCACCGTCGCCGCGGCCCAGGGTGCGGCGATCGACACGACGCCGAGCAGCGACAATCCGCCGCCGAGGGCGAACAGCCGGCTGCGGATCGCGGCCACCACGCCGGCGGGATGATTGGACAGGTTCATCGGAGTCTCACGGGCGGAGGGTGCCGGTCAGCGCGGCGGGGTCTGGATGAACACGAAGCCGCCCTTCTTGTTGCCGACGACGACGTCGGGGCGGCGGTCGCCATCGACGTCGCCGACGGCGATCTGCGTCCCGACCCCGGACGCGTCGTCGATGCGGTGTGCGGTCCAGTGCACCCCGCCCGGGCCGCGGTGCAGCTTGAACCAGTAAAGGTACGGCGTGCCGGCCGGATCGGGATCCCCCTTCGGCCCGTGTGCCCAAAACCGCTTGCCGGTGACGATGTCCTCGAGCCCGTCGCCATCCATGTCGGCCATCGCCACCGAGTGGAGCTGCGAGAACTGGACCCCGTCGAGGCTCTTGTCCCCCTCGGCGGGCAGAATGGCGTGGGGCACGAAGTCGATGCCTCCCTCCTTCGCCACCTGTTCGAACCACGCCAGGCCGTAGCCATGGGCGACGAGGCTGGTGACCACGTCGGCGTCGCCGTCCCCGTCGACGTCGGAGCAGTGCATCTGCGCGCCGCCGGAGCCGAACGCATGGGGATGCTTCTTCCACGCTGGCGGCGTCTGGCCGGCCGGTCCGGGTGCCGGTTGTTCCCACCACCCGCCGGCCATCAACAGGTCGGGGCGGCCGTCGCCATTGACGTCGCCGACGCCGAGGCCGTGCTGGTACTGGCCCCACGCCTCCTTGTCCGAGCAGGGGCGGAACGGCCAGCGCTCGGTGGCCGCACCGGCCGGCGCGGCGAATCCGAGGACGCCACCGGTGTGGAACACCAATTCGCCGCGGCCGTCGCCGGTGACGTCGAGCCAATCGGGCGACTCGTTGTCGACCACCGGATGCACCAGGTGTTTCGTCCAGCCGGTGCCGCGGCCGCCGGGATTCCTGAACCAGTTGACCTCCTTGCCCGGCCACTCGTTGACGATGACGTCGGGCCGGCCGTCGGCATCGACGTCGGCGACCGCGGTCATGAAGTTGTTCGAGTACTGATTGGGATCGAACGCCTGCGGCGGATAGATCTCGAACTTCTCCCGGAAGTCGGGGCCGGCATACCAGTAGGGGCCGTAGACCACGTCGTTGCGCCCGTCGCCGTCGAAATCGCCGATCCCCGCCGCCTCCGCATGGAACGTGTCGGTGAGGACGTGGCGGGTGAATCCACCGCCGGTCTCGGCACGGGCGACGAGCGACACCGTCGCCAGCGCCGACAGCATCGCTCCCGCCATGATCGGGGGCCACGCCCGCCCGGTCCCCGCCGCGGTATCCCGCCATGCCCTTCGTGCGGTGTGCATCGCCATCCCTCCCCGGACCCTGACGGTGGGCGCGGGGCTGCCATTCCCCGCCGCTCCCGAGATCATATCGCACCGGTCGGTCGCCACCGTGGCACCTCCCGCCGGTGGCGTGTCCGCCCCGTCCGCCCCGATCGGCGGCAGGGTAGAGTCACGCCGACCGCTGCCTTGCCCGAGGAGTCTTCCATGGCCCGCCAGCGCCGCAGCGCCGACGTCGCCCCACCGATCGAATCCGCCGAACCGGCGGCGTTGCTGGCCGCCCTCGACGCCGACGCCGAGGCGATCGGACTGGCGCGGGCCGCGCGCCCCTCCGCCGCGCGGTATCGCACCGCTGGCCGTCGCTCCAGCCGGGCGGCGGGCGTCCCCCTCGACCTGGTGGCGATCGACGGACTGCTGTCGTGGCGATCGCCGGCGGATCGCGCCGTGGTCCGCGGTGCGTCTGCCGCCCGACGGCCGGCCGCCCCCGCCCCCGCCGCCGGACGCGTCCTCGCCACGCGCGTCTTCGAGGCGGTCGCACCCGACGCCGTCCACGCGGCGGTCCAGCGACTCGACGCCTCGTTCAGCCCCGGCCGCGGGTTGCTGCAACTGGTGAAACGGCGGCTCGTGGCCGCCCCCCCCGGCCCCCACGTGGGCCGCTCGCTGGTCGTCGTCCACGGCACCTTCTCCAACGCCGATCACTTCCTCGCCGACCTGCAGGCCACGCCGCACGGCCGGGATCTGCTCGGCCGCGCCGCCGCGCACTACGACCGCGTGCTGTTCTTCGACCACGCCACGCTGGCTCGGGGACCGCTGCTCAACGCCGTCGAGCTCGACCGCGCGCTGGCCGGGAGCACGCATGCGGTCGATCTCATCTGCCACAGCCGTGGGGGCCTCGTGGCCCGGTGGTGGCTCGAGACGCTGGGCACCGGTCGGCGCGGCCCGTGCCGCGCGGTGCTCGTCGGCGCGCCGATCGCCGGCACGAGCCTTGCCGCGGGGCCGCGGCTCCGCGCCGGCATCGACGCGATGACCACGCTCGGCAGCGTCATCGCCGCGAGCGGTCAAGTGCTCGGACTGGCGGCGCCGTTCCTCGCCGCGCCGGTCGGGCTGCTGCGGATCCTGCTCTCGATCGGCGGAGTCGCCAACCGCCTGCCGATCGCCGACGCGGCGCTGGCGTGCGTCCCCGGGCTCTTCGCGCAGTCACGCATCGGCAACAACAGCGAACTGGGCATCCTGCGCGCCGCTCGGGCGCCCCGGGCGCTCGACTACTTCACCGTGGCCTCGACGTTCGAGCCGGCCGACGAGGGATGGCGGTTCTGGCGATACTTCCGCCGCACGACCGCCGCCGGCCTGGCGGCCGAGGTGGTCTTCGACGGCCCCAACGACCTGGTGGTCGACACCGCGTCGATGGACGACTTCGGCGCAGCCAGCGGTGTCCGGCCGACGGCCGCGCTGCAATTCGGCGCCGGCGACGCCATCCATCACTGCGGCTATTTCCGCGACCCGCGGACGACGGCCTTCATCGCCGACGCGCTGCGGATTCCCTGACAGGCCGCGAACGGCATCCGCCCGGCCGTCGCCTCACGTCTCCGCCGCGGACGGCTCCCCCGCGTCCGGAACGGCGTCGGGGGGCAGATCCTTCGAGCCGACCACCGTGAGGTTCATACCGATCTGCACGCTCACGCTCTTGTCGCCGACTTTGAGGTTGGTCTTGCCGGTGAGGTACCAGCCGAGCGAGCCGGTGGAGAACTCCTTCACGTCGGCGGTCATCGGGATGCCGTTGATGACCACCTCCACCGGCTGCGCCTGCGCGCGGAATTGGGCTCGGCTGACGGGACAGTTGGTCTTGATGGCCATGGGTATCTCCGATCGAGTCTCCTGCCCCGCGGGATGCCGCCCGACACGATCCGCAGTCTACCCGGCCGCGCCGGCCGCTCCCGCGCCACGCCGCGTCACGAGAGATCGAACACCACCTCGATTTCCACCGGAACCCCCTCCGGCAGCGATCCGACCCCCACGCTCGACCGCACACCGACCCCGGCTTCCTGCCCCCACACCGCGGCGAACAGCTCGCTGGCGCCGTTGACCACGGCCGGGTGGGTGAGAAAGTCGGGGGTCGAGTTCACCAGTCCCAGCACCTTCACGACGCGGGCCACGCGATCGACGCTTCCCAGCGTCGCGATCACGGTGGCGAGGATCGCCAGCCCGGCCTGGCGTGCCGCGGCCTTGCCCGCGGCCTGGTCGAGTTCCGCCCCGACGCGGCCGCGGATCAGCGTCCCGTCGGTCTGGATCGGCAGATGGCCCGACGTCAGCAGCTGCCCGCCGACGACGAGGCTCGGCACGTAGGCACCGATCGCCTTCGGCGCCGGGGGGAGGATGTAGCCGAGATCGTGGAGACGCTGCGCGGGGGTCATCGGACACTCCGGAGAGACGGGTCGTGGTCAACCGCCGTAGGCCTGGGCGGTCGGCGCCAGGGCCAAATCCGCCTCCAGCGGGCGACGGGGTGGGATCGATCGCGCCTGGAGGGCGCCATGGTACGCACGCACCGCCTCGGCGGCGGAAAGCTCGCCGTCGGCGACGCGCCGCAGATGTTCGACGAACGCCAACTGATCCTCGGCGGCGTTGATCTTGCGGCCGAACAGCGCCACCCGGGCGCCGTGACGCTTCGATTCCTCCACCAGCGCGAAGGCGTCGTGCGTGGTGCCGGCGCCGCCGCCGAGGATGCCGATCACCAACGAACGGTCGTAGGCGGCGAGCTGCTCGGTGACCTCGGGGCCGAGATAGGGGATCTTGAGGAACAGCGGGCGCCCGGCGCGCGGCACGCCGGCCAGCGCGCGGACGACGTGGTCCGCGAGGAACCGGGCGACGTCGCGCGGGCGGTCGGCCGCCGGATTCCCGGGCACCCGATCGAGCGCGTTGGGGAAGAAGACCTCGAGGAAATGGCGGAACGCGTGCCGCTCCGCGTCGAGGCGGAAATCGCGATAGGCCGTCAGCATCGCCCGGTCGAGCGTGGCATCGTCGTTGAGCGTGAGGGAAAACAGGCCGAGATTCGCGCCGCGGCCGAGGTCCGCGTGCCGGCAGTCGACACGGCCGCATTGGGCCTGGGGGATCGTCGCGGTGGAGAAGGGCAGGGCGGGCTGGCGTGGGTAGCCGCCGCTGCCGGCGGCCAGCCAGATGTCGGTGGTGTCGTTCATCCGCACCGCCGGCGTCATCGCGCTCTCGACGAACAATCCCTCGTCGATCGCCAAAAGATCGTTCGTGCTGGCGCTCATCAGCATCACGTCGAGCAGCCCCTGGCGGACCAGCCGGCGGATGTTCTCGCGGTAGTCGTCGATCGAGAAGAAGGGACCGCGTTCGACCGCCCCACCGGGACGCACGCCGGGCGCCGCCAGCCCGAAGGCCATGTCGGCGTCCTTGGCGTCGGCGAGGATGAAATCGCCGCACGACGGGTCGGCGACGATGCGGGCGAGCTTGACGTCGAGCGACTTGCGGACGGCCGGGGTGTGCATGGATGCCTGTTGCCTCACGGCCCGCGGGCCCGGCGGGGGGACCACCCCCGCACCGCCGCCAATCGTCGCGGTAGACTCTGCCGCTGTCCACCCGTCGCGGGGATCGCGACGACGTGCGCACCGGCCGCCCTCCGAGGAGCCCACCATGCCCCCCGCCGAGTACCGCTTTTCCGTCGGCCCCTGGAACCTCGGCCGCGGTGCCGACCCGTTCGGCCCGCCGGTCCGACCGCCCGTGCCCTTCAACGACGTGCTGCGGACCGCGGTCGATCTCGGGTTCCACGCCATCCAGTTCCACGACGACGACGCGGTGCCGGACCTCGAAAACATGTCCCCCGCCCAGATCGCCACAGCGGCGGAATCGATGCGGAAATCGCTCGAGGGCATGGGACTGGCGGCCGAGTTCGTCGCCGCGCGCCTCTGGGAGCATCCCCACGGGGTGGACGGCGGCTACACCGCCAACGATCCCGCGGCCCGGCGCTGGGCGATCGAGCGCTCGAAGCGGGCCGTCGACGTCGCCATGGCCCTCGGCACCGAGTTGATGGTGATGTGGCCGGCCCGCGAGGGCACGGGGGTGCGGGAGAGCAAGGATCCGGTGGCGGCCTCCGGGCAGTTGATCGCGGCGATCGACGCGATGCTGTCGGCGAGCCCGACGGTGCGGATCGCCATCGAACCCAAGCCCAACGAACCGGTCGATACGGCGTTTCTCCCCACGATCGGCCACGCGCTGGCGCTCGGCACGCGCTGCGTCGATCCGCGGCGCGTGGGCGTGCTCATCGAGAGCGCCCATGCGATCCTCGCCGGTCTCGATCCCTCCGACGAGATGGGATTCGCGCTGGCCGCCGGCAAGCTCTGGGGCGTCCACCTCAACGACCAGAACGGGCTCAAATACGACCAGGACAAGGTGTTCGGCGCCGCCAATCTGCGCGGCGCGTTCGACCAGGTGCGCGTGCTCGAGAAGGCGGGCTACGCCTCGATCGGCTACGTCGGCTTCGACGTCAAGGCGCAGCGCACCCAGCCGGCCGAGAAGGCGGCCGCCCACCTCGCCACCAGCAAGGCGGTGTTCCTCAAGCTCGTGGAGAAGGTGCGCAGCTTCCCCGAGAGCGTGGCGGCACAGTGCATCGCCGACCGCGACTACGAGGCGCTCGAGCGGCTCGTGCTCGAGCACCTCCTCGGCTGACGCGGCGCCGGGCGCCACCCTCGCAGCCGCAGCCTTGCATCCCGGTCGCGGAGTCACCACCATGCCGAGCCTCCGTCGCAGCCGCCGCCTGCTCGCCGCCGTCGGGATCGGCCTCGTGGCCGGTGGCGCGGCCCACGGTGCCGACTGGGCGGCGCGCTTCGAGGGGGAGATCGCCCCGCTGCTGGCCCGGGCCTGCGGCGCCTGCCACGGGTCGGCCACCGCCGAGAGCGGGTACCGCATCGACCTCCGCGATCGGGCGATTGCCGGCGGCGACTCGGGGACCGTGGCGATCGTGCCGGGCGACGTGACGCAAGGCGCGCTGCTCGAGCGCGTCACCACCGCCGATCGGGAGCGGCGCATGCCGGCCGACGGCGCGGCACTCGCACCTGCCGAGATCGAACTGCTCCGCGCCTGGATCGACGCCGGCGCGGTCTGGCCCGAGCACCTGCGCGCCCTTCCGGCACCATCCGCCGACGGAGGCGCCCGGCCGCGCTGCGGCCACGACCACTGGGCGTTCCGTCCGGCAGTGCGGCCGGCCGTCCCGGCCGCCGACGAGCCGCACCCGATCGACGCGTTCGTGGCAGCGGCGCTGGCGTCGGCCGGCCTGACGTTCAACCCGCCGGCGGAGCCACGCGTCCTGCTGCGGCGAACCTGGTTCGATCTCGTGGGGCTGCCCCCGTCGCCCGACGACGTCGCCGCCTTCGAGCGCGCGTGCCGGGAGCACGGGATCGCGGCGGCGCACGATGCGGTCGTCGACGCGCTGCTGGCGTCGCCCCGCTACGGCGAGCGTCAGGCCCGGCATTGGCTCGACGTCGTCCGGTTCGCGGAGAGCGACGGGTTCGAGACCAACACCGCGCGACCCAACGCCTGGCGCTACCGCGACTGGGTGATCGACGCCTTCAACGCCGACATGCCGTTCGAGCGCTTTCTCCGCTGCCAGCTCGCCGGCGACGCCCTCGGGGCCGACCCGGCCACCGGCTTCCTCGTCGGCGGGCCGACCGACCGCGTCAAATCGCCCGATCCGGTGCTGACGGCGATCCAGCGGGCCGACGAGATCCATGACATGGTGAGCACCGTGGGCAGCGCGTTTCTCGGCATCACGATCGGCTGCGCCCGCTGCCACGACCACAAGTTCGATCCGTTGAGCCAAACCGACTACACGCGCGTGGCGGCCTCGTTGGCCGGGGTGCGCCACGGCGAGCGGCCGCTGCCGCTACCCCCCGACGCCGATGCCGCCGCGCGGCGTCGCGAGGTCGAGCGCGAGCTCGCGGCGATGGGGATTGGGCGGCTGCGGCCAGCGGGCACACGCTCGCGCTGTGTCGACCGGTTCGCGCCGGTCGTCGCCCGGCACGTGCGGTTCACGATCCTGGCGACCAACGGCGGTGAGCCGTGCCTCGACGAGTGCGAGATCCTCACCACCGACGGGCGCAACGTCGCCCTCGCCGCGGCGGTGCGCTCCTCCGGCGACTTCGCCGGGAATCCGTTTCACCGGCTCGCCCACGTCAACGACGGGATCTTCGGGAACGAGCGGTCCTGGATCTCCGACACGCCGGGTGCCGGCTGGGTGGCCTTCGACCTCGGCCGTGCCGAGTCGATCGCGGAGGTGTGCTGGAGCCGCGACGGCACCCGCGCGCCGCGATTCGGCGATCGGGTGGCGACGCGGTATCGGATCGACGTCTCCATCGACGGCACGGCCTGGACGTGCGTGGCCACCGATCTGGATCGGCTGGCGTTCGGCGACATCGTCGCCTCGGCCGACGGACCGGCGACGGTGCCGCCTGGCCTGTCGGGGATCGATCCGGCGGCGGCGGCCGGTCCGCAGGGGGAGTGGGCCGCGCGGATCGATCCGCTCAAAGCCGCGCTCGTGGCGGCCCACGCCCCGGAGGTGATCTACGCCGGCGTCTTCGCGGAGCCGGGAGTGGTGCATCGCTTCTTTCGCGGCGATCCGACGCAGCCGCGCGAGCCGGTGCCGCCGGGCAGCCCCACCAGCCTCGGGCCGGCGACGACGCTCCCCGACGACGCCCCGGAGCGGGAGCGGCGGCTCGCGCTGGCGGAGTGGATCGTCGCCCCCGGCAATCCGCTCACCGCCCGGGTGATCGCCAACCGCGTCTGGCACTGGCACTTCGGTACCGGCCTGGTCGAGACCCCGAGCGATCTGGGGGTCAACGGCGGCCGGCCGAGCCATCCGGCGCTGCTCGACTGGCTGGCGGCGACGCTCGTCGACGGTGGCTGGCACCTCAAGCCGCTCCACCGCTTGATCGTCACCAGCCGCACCTACCGGCAGTCGTCGGCTCCGCGCGCCGACGGCCTCGCGATCGACGCCACGGCACGTCTGCTGTGGCGCTACCCGCCACGGCGTCTGGAAGCGGAGGCGATCCGCGATACGATCCTCGCGGTCAGCGGCAGCCTGGTGGAGCGGGGGGGCGGCCCGGGGTTCGATCTCTTCGAGCCGAACGCCAACTACGTGAAGGTGTACGTCCCCAAGCAACGCTTCACCGAGGCCGAGTTCCGCCGGATGATCTACCAGACGAAGCCGCGGTCGGAACTCGACGACTTCTGCGGCGTGTTCGACTGCCCGGACGCCGGCCAGGTGCAGCCGCGCCGGACGGTGAGCACGACGCCGCTGCAGGCGCTGGCGATGCTCAACGGTCCGTTCCTGCTCGACCAGGCGGAGCGGTTCGCGGCTCGGATCGAGCGCGAAATACCGTCCGCTGCGCCCGCCCGCATCGAACGGGCGTTTCACGTCGCCTTCGGCAGAGCGCCCAGCCCGACCGAGGCCGAGGCGGCGCTGTCGCTGCTGGCGGCCCACGGGCTGACCGCCGTCTGCCGCGGCATCCTCAACGCCGGCGAACTGGTGGCGATGGAGTGA